>NZ_JBWBWM010000004.1:0-309183 GCF_056174665.1 Bradyrhizobium sp. WYCCWR15520
AAATCGTGCCAAACTGTGCGGCGGTGGGCGTGTCTACGGTCGATGCTTGCATCTGACTCTCCGATGGTTCGAGTGTGGAAACCCAAACCTACCGGAGAGGGCACGCTCACCGCCCCATGGAATCTACGATTTGCTGGATTGCCGGGCTTGACCCGGCAATCCAGCCACTTCGAAAGATTCATCTGAAGATCGATGGATGCGCGGGTCAAGCCCGCGCATGACGCGTTAGCGCATCACTTCGTCAGCAGCGCGAAGGCGCCGTTCCAGTCTTCCGGCGGCGGGTTTTTGAGATAGTTGCGAATTCGGGCTTCGTACAAATTGTAGAGCAGCTCCAGCGAATTTGCCTCGTCGGTCTTGCGGCCGCGCTCGATCGCGGCCAGCGCGCCGTCCCAATCGCGGGTGCGGTAGCAGGCGAGCATCTCGATGGTCAGGTTGCGCAGGCGCTGGAAGCGGCCGGACTGCGCGGTGTCCTCGCGGCCGGCGATGGCGTAAATCACCTCCGGCTCCTTCTTGCCCTTCACCATGATGAAGTCGAGTTCGAGGATGGCGAACTTGTCCTTGACCGCCAGCGCGGTCCTGGAGCCGACGATGATCGGAAAGCCGTATTCCTTCGATTGCCCCTCGAGGCGCGAGGCCAGATTGACGCTGTCGCCGAACACCGAATAGTCGAAGCGCTGGTCGGAGCCCATATTGCCGACCACGCAGATGCCGGTATTAAGCCCGATGCCGGCATTGAGCGGAATGAACGGACGCCCCTCTTCCTTGGCCTCCTGCTCGCGCGCCTCGTTGAGTTCGTCGACGCGCTCCAGCATGTCGAGCGCCGCCTCGCAGGCGTTGAGCTCGTGATGCTTGTCGTCCAGCGGCGCGTTCCAGAACGCCATGATGGCATCGCCCATGTATTTGTCGATGGTGCCCTTGCGGTCGAGAATCGCGTTGGTCAGCGGCGTGAGGAAACGATTCATCAGCGCGGTGAGGCCCTGTGGATCGTTCTTGTAGGTCTCCGAGATCGAGGTGAAGCCGCGCATGTCGGAGAACATGATGGTCATCTCGCGCTCCTCGCCGCCGAGCACGAGCTTTTCCGGCGACTGCGCGAGCTGCTCGACCAGCGCCGGCGACAGATACTGGCCGAAAGCGGAACGTATCTGCCGCCGCTGGGCCTGCTCGCGCACGAAGGAGGAAAAGATCAGCGTAAGATAGATCGCGGTAGTCGACATCAGGGGATAGGTGAAATCGATCAGCAAGCGGTGCTGCGCGTAGAAATACGCTGATGTTCCGACCAGAACGGTTGCAAACGCACCGCCGACGATGACCAGCGAGATCGGACCGAACAGCGGCGCGAACGCAATCACCAGCAGCCCGAACAACATCGCCGCCGTAAATTCGAGGACGATGCCGTAGATCGGCTGCGAGATCACCGCGCCTGTCAGCGCGCTCTCCAGCACCTGGGCATGGATCTCAACCCCGGGCATGGCGCGCGAAACCGGCGTGGTCTTGATGTCGTTGAGGCCGACCGCCGACGTGCCGATCAGCACCAGCTTGCCCGCAATCATGTCGGGCGCGACGTTCTTTTCCAGCACGTTGACGGCAGGAACGTAGATCGAGGCGTCGTTGCGGGCATAGTGAACCCAGAGCTGGCCGTTATGATCGGTCGGTATTTGGACGCCCCTGATGCCGAGGCTCTTGATGCCGGCCTTCTCGGCCTTGATCAGGATGGTGCCGGAGCCGGTGGCGACGCGGAGCATCTCGAAGGTCAGCGAGGGCATCGTCTGGCCCTGAGCCTGCATGATCATCGGCACCCGCCGCACGATACCGTCGCGCTCCGGCTTGATGGTGAACAGGCCGCGCCCGGCGGCGGCATGCTCCAGCACCGGGACGTTGCGCAGAAGGCCGGGAAACTCGAACATGAAGCGTTGCGGCTCCTCGCCCAGCATCGCGAGCCCGGTGACCGGCAGCGTCTTGTCGAGGGCCGTGATTTCCTCCGGCAGGCCGGACTCGCCGAGCACGACGCGCGACTTGCGGATCGCATCGGCGAATATCTGGTCGTTGCTCGGTAATGAACGCAGCTTGGCGCGGGTCTCCTCGTCGAGTTGCGGGATCGCATCGGCTGCGAAGGCGGGATTGAGTCGGTCGGGCTCCGAAAACACGGCGTCGAAGGCGATCACCACGGCGCCCAGCCCGGTCAGCTCGGTGACGAGCGCTGCGATCCGCGTCCGCGGCCATGGCCACTGCCCGAGCTTCTCGAGGCTCTTGTCGTCGATATCGACGATGGTGACCGGCCGCGCCGTTTTCTTGCGCGGATCGATGCGCTGGAAGGCGTCAAAGGTCCTGACACGAATTTCCTCGACCGGCGCCGGATCGGCGACGCGCAGCGCGGCGAACCCGATCAGCAGCAAAAGGCACAGCAGCCTTGCATAGCCGATGCGCCGCTTGAACCACCTCGGTAAGGCCCGTAGTCGCTTCATGGCTTTCGATTGTTCGCCAACTGGCGGCGCCAGACAAGCCAGAAGATGGCACCGGCATCAAGGATGCTGGCGTGAATAGCGAAGGGCCATATTAGTGATGCGGCGAGACGATGAAGTCGCTCGCATGCAGGCTGCCGGCGGTGACACCCTTAAGGATGATCGTGTCGTGGGTGTCGAGCGTGATCAGTGTGTCCCGGTCATCTGTCGGGCTCGGCGTCGCATGGGTACCGAGCCACGTCTCGATACTGGACGAATCCACCTCGGAGAACGCGCGCAGATCAATATGATCCTCACTGACCGCAAAGTCCGTAATTATATCCGCGCTCGGGCTGTATTCCGGCGCAAAGACGAACTGGTCGGCTTTCGCACCGCCGCTCAGCGTGTCGTCGCCTCCAGTTGCAAAAATGACGTCCTTCTCGCCCGTCCCAGCCAGAGTGGCACCCTCCAATCCGTATTGCTGGAACACGAAGTTCAGGGTGTCGCTGTGGCCGTCCGTGGCGGTCACTGTAACAATGTCGCTCTCGCTGTTGTCCGTCGGCGCGTAAATGATGCCGCCAGCAAACTTGGCATTGATCGCCGAAACAGTGCCATCGATCTCCAAAACGCCGCCGTTGTCATCATCCACCGATGAAAGCTCGCCATGCAAGGCGCTCGCCCGGATCGTCACGTTCGAGTCGTCATCGGAGAGCTTGATGTCAAAGAAGGTGGTGACGACTGCGGCGTCTCCGTTCTCCTCAACCCTGATGCTTTCGGCGCTCAGGTCCGGGGCCTGATTGGCGGCGGCCTCGACTTCGACCTTCGCGGTGAAATAAGCCGAATCCTGTCCGCCATTGGCGGTGCCGCCGCCGTCCTGGAGCGTGAAGGTCACGGTGCGCTCGCCGGCGACTGGATCGGGCGTGGAATTCGAGAATTTGATCGCCTGCGCCAGTGCAGCGACGGCCGCATCGCTGGCGCTGCCGTTCAACGTAACGGTCAGGCTGTTGGTATCATAATCCGAAAGCGTTCCGACAACCTGGGCGTGGGCGGGGCCGGCCGCCCCGTCGGCGTCGTACAGGATATTGGTGCCGTTGACCGAAATGAGGTCGCCGTTCGCGATGGTGAGTGTGTCGCCCTGGTGTCCGCCATCCGTCACGGCCGCGGTGAACGATCCGCCGGCGTAATTGCTGCTGTCGACGTCGCTGGCCGAGACACTGCCGGCCAGAGCGACCGCCGCGTCGCCCGCCTGATAGGTCGGCGCGAGATCGGTGCCGGGGAATACCGGAGCGTCGTTGGTGCCGGTGATGGTGATCGTGAAAGCCTTGGACGCGGTTCCGCCGTCGCCATCGTCGATCGCGACGGTGTACGTGAGCGTCAGCTGCTCGCCGGCGGCGAGGTAATTGAACGCGGTCGAGGCCGCCGAGAACGACAGGTCGACCGAGCCGGCCGAGGAACCCGCAGCCTTGGTCACCGTGCCGGGCTCGACCAGGGCGATCAGCGCCGCATTGTCGAGCGCAAGACCCGCGGTCTTGCCTGATGTCATCACGCTCGTGATTGCGGCGGTGTGACCGATATCGCTGAGATCGACGTCGGAGAATGTCACCGGAATCGTCGCTGTCAACGCCGACGTATCGGTCGGCTCGGTCAAATCCTTTTGCGCGATATTGGCAATCACCGGCGCGTCGTCAGTGCCGGTGACGGTGACGACAAAGGTCTTCGTGGTCCCGCCCTCGCCGTCGTCGATCGCAACCGTGTAGGTCAGCGTCAGGACTTCGTCCTTCGCCAGATAATCGAACGCCGTCGAGGCGGCTGAGAACGACAGGCCGACCGAGCCGGCCGAGGAGCCCGCAGCCTTGGTCACCACGCCCGGCGTCACCAGCGCAATCAGCGCCGTCTCGTCGAGCGCAAGACCTGACGTCGTGCCGGTCGCCACCGCGTCGGTGATGGTTGCGGTGTGGCCGACATCCGACAGGTCGAGGTCGGTGAAGGTAACCGGGATCGTCGTCGTCAGCGCCGCGCTGCCGGTCGGCTCGGTGAGGCCCTGCTGCGCGATACCAGCGATTTCGGGTGCGTCGTTACTGCCGTTGATGGTAACGACGACATCCTGCCACGCGACGCCGCCATGATGGTCATCGACCTGCACCGTGTAGGTCAGCGTGACCGCCTCGCCGTCGGCGAGATAGTCGAAATAATGATCCGGCGCCGAGAACGACCAGGTTTTCGAGCCCTGCACGCCATCCGTGGAATCGGCGAGCGCCCCCAGCGACAGCCAGCTTAGCTGAACCGTACCGTTGGCGAGGCCGGTCATGACGCCGGAGGCGCCGACGCCGGTGATCGTGACCGCATGCGTATCGGTCAGATCGGTATCGGTGAACGTGATCGCGCCGCTGGCAGTATCCGGCGTCGTCGAATTGTGGGTGTCGGCCTTTTCCGCGATCGTCGCGACCTGCGGATCGCTGGTGATCTCGGCCGTATCGTTGCTGCCGGTGACGGTGACGGTAAACGGCTTGGTCACCGCGCCGCCGCCATGCCTGTCATCGACGGTTGCAGTGTAGGTCAGGTTAAGGATTTCGCCATCGGCGAGGAAGTCGAACGCCCCGTCGGCAACGCTGTAACTCCAGCTTGCCGAACCGTTGTTGGCATTGCCGCTCGCCTGCGCCACCGTCAGCGGCACATCCACGTTCGCGATCGCGTCGAGTTGGGCTGCGGTGAGCGACGTGGTGATGTCGATGTGGGCGGCATTCGCATAGGAGAAAGACGTGAACTGCGCGCTCGCCACCGGGCGGTCGGTCAAGTCGACGTCGGTGAAGCTGATGGTGCCCGATACGCTATGAAGCACCGTTGACCCGGTCGGATTCGGTTGGCCGGGATTCGACAGCTCGGGGAACGCAGCGCTCGTCACCTCGATGGTCGGAAGGTCGTTGGTACCGGAGACGGCAACGTCCGCGCCGTCGATGGAAACCGTGATCGACGTGGTGATGACGCCGCCATGGCCGTCATCGACTTTGGCGACATAGTTGAGCACCAGCGTCTCGCCCTTGGCGAGGAAGTCGAACTTGCTGTCCTCGATGCTGTAGGTCCAGCTCGCCGAGCCGTTGTTGGTGTTTCCGCCCCCCTGCACCACGCTGAGCGGCACCTCGACGGCCTGGATCGCCGCCAACTGCTCCGGCGTCAGCGTCGCCGTGACGTCGTTGCCCTCCGCGTCGTAATAGCGGAACGGATCGGTCGTGGAGATTTCCACGCTGACGACGGGACGGTCGGTCAGGTCGACGTCGCCGAAGGTGACGGTGCCGGATACGACATCGATCGTGGTGTTGCCGGTGCCGATCCGCTCCGTGATCTCGCCGCCGGTCGCGGAGATCGTCGGCTTGTCGTTGGTGCCGGTGACGACGATCGTGAACGGCACGAACGTCGTCTCGTTGGCGGGCGCGTAGTTGGTGTCTACGCGTGCCAGGTAGGTCAGCTTAAGCGTCTCGCCAGCGGCGAGAAAGTCGAAAGCGCCGTCTGCGACGTTGTAAGTCCAGGTCGCCGTGCCGTAGTTCTTGCCGTTTGGGTCCTGCGTCACGACCAGCGGAACCTTGACAGCCTGGATCGCCGCGAGTTGCTGCGCGGTCAGCGTGGCGCTTACATCGACGCCTTGCGCGTTCTGATAGGTGAATGAGGAAAACTGCGTGCTGACGCTCGGCCTGTCGTCGGGGTTGATATCGGCGTAGTTTACCACGCCGGACGTCGTATTGATGGAGGCATTGCCGGTGACATCGGCCAGCTCCGTCATCTCGCCGCCAAACGCTGCCGCCAGCGGCGGGCCAGCAATGCGCGGGGGCTTCTCGACCGGCGCCGGATCCCGCTCGGCCACAATTCTCTCGGGAACGTTGATGAACTGCAACGTGACTGGAACGGTGCTGTTGCTCGCGAGCTTGAGGAGCAGCGTTTCCGGAATGATCGAGTCGGTAAAATTGGTGGTGAGCTTGGTGTTCGGGTTGTTCAGGTCGGTGAACTTCAGCGAGAACACGTCGCTGATGATCTTCTGCGCGTCGGGCGATAGCTGTACCGACGATTGGAAGCTGACGCCGCCCTGACCATTGATGATCGTCTGCGTGCCGGCCCGGTTGACGGTCGCAATCGGCGTCAGCGTGGTCTTGTCGAACAGGATGTACGAACCGGTGGTGCCGTCGGGCTCGACCAGCACCTGGAATTTCGCCGGCGGCGCGACGCCCGACCCGGGCACCTCGAAGTCGATCTCGACCAGCACCGCGGTGCCGCGGATGCCCATGGTCGCGACCGGCGTGTCGACCTTCATGTCGCCTTTCTTGGCGGTGGCGCCGGCGACGAACGAGATCGTGCCCTGCACCAGGCTGAGCAGCGATTTGTTGTCCGACCCGTTGGGGTCGTAGACCATTTCGTTCAGCACCATCCTGGCGTTCGAAGCGAGGCCGAACACGGTGCCGTCGATGAAGGTGATGCCGAGCGTCGAGTCGGAGCCGGACTGGACGACGTCGCCTTTGTGAACGGTATCGCCCTGGTTCAGGATGATCGACACGCCGTTGCGGATCGCGGTCGCATTGCCGACGAGCTTCGTCACATGGCCGATCATTTGCGGCGCGACGCTGGCGCTGCCGTCGGCCTGCGCGAACTGGGTGTGCCCGGCCAGGGCGTTGACGATGTCGCCGGTCAGGTGGGCGCCATCGGGCGATGCGAGCGCGGCGCGCTTCTCGCCCTTGAAATAATCGGGCAGCACCAGCTCGCGGTCGCCGCTTGAGAGGATCAGGTCAACGCCCGACCGTTTGAAGTCGCCGCTGAAGAGCAGATGAGCATCAGAAATGATGATGGCGTCCGACGGCGCATGTGTCGAAACTTTGTCGACCTGGACCTTGCCGGAAGATGAAAAGTGGCCGTGCGGTGACGGCGATGCCCCAAGGCCAATATCCGCGCCGGAAAAAGGGCCGAGATCGCCCGATCCGAATTTGCCGGCGTAGTTCAATGGGTCACCGATCTAAATAGTTAAGAAGTATGAAATTTCCCTGCGGGGTTTTCATACCACGCAGGTAAGGAACACAAAAGCAGGCCAGCAGAGAACACCCTCTATATGGGGTAAGTCTGCAACAGGACCGAAAAGGTCCGCAAAAAGTGGACGGCGACAGTGTGGCGAAGAAAAGGCCGAATCTGCCTCGGTCCGATTGAAAAATGGGCACGGCCTGCCCAAGACATAAAGATAAGCAGTCTAAATGGCTTATTCCCGCACCGCACCTGATGTCATTTCCCGAGCAAGGCTGTGGGCGCCCGACAGCGAATCACTTCGCCGGTTCGTCGGGCCACGGATCTCGACCGGCATTTCCCTTCGCGGCATCCGGCACCGCACGGCCAAACAGGGCCGAAAGGGTTAATGCGATGACCCGCGAGCCCCTAGTAATCGTAAAAATTGCACCGTCCCCAGCAATACAACGTTCATGCTATTTCGCACTTCACGGCTGCCCCTTTCCCGCTCTTAAGCGGATCAAAAGCCCGCCCCGCCATCCTGTCTCCCGCACAAAATGATCCGGTCACGCGCAGGCAGAACAAGCCCGCCGATGCCCGGACAAGGGGCGTCAGATGGGGTTGTCAATCTATGCGCGCGTCTGGCGCGCAGGCATCGTTGCGTGCGGCCTGGCCTTTCTCGCGCCAAGCGACCTGCGGGCCGAGACACTGGCGCCTTCAGCGCCGGCAGAATTGGTGCAACGATCGGCCGAGCCGTTCGGGCTTGCGGCATCTTCCCTTTCCGGTGGTGGCCTACGCGACAAATGGCTCGGCGTTCAGCACCGGCTCGACGACGAAATGGTGCAGCTTGCGCTTTGCGAAGGCGACCGTGACGGCTGCGCCTCTCCGGCCGCGCTGACTTTCCTCGACATCGTCGACGCCGCGCGCTTGCGCGAAGGCCGCGCCCGGCTCGGCGAAATCAACCGCGCCCTCAATCTCGCCATCCGGCCGGCGAGCGATCTCGCCCAGCACGGCCGGATCGACGTCTGGACGCCGCCGCTCGCAACGCTCGCCCGCGGTGAAGGCGACTGCGAGGATTATGCGATTGCGAAATTCGTGGCCTTGCGCCGCGCCGGGCTTGCGTCCGACGATCTCAGGATCGTGGTACTGCGCGATACCATCCGCGGCGAGGATCACGCGGTGGCTGCCGCGCGGCTGGATGGGCGCTGGCTGATGCTCGATAACCGCCGCATGGCGATGGTCGAGGACGCCGATGTCAGAAACTTCCGGCCGACATTCGTGATCGGCCAGCACGGCGTGATGCGATATGCCGATGCTCCCCTGCTCGCCGGCGCCTCGGGCAGCACCCCTGCGGCGCCACTCGTCGTGAGCGCTCTGGCCGGCTCATGGACCGATCACACGAATGCGCCGGCTGAATGACGGCGCGCAATTGTTGCGCGGCGACGGCTGACAACGATCTGCTTTCCTTGCCTGATCTTCCTTGTTTCTAGCAGATGGTGCGCTGCAGCCTGTATGCCAGCGTGCGCTCGCTTGGTGAAAACATGACGAGACAAATTTTCTCTTTTTGATTTCGCGCCCCGGCTTGATTGACGCGATCCTTCTCACCGGCATAGCATTCCGCCAGATCCGCTAGAGATCATTGGGAGGGAATGAAATGATACGTTCGCCGCGTGTTGATTCCGCTTGCCGTCTGCTTCCTGAAATTGCCGCTATTTCCCGTCGACCGCCGCGCCTGGCGCAGGCCGCGATCGCCATCTCTCTCGGCCTGACGCTATCCTGCAGCGCCGCCCTTGCGCAGAGCCCCGCCAAGGGATCGCCCGAGCACATCAAGGCCGTCACCTCGGCGGTCGACGGCGCCTCGATCAAGGCCAACACCGCGACCTCGAACGACTGGCCGACCATCGGCCTCGACTATGCCGAGACGCGCTTTTCCAAGCTCAACAAGATCAACGCCGACAACGTGAAGCAGCTCGGACTGGTATGGAGCTATCCGCTCGAATCCTCCCGCGGCGTCGAGGCAACGCCCGTCGTGGTCGACGGCATCATGTATCAGACCGCGTCATGGAGCGTGGTGCACGCCATCGATGCCCGGACCGGCAAACGGATCTGGACCTTCGATCCCAAGGTCGACCGCGAGAAGGGCTATCGAGGCTGCTGCGACGTGGTCAACCGGGGTGTCGCGCTCTGGAAAGGCAAGGTTTATTTCGGCGCCTATGACGGCCGGCTGTTCGCGCTCGATGCTGCCACAGGCAAGGTGGTCTGGGAAAAAGATACCATTGTCAGCAAGGAGCATTCCTACACCATCACCGGCGCGCCACGTGTGTTCAACGGTAAGGTGGTGATTGGCAATGGCGGCGCCGAATTCGGCGTGCGCGGCTATGTCACCGCCTATGACGCCGAGACCGGCAATCAGGCGTGGCGCTGGTTCACCGTGCCTGGCGATCCATCCAAGCCATTCGAGGACGAATCGATGGCGGCCGCAGCCAAGACCTGGGATCCCGCCGGCAAATACTGGATCAACGGCGGCGGTGGCACGGCCTGGGACACCATCACCTTCGATCCCGACCTGAACCTCGTCTATATCGGCACCGGCAATGGCGCGCCCTGGAATCAGAAGATCCGCAGTCCCGCCGGCGGCGACAATCTCTATCTGTCGTCGATCGTTGCGCTGAATGCAGACACCGGAAAATATGCCTGGCACTACCAGGAAACACCCGGCGATCACTGGGACTACACCGCGACCCAGCCGATGATCCTGGCCGACATCAACATCGACGGCGCGCCGCGCAAGGTGATTCTCCACGCGCCGAAGAACGGCTTCTTCTTCGTCATCGACCGCACCAACGGCAAGTTCATCTCGGCGAAGAACTTCGTCGATGTGAACTGGGCCACCGGCTACGACGCCAACGGCCGGCCGATCGAGATAAAGGAGGCGCGCAGCGACGATGCCTATGACAGCATTCCTGGCCCGGCCGGCGCCCACAACTGGCATCCGATGTCATTCAATCCGCAGACCGGTCTTGCCTATATTCCAGCACAAGGCGTGCCCACCAACCTGACGCCGGAAAAGGCCTTCAAGCACAATGCCGTTGAGCCCGGCAAGTTCGCCAGCGCGACGGGTTGGAATGTCGGCTTCCTTCTGAATGCCACGCCACCGAAAAACCCGGCATTTGGGCGTCTTCTGGCCTGGGATCCCGTCAAGCAGAAGGAAGCCTGGCGCGTCGAGCACGTGGCGCCGTGGAATGGCGGCACGCTCACCACCGCGGGCAACCTCGTATTCCAGGGCACCGCCGACGGTCGTTTCGTCGCCTACAATGCCACGACGGGCGAGAAACTCTGGGAAAGCCCGACCGGCACCGGCGTGGTCGCGGCGGCTTCGACCTACATGATCGACGACCAGCAGTATGTGTCGATCGCGGTCGGTTGGGGCGGTGTGATCGGCCAGTGGATCCGGGTCACCGAGTTGAGTAGCCCCGGCACGGTCTACACCTTTGCGCTCGGCGGCAAGACGCCGCTGCCCGCCTTCACGAAGTACCAGACCGAAGGCCTGTTGAAGGGGGTGAAGTATGACCCGAAGGATATCCCTGAAGGCACCGCCATCTACGTCGCCGCCTGCGCTGCCTGCCACAGCGTGCCCGGCGTCGACAACGGCGGCAACATCCGGAACCTCGGCTATGTCGCCCCGGAAACCATCACCAACCTGAAGGACATCGTGTTCAAGGGCCCATTCCGCGACCGCGGCATGCCCGACTTCACCGGCAAGCTGAAGGAAGAGGATATCCCGAAACTGCAGGCCTTCATCCAGGGCACGGCGGACTCGATCAGGCCGAAGTGACGTAGTCAACCCGGGCGCGCGCCAGCGCGAACCTGGAGCAAATGGAAGCAGAAGGGCTGCGCGAGACGATTGCGCAGCCCTTTGTCGTTCGGACGTGAGCGCGTAAAGCGATGCCGATCCGCTCGCTCAGTCCTCGTCTTCTACCCAGAGGCAGCCGACCTTGGTTGCTCCAATGACAAGAACGCCCATGTCGAACGTGGCCGCGGTAGCGGGTGCCCAAGAGTCGGGAATGGCTGCGGCATTTGTGAAGAATTCGACGTTTTGTCCATCGAATAGCGCCACGAACTGCCGCCAGAGATCGGCAGCATCCGGGATACTCATGATCGTCGAACCGTAAGCCAGGTTAACAGAGAGAACACGGGTCGCGATTCTTTGTGCCTCCATGCCTCCGATGGTTCGGTAGATTGTGTCGTCATCGGCCAGCCCGAAGGCACGCGCGGCATCCGCCACGGTCACCCTGCCCTCAATAACGTCGCACCTCGTATGCCCTGACTGGCGCTTGCGCCGGATCCTGTCACAGACATCAGTGTTCCGGCTCATCAAACCGCCCTTCCCTCGAATTCGGATTTCAGCGCGAGCAGAACTGCAGAGCGCAATAGCGAGTGTAGCGCGCCACGCTTCATCGGCAAAAAGGAAGGGCTGCGCGATCGTCTCGCGCAGCCCCTATGTCGTTAGCTTTTACCGTTGGGAGCTAGCCGCTCCCTCAGAACATCAGGCCTTCCTTGACCAGCACCCAGCGGCCATTCTTGATCTGCTGGACCTGGGTGATGGTGTTGGCAAGATGGTCGGTCTTGGAGAATTTGGTCGGCGGCGAGTTGAAGATGTCGCGGAACTGCTCGCCTGACTCCAGCGCGTTCATCATCTTCTGGCCGGTCAGGTCCTTTCCTGCCTTCTCGGCGTAGAACGCAAAGGTCATCATGGCGTTGTAGCCGATGATCGCCTGCGTATTGGCGTCCGAGCCGAACATCTTCTTGTAGTTGGCGAGCCAGTCCTTGACCTTGCCCTTTGCCGTGTCCTCGTACGGAATTTCGAAGCCCGAGGCTGCATAGAGGCCTTCGACCGCCTCCTTGCCGAGCGCCGGAACTTCCAGCACGTTGGTCGGTGTGGCGCCGAGGAAGGTGACGTCCCAGCCGAGCTTCTTGGCTTCGCCCATCGCGCCGATGGTTTCGCGGATCACCGTACCGAGCACGACCATATCGCAGCCGTCGGACTTCATCTTGGCGACCTGCGCGCTGAAGTCGGAAGCGCCGCGCTTGTAGCTGGTGACCGAGGCCGGCTCCAGCTTCATCGCCTTGACCTGCTGCGTGAAGCCGTCAAGCACGTTCTTTCCGTACTCGTCGTCCTGATACAGGATGCAGGGCTTCTTGAAGTTCTTACCCTCGATCATGTACTTGACCGCCGCGCGCGTGCTCTCGACATAGGGCAGCAAATTGTTGAACTTCAGCCGCTCCTGCGGCTTCGCCGGATCGAACTTGAAGGTGAATTCGGCAGCCGTCAGCGGGAATAGCTGCAGCACGCCGGCATCGAACAGGATGTCCTGCGATGCGAGCACGGTGGGTGAACCCATCGGGCCGACCATGGCGAAGACCTTGTCGCGCTCGACCATCTTCTGCGACGCCAGCACGGCGCGCTTCGGATCGTAGCCGCTATCCTCGATGATCAGTTTGATCTTGCGGCCATGGATGCCGCCGGCGGCATTGATTTCCTCGGCTGCCATTTTCATGCCGTTGGAAACCGGAACGCCCCAGACCTTGATCGGGCCGGACAGATCCTGATGGGTACCGACGACAATCTCGCTGGCCGAGATGCCTTGATCGGTAACCTTGGTCTGGGCTGCCGCCGGCAATTGGGTCAGCGCAAGGGCGCTTACCGCAAGGCCCAACGCCCTAAACGATTTCGACATTGCAATATCCTCCTTGTTGGCCCGTGTTGAGCGAAGGGTAGGGCCTTGTTGTCCTTCGCCGCTTACTCAATGCTCGCTTCGAACTTCCGTTTTCCTTACGCCACCGCCCGCTCGCCATACATGGCGTTGATTTCGGCCGCATAGCGCTTGTTCACAAAACTTCGCTTCAGCTTCATGGTCGGCGTCAGCTCCTCGTCCTCAGGCGTGAGCTGGCGCTCGATCAGGTAGAACTTCTTGATGGTTTCGACGCGCGCGAAGTTGACGTTGACGGCCTCGATCTCGCGCTGAATCAAATCCTGGATCTCGGGCGCGCGACACAGGCTGGCGTAGTTGGTGAAGGGAATGTCGTGGTCTTGGGCGTATTTTTCGACATTCTCCTGGTCGATCATGATCAGGCACGTCAGATACGGCCGCTTGTCGCCGATCACCACGGCGTCCGAGACGTAGGGCGAGAACTTCAACTGGTTCTCGATTTCCGACGGCGTGATGTTCTTGCCGCCCGACGTGATGATGATGTCCTTCATCCGGTCGGTGATCCTGACGAAGCCTTCATTGTCGATCGAGCCGACATCGCCAGTATGCAGCCATCCCTTGGCGTCGATGGTCTCGGCGGTCTTTTCCGGCTGGTTCAGATAACCCATGAACAGGAAATCGCCGCGGATCAGGATTTCGCCCTGCGGTGAAATCGCCACCTCCCCCCATGGCGCGGCCTTGCCGACCGAACCGAGCTTGATGCGATCGGGCGGCATCACGGTGGCCACACCGCAATTTTCGGTCTGGCCGTAGACCTCGCGCATATCGATGCCGAGCGCGAGATACCAGCGGATCAAATCCGGCGCGATCGGCGCCGCGCCGGTAAAGGCCAGCCGGCAACGGTCGAGCCCGAGCATGCGGCGGATGTTACGGAACACGAGATAATAGGCGGCGCGGTTGGCGAGCCGCAACGGTAGCGGCGGGATATCGCCCTGCAACTTGTACTCGGTCACGCGATTACCGATGGCGAGCGCGTTGCGGTACATCCATTTCTGGAAATTGGTCGCGTCCTTCAGCGCGATCGTGATTCCGGAATAGAACTTCTCCCAGACCCGCGGCACCGCGAGGAAGGCGGTCGGCTGCACCTCGCGCAGATTGTCCGGAACGGTTTCGGGGCTTTCGGCGAAATTCATCACCGATCCCAGCGCCAGCGAGATGTAATAGCCGCCGATCCGTTCCGCCACATGGCAGAGCGGCAGGAACACCAGCCGTTCTTCGTTATCGGTGGATGGAAACAGATCGTTGGCATGGCGCATTTGATGCGTCACGCTGCGATTGGAATGCATGGCGCCCTTGGGTGGACCCGTGGTGCCGGAGGTGTAGACGAGGATGGCGAGATCGGACGCTGAGCGGCTTCCGATCATCTCGTTCCACAGCGCCTCGTTGTCCTGCTCGTGGTTGCGCCCGAGCGCCATGAACTCGGCCAGCGACAGCACCATCGGGTCGGTAAAGCCGCTCAGGCCTTCCATGTCGAACACGACAATCTTCTGCAGCGTCGGACACCGCGAACGGCACGACAGGATCTTGTCGAGTTGCTCCTCGTCCTCGGCGAAGATCACTTTCGTCGAGGAATCGTTGATGAGATATTCGACCTGCACTGACGAATCGGTCGGATAGATTCCGGAAGAGACGCCGCCGGCGCACAGGATGCCCATGTCGGCAAAGACCCATTCCGGCACTGCGTTGGCGATGATCGAGGCGACGTCGCCGGGGCGGAAGCCTGACGCATGCAGACCGAAGGCGATGTCCTTGGATATCTGCAGCCACTCGCGCCAACTGGTCGGCTGCCAGATGCCGAACTTCTTTTCGCGGATCGCCGGCCGGTCGCCGCGGGTTTCCACGGACTTCAGAAAACTCTTCGCGATCGTATCGGCGACCGTCAGCACTGCCGGTCTGGCCATGCGTCTTCCTCCCTCTGTCGCCTGCCTCAGGTGCCGGTCTGGCAACCGGTCTTGCTTTCTTGAAGCAGGCCTGAATCTAGCTCTAACTCGTTCTGAACGCCATGCTTTTGACTGCGACGGTTAACGCCAGGTCTTCTTCTTTTTCCAGCGCCGTTCGCCGCGGGCACCCTCTTCCTTGGCGCCGAGATAGAATTCCTGGATGTCCTTTGAATTCATCAGCCGCTCGCAGGTGTCGTTCATCACGACCCGGCCGATTTCCAGCACATAGCCGTAATGCGCTGTCTCCAGCGCTACCTTGGCGTTCTGCTCGACCAAGAGGATGGACATGCCCTGCTCCTCGTTGACGCGCTTGATGATGGTAAATATCTCCTTGACCAGGATCGGCGACAGGCCGAGCGATGGCTCATCCAAAAGTAGCAGGGTCGGCCGGTTCATCAGCGCCCGGCCGATCGCCAGCATCTGCTGCTCGCCGCCGGAAAGCTGCCCCGCCGGCTGGTTAATGCGCTCCTTCAGCCGCGGGAAGTAGCCGTAGACGCGCTCCAGATCCTCCACGACGCCCTCGCGATCCTTGCGCGGATAGGCCCCCATCATCAGGTTTTCGCGTACCGAAAGGAACGGAAACACCTCGCGTCCCTCCGGCACGTGACTTAAGCCCAGCCGCACGATCTTGTCGGCTTCCATGCGCTGAATCGGCTTGCCCAGGAATTCGATCGAGCCCTTCTGCGGATCGAGAATGCCGGAGATGGTCTTGAGCACGGTGGTCTTGCCGGCGCCGTTGGCGCCGAGCAGGGTCACGATGCGGCCACGCGGCACCTCGAGGCTGATGCCTCGGATGGCCATGATCGGCCCGTAATAGCTCTCGATATTGCTGAGCTTGAGGATGATGTCGGAAGCGCTCATGGCATCATCCTCATGCGCCGAGATAGGCGGCGACGACGTCGGGATGGCGCTGCACCTCGGACGGCGAGCCCATCGCGAGCACGCGGCCGTAGTTGAGCGCAATCACGCGGTCGGAGACGCGATTGACCAGCGTCATGTCGTGTTCGACCATCAGCACGGTGATGCCGAGCTCGGTCTTCATGTCGCGGATCCAGAACGACATGTCGTCGGTCTCCTCGACATTCAGCCCGGATGACGGCTCGTCCAGCAGGATCAGTTTCGGCTCCGAACACAGCGCACGCGCGAGCTCAATCACCTTGCGGACGCCGTAAGGAAGTCCCGAGATCAGCTTATCGCGATAGGCTTCGAGGTCGAGAAATTCGATCACCTGCTCGACACGGCGGCGGTGCATCTTTTCGCCGGCGCGCACGCTCGGCAGGAACAAGAGCTCCTGCCAGAGCTGCGTGCTCGAGTGACGGTGACGGCCGACCAAGAGATTGCTCAGCATGGTCGCATTCTCGAACAATTCGATGTTCTGGAAGGTACGCGCAATGCCGAGGCCTGCGATCTCATAGGCCGGCTGCTCGGTAATGTCCTGATCCTCGAAGAATATCTTGCCCGAAGTCGGCGGATAGATCCGCGAGATCAGGTTAAAGATCGAACTCTTGCCGGCGCCGTTGGGGCCGATGATCGAGAGGATCTCGCCCTTCTCCACCGCGAAGCTGACGGAATCGACCGCCTTGAGGCCGCCGAAATGCAGGGACAGGTTTTCTGCACGGAAATAGCTCATCGGTTCCGCTCCGATTTCACGTAGATCTTTTGGCGCTTGAAGGTGGCGCGCTTGTAAAGCGGGAAGAGCTGGAAGAAGAGTTTGATCTTCAGCCAGCGGCCGTAGAGGCCGAGCGGCTCGAACAGCACGAACAGCACGATGATCACGCCGTAAATTGCGCCCTTGAGCCCGTTGGCCGAGGCAATCGCGGCGGCGTTGGCGTGAATTTTGGTGGCCGTCACGCTATCGGCGCCGAAGGTTGCCGCGATACCTGCGATGATACCGGGCATGTCGTCCTTCAAATAGGTCAGGAACGGATCGATCATGACCAGGAAGATCGCGCCGAGCACTGCGCCGTGCAAGCTGAAGGTGCCGCCGATCAGGATCACGATGATGAACTCGATCGAGAGCTGCAGCGTGAACATTTCCGGCGAGATGAAGGAGAGCTTGTGGGCGAACAGCACGCCGGCGAGGCCCGTGATACCAGCGCTGATCGCAAAGGACTTCACCTTGTAGAGCGAGACGTTGACGCCCATGCTGCGCGCCGCGGTCTCGCTGTCGCGGATCGCGACGAAGGCGCGTCCCGTCGGCGAGCGCAAGAGATTGAGCGTGCCGACGATGGTGAGGACCAGCACGGCAAGGCAGAGATAGTAGAAGGTCGGGCCGTTTTGCGGCACCGCCTGCCCGAACAGGCTCAGCGTCTTGACCCGCATGCCCTCGTTGCCGTGAGTCACACTTTCCCAGCGGGCCAGCACTTCCTCGACGATGAAGGCAAAGGAGATCGTCGCGATGACGAGATAGATGCCGGTCAGGCGCAGCGCCGGAAATCCGACCAACGCCCCGACCACGCCGGTCAGCAGGCCGCCGGCCAGGAAATAGACCGGAAACGGCACGTTATATTGCTGCAGATACGCCGCCGTGTAGGCGCCGATCGCCAGAAAGGCGGCGTGGCCGAGCGAGGCCTGACCGGTGAAGCCGGTGAGGATCATCAGCCCCACCCCCACGGTGGCGTAGATGCAGACGAACACCAACTGGCTGACCAGGTAGCTCGATAGCACGAACGGCGCGATCAGCAGAAACGCAATCAGGATGCCGTAGGAGACGTAGTAGCCGCTGTGCGGAAACAGCTTGATGTCGTCTTCGTAGTCCGTTTTGAAAAGGAATCGCATCAGACCTTCTTCCGCGTATGAACACCGAACAGGCCTTCGGGTTTGAGCAGCAGCACCACCAGAAGAACGATGTAGGGCGCGACATCTTTCCAGCCCTGCGGCAGGTAAAAGCCGGCCATGCTCTCGATCACGCCGATCAGCACGCCGCCGACCACGGCGCCGGGAATCGAGCCGAAGCCGCCGAGCACTGCGGCGGGAAACGCCTTCAGGCCCAGCACCAGACCGACATTGGAGTGAATGAAGGTGATCGGCGCCAGCAGCACGCCAGCGGCGGTCGCAACCGCCGCAGCGATCGCCCACACGATCGAGACCACGCGCTTGACCGGAATGCCCATGTAGTAGGCCGCGAGCATGTTCTCCGAGCTGGCACGCATCGCTGTGCCGAGCGTGGTGCGGTTGAAGAATAGATACAACAGCGCGCAAAGGATGATGGTGGCGGCGATCACCGACAGCTTGTCGTATGCCAGCACCAGCGAGCCGATTCGCAGCACGCCATCGCTGAATGGCGTCTCGATCTTGAAATCGTCGGTGCCCCAGATCATGCCGACCACGGAGCGCAGGAAGTATCCTAGCCCGATGGTGGCCATAATGATGGAAAACTGCGGATAGCCGAGGATCGGACGCACCACCACGCGTTCAGCCAGCATGCCGAACAGCGCCATGGCTGCCACTGCACCGGCGAAACCAAGCCAGTAGTTAAGACCGAGCATGCCGATGAACGTAAAGGCGAAGAATCCGCCCAGCATCATCAAATCGCCCTGGGCGAAATTGACGACCTCGGTTGCCTTGTAAATGAGCACGAAACCGAGCGCGATCAGGCCATAAACGCAGCCGAGCGCGATGCCACTCACCAGCTGCTGAACGAAGTCCAGCATCATTTCCCTCCCCGATGCCGGGCGATTCTGTCGATCGCCTCTTCCGCATCTTGTGTCTACACGCTGCGTGGTATTCCACGACGCAGCCGCACATGTCCCGCTGCATTGAGCCCAAAGCGTTGAGCGCTGTCAACAAAGCGCTGCGTGCTGTGTCGTTAACAATTGCGGAGAAATGCCGCAGCCCGGGAAGTTGCGGGGTTTGGCGCGATTTGGTCCACCAGATTCACCGCGCCGAAAGTTCTTCGGTTCATGGTCCGCGACGAACAACTGGATCGCGCTGAAATCATGAAAGCGGATGTATCGGCGCTCGAGGTGCGAGGGTTAACGAAGCGTTTTGACCGTCCGGCGGTCGATGCGCTCGACCTCACTATTCGCACCGGCGAGTTCTATGCCCTGCTCGGCCCCAACGGGGCCGGCAAGACCACGACCTTGCGCATGGTCGCCGGCCTGCTCAAGCCCGACGCCGGCTCCGTCTCGATACTGGGCATCGATGCGCTCGCCGATCCCGTCGCCGCCAAGCAGATCATGGCCTGGGTTTCCGACGAGCCGATGATCTACGATAAGCTGACGCCGCTGGAATATCTGGAATTCGTCGCCGGCCTCTGGGGTGTCGATCCAGCGGTTTCCGAAACCTCTGCACACCAGCTTCTGGTGTCGCTCGGACTGGAGCCGCATCTGCACGGGCGCTGCGAGGGATTTTCCAAGGGCATGCGCCAGAAGGTGGCGCTGGCCGGGGCGCTGGTTCACGATCCCCGGCTGATCATCCTGGACGAGCCGCTGACCGGTCTCGATGCGCTCTCGGCACGTCACGTCAAGGGATTGCTGCAGGAGCGCGTCCGTTCCGGCTGCACTGTGATCATGACGACGCACATTCTCGAAGTCGCCGAGCGGATGGCCGACCGGATCGGCGTCATCGCCGCAGGCCGGCTGGTCGCCGAAGGCACGCTCACGGAGTTGCGCCAGCAGAACGGCCGCGGTGACACCAGCCTCGAAGACATGTTCATCGCCCTCGTCGATGCGGAAGCGGCAGCCGCATGAGTTCGGCCGCGGCGCTTACCTGGTTTGCCCGGCACGAAATCCGGCTGGCCTGGCGCGAATGGCTGGCGATGATGACCGGCAGCCGCGGAAAACGAAAGCGCGCCATCATCGCGCTGATCGTGTTTGCCGCCATCATGCACTTGCCGGCCTACGCCGTGATCGGACGCTTCGCCGATCTGCAAGCCCCGCTCGGCAAGCCCGAGTTGATCGTTATCTCCGCGACCATCCTTCTCGCCTGGGCCTTGATGCTGTCGCAGGCGATCGAATCGGTGACCCGGGTGTTTTACGCCCGCGCCGACCTCGACCTCATCATGTCGTCGCCGGTGAACCTTGCCAACGTGTTCTCGATACGGATCGCGGCGATTGCTCTGTCGGTCATCGGCATGGCGCTACTGCTGTCGACGCCCTTTGTCGACGTTCTCGTGATCGGCGGCGGCGCGCGCTGGCTCTCGGCGTTCGGCGTCGTCATCGCTATCGGCCTTTCAGCCGCAGCGGTCGCGATCGCAATCACGGCGTTATTGTTCAGGCTAATCGGGCCGAGCCGCACCCGTCTGGTCGCTCAGATCGTGGCAGCCATCATCGGGGCCGGCTTCGTCATCGCGCTCCAGGTCGCAGCCATCCTTTCCTACGGCACATTGTCCCGCTTTGCGGTGCTGACCTCCGATGCCGTGTCAGCCTATGCGCCCGGTCTCGAGAGTCCCTTGTGGTGGCCGGCGCGCGCGGCGATCGGCGACGGCATGGTGCTATCGTGGCTGATGGCCGGCGGGCTCCTGCTGCTCGGCGCCGTGATGGCGACCTTCTCGCCGCGATTTGCCGATACCGTCGTCCGTGTCGCCGCAACCACCCGGTCTGTCCGTCGCGGCCCGCGCGCGACAGCGTTTCGCGGCGGCTCGCGCCAACAGGCGCTACGCACGAAGGAGTTCCTGCTGCTGCGGCGCGACCCATGGCTGCTCTCGCAGAGCCTGATGCAATTGTTGTATCTGGTGCCGCCGGCCCTGATGCTGTGGCGAAGCTTTTCCGAAAGCTCGGCCGCAATCGTGCTGATCACGCCGGTGATCGTGATGGCGGCAGGCCAGCTCGCGGGCGGCCTCGCCTGGCTGACAATCTCGGGCGAGGACGCCGCCGACCTGGTCGCGACCGCACCGCTGCCGCCCTCGCGCGTGATCCGCGCCAAGATCGAAGTGGTGCTGATCGCAATCGGCGTCATCTTCGCACCGCTGATTGCAGCGCTGGCGTTTGCGTCAATGACGCAGGCGGTCGTCACTGCACTCGGCGTCATCGTTGCGACCGTCTCTGCCGCCGCGATCCAGCTCTGGTTTCGCGTGCAGGCCAAACGCAGCCAGTTCCGCCGTCGTCAGACGTCGTCGCGGCTGGCGACATTTGCGGAAGCTTTTTGCTCGATCGGCTGGGCTGCGACCGCGGCGCTCGCCGTCACGATCCCGATCGCCGCCGTGATCAGTGGCGCGATGACGTCAGCAATTCTCGTGGCGACGTGGAAGATCAGTCCGCGGCGGGATTAGAACTTACTGCTTCTCCAGCCCTGCCCGCTCGATCACGTCGCGCCAGCGCACGATCTCCTTTTCGATGAACGGGATCATCTCGGCCTTCTGTAGCGTCATCGGGCGAGTGCCAAGCTTCTCGAAATGCGTGCGCACGCGTTCCGACGTCAGCGCCGCATGCGCGGCCGCCGCCAGCCGATCGACGACCGCCGCGGGTGTGCCTGCGGGCACCATGATCGACGACCAGCTCTGAGTCGTCATCTCCTTCAGGCCGAGTTCAGCCATGGTCGGCGCGTTCGGAACGTTGCGAAGCCGTTCCGGCGCGGTCGTGGCCAAAATCTTCAGCTTGCCGGCCTCGACATGCGGGCCGACCGAGACCGGATAATCGAACATGACGTCGACGCGGCCGGCGATCATGTCGTTCAGTGCCGGCGCGCTGCCCCTGTAGGGCACGTGCTGCATCTCGATGCCGGTGACCGTCTTGAACAATTCGGCGACCAGATGCGTCGCGGTGCCGACGCCGGAAGATGAGAACGTCACCTTGCTCGGATTCTGCTTGGCGTAGGCGATGAACTCCGGCACCGAATTATAGGGTGCGTCCGCATAGGCCACGAACAGGTTGGGGCTCTCGCCGACCAGATGCACGGGCACAAAACTCGTCAGCGGATCGTAGGACAGGTTTTTGCGCAACGTGACGTTGGCCGCCATCGTGCCCTGCGTGCCGTAGATCATCGTGTAGCCGTCGGGCTTGGCGCGCGCCACCTGCTCGGTGCCGACAGCGCCACCACCGCCGGCCCGGTTGTCGATCACAACGGATTGGCCGAGCATCTTCGACATTTCCTCGGCCACGATGCGCGACGTCGTATCGGTGATGCCGCCCGGCGCAAACGGCACGACCCAAGTGATAGGGCGGTTGGGAAATTCGTCGGCCGAGGCCGGTGCGATGGCAGCGATCGACGCGATCAGGAACGCGAACAAGACGTGTTGCTTCACCATGGAATTCCGCCCCGTAAAATAACGCCCTTCTGAAGAGGACTTGCGCGGCGAGGATGACGGTTTTCGGCACGGCTTGCCATGCGGCAAAGTCAACCTACGCTTTGATCAACTAGAACACCGCGGCGACGAACGCTTTTGTATTAATGGCGATCGGGACCCGCCCGAAGTGAGCGAGTTGGTCCTTACGGTTGGCGCGCCTTGCACAGCTGCTTCGGCACCCAGTCGTGGATGCGCGTCGTCGCAGGCTGCCCCGTCCGGGTGCAGGATGAGAACGAAGCCGCGGCGAAGCGCGGTTCCGACAGTATCTGATATCGCCTACGTTTTGATCAATTCCATGACCGCCGCTGCGAACGCCTCGGGCGCTTCCTGCGGCAGATTGTGGCCCGCGCCCGGCACGACGCGGTGAACGCGGCGGCCGGAAAATTTCGGCGCGCTAGCGGCGCCATCGGTCGCGGGCGCAACGCCGTCGTCTGCGCCATCCAGCGTCATTGCCGGCACGGTGATCGGAGGCAGCGCAGCCAGCCTGCGCTGGATTTCTGCATACTGCGGATCGCCCTCGGCCAGACCGAAGCGATGGCGGTAGCTGTGGATCACTACGTCGACATAGTCAGGGTTGTCGTGGGCCATCGCCGTGCGCTCGAAGCAGGCATCATCGAACGCCCAGTTCGGCGACCATTGCGCCCACAGGATCTTCGCGATCTTGCGCCGGTTGGCAGCGAGCCCGGCGCGGCCGCGCTCGAGCTGGAAGTAATACTGATACCACAGCGCGACCTCGCGTTCGGGGTGCATCGGCGCCATGGCGTTGGCGATGTCCTGAATCAGATAGGAATTGACGCTGACGAGCCCGACGCAGCGTTCCGGCCATAGCGCTGCGCCAACGCAGGCCGCGCGGCCACCCCAGTCATAACCCGCGAACACCGCGCGGCCGATGCCAAGTGCGTCCATCAGCGCCATCATGTCGGCGCCGACCGCCGCCTGCTCGCCCGAGCGCGGCGTCGTCACGTCGCGAAACCGGGTGGGACCGTAGCCGCGCACATAGGGAACGATGACGCGGCAGCCTTGCGCGGCCAATTGCGGCGCGACGTCGACATAGGAATGAATGTCGTATGGGAAGCCGTGCATCAGCATCACGGCCGGACCATCGGCGGGACCCGCTTCGTAATACGCGATGCTCAGCGGACCGGCGTCGACCTGCCGCAACGGTTCGAGGCGTTTCGACGACGGGGCGCGCGCAGCGGGGGCGTTTTCGGTCACGGCGAACTCCCTGGTTGAATTTCACCATATGACATGGCTGCCTGCCGATGAAGCAATTCCGGCGCAGAGCTGTGCGCGAATGTCATCATGACGGCTGCAAAATTCGGCGATACAGTGTCGCGCCTTTGCCGCGAGAATGGGTCAAGCCATGTTGCGATCCTCTGCCGTTGCCCTCGCCCTCCTCGGTTCGCTGATCGTCCCGGCGGCCGCTCAACAACAACCGCTGCGCAGCGAGTGCCTGGCGATGGCGAACGCGCCGCCGCGCGCGACCCCGGTCAGCCTCCGCCGCACCGCCGCCAAGGCCGAAGAGGTCGCGATCACCTATGTCGGGCATTCCACCTATTACATCGACACGCCCGGCGGCGTGCGGATCGGAACCGACTTCAACGGCGCCTACCGGACCGGCCGGCTGCCCGATGTCGTCACCATGAACCGTGCGCACTCGACGCATTACACATTATTTCCCGATCCAAAGATCCCGCATGTCCTGCATGGCTGGGGCGAGAACGGACAGGCGGCGCATGTCTCGACGCGCGTCGGCGACGTCTATATCCGAAACGTGCCGACCGACATCCGCCGCTATTATGGCGAAGGCTCCGGCGCGATGCTCAAGGACGGCAACTCGATCTTCATCTTCGAGGTTGCCGGCCTGTGCATCGGCCATCTCGGGCATCTGCACCACAAGCTGGATGAGACGCATTTCGCGGCGATCGGCCGGCTCGATATCGTGATGGTGCCGATTGACGGCACATATACGATGTCGCTCGACGGCGTCTCCGACATCACCCGGCGCCTGCGCTCCTCGATCGTGTTGCCGATGCACCGCTTCGCTACCCCGCTCGACGAATTCATGCGCCTGATCGGCCAGCAATTCACGATCGAGCAGCGTACCGAGCGGACGTTGAAGATTTCGCGCGAGACGCTGCCGGGCACGCCGACGGTGATCATTCTCGAAGGGGTGTAAAAAGCGGGCGCGAAAGCCTGCCACCGGCATTGCGAGCGCCGCGAAGCAATCCATAGTGGAACAAGCCGAGAGATGGATCGCTTCGCTGCTCGCAATGGCGAATAACAACAAGCAGCAAGGGAGCGGATCTTGAGCACACCTTCGCAACGACTGATCGAGAGCAACGGCATCCGTCTCAACATAGCCGAGCAGGGCAAGGGGCCGCCGGTGATCTTGTGCCATGGCTTCCCTGAATCCTGGTATTCCTGGCGTCATCAAATCGCTGCGCTTGCGGAAGCGGGCTTCCACGCTGTTGCCCCTGATATGCGCGGCTACGGCAAGAGCGACCGGCCCGAGGCGATCGATCAATACACGATCTTCCATCTGATCGGTGACCTGGTCGGTCTGCTCGATGCCCTCGAAGCACCCACGGCCGTTGTCGTCGGCCACGACTGGGGCGCGCAGATCGCCTGGCAAGCGGCACGCCTGCGCCCCGACCGCTTCCGCGCCGTTGCAAGCCTTAGCGTACCGCTTCGGCCGCGTGGCTCTGCGCGTCCGACCAGCACGATGCCGCAGACTGCGGACGCGCAATTCTATCAACTGTATTTTCAGCAACCCGGCGTCGCAGAGGCCGAGCTGGAGCGGGATCCGGGCGTCACTATACTCAGCATGCTCTACGGTGCATCGGGTCAAGGTGCTGCTGCATTCCGGGCAGCCGCGGCACGCGGTGAGGTCACGCGCGTCCCTGGAATGGTGCCGCGCGCCGAAGGTATGTTGCGAGGATCGGGGACGCCGCCGACGCTGCCGCCGTGGCTTAGCAAAGCCGACATCGATTTTTATGCCGGCGAATTCAGGCGCACCGGCTTCCGCGGTCCGCTCAACTATTATCGCAACGTCGACCGCAACTGGGAACTGATGGCGGCGTTTGCAGGCGTCGCGGTGAAGGTCCCGGCGCTCTTTGTCGCCGGCGACCACGACATGGTGATGGCTGCTCCTCCCGGCATGGACCAGCATCTCGCCAATCTCAGGCAGTTCGTCCCGACACTGCGTGACGTGCGAATTCTGCCCGGCTGCGGACACTGGACCCAGCAGGAACGCCCGAGCGAGGTCAGCGCCGCGATCATCGATTTCATCCGCGGCTTGCCTGGCTGACGGGATTGCAGGATGAATGTTGGCCCCCCAACGGAGGGGCCCAGGACCACCCGTCGCGCTACGCCGCCACAGCTTCCTTCAGCGGCTTGGGATCGAAATAGGGACGAAGTTCCGCGATCTTGCCGTCGGTAATGCGGAAAAAATCGAAGATCGGCACCACCACTTCGTGACGGCCGGCCGGCGCGAACGTCGCCTTCCAGAGCGTCGCCACGCAATCGCCGTCGATCACGTGACGCTCGACCTCGGCTTTGCGAACCGGAATCTTCGGGAACACTTTTGTCTTGAGGAAGTCGACGGCCGCGTGCTTTCCGACTAGCGGATGATCCGGATCGATCGGGCTGACCAGCACGATATCGTCAGCGAATGGCATCTTCTCGACGTCATTTGAGGTCAGACCGTCCAGGAAGTCATCGATCGCCTTAAGCCTTTCATCTACTGCCATGGCGATACCCTTTCTGTTTCGGGGTGATCCAGGAGAACGCCGATCGCCGTGCAACGTTTCATCGCGCAGCGTTTGACCTCAGGCAAACGGCCTCGCTATCCTGAGAAACCGGTGTCGCATCAGCGGTCCGGCAAGAACACAATAACGGGAGCGAACTCATGGCCGCCAGCACTGCACCCGCCTCCAGAAGCGGGCTCTATGCCGATCCGCGCGAAGACTGGCTGGCGCAGCACACCGAGGAGATCATCGATCCCGCCCGTCCGATCGTCGACCCGCATCACCATCTCTGGGACCGCGGCGGCCTTCGCTACATGATCGAGGAGATGGCGGCCGATATTGCCTCCGGCCACAACATCATCGCGACCGTCTACGTCGATTGCCGCTCGATGTACCGCGCGCACGGGCCCGAAGCGTTTCGCCCGGTCGGCGAGGTCGAGTTTGCCAATGGCGTTGCGGCGATGGCGGCGAGCGGCGGCTATGGCAAGGCAGCGATCTGCGCCGGCATCGTCAGTCACGTCAACCTGCTGCTCGGCGAAGGCGCCAAGGCCGTGCTGGAAGCAGAGATCGCGGCCGGCAACGGCCGCTTCCGCGGCATCCGGCATTCGTCGGCGTGGGATGCGGACCCCAACGTTGCCGGCATGTATGCGACACGGCCAAAAGGGCTGCTGCTCGACAGCACTTTCCGCAAGGGCTTTGCCTGCCTCGCACCGCTGAATCTCAGCTTCGATGCCTGGCTGTTTCATCCGCAGATCGGCGAACTCACCGATCTCGCCCACGCCTTTCCCGATACAAAAATGGTGCTGGATCATTGCGGCGGCCCGGTCGGTATCGGCCGTTTTGCCGGACGGCGCGAGGAGGTCTTTCCGAAATGGAAGGCCTCGATCCAGGAAATCGCCAAATGTCCGAATGTGGTTGTCAAGCTCGGCGGGCTTGCGATGTGCCTGCTGGGCTATGACTTTCACCAGCGCCCGAAGCCGCCGTCATCCGAGGAAGCCGCCGCCGCGTGGCGTCCCTATATCGAAACCTGCATCGAGGCCTTCGGCCCCAACCGATGCATGTTCGAAAGCAATTTTCCGCCTGACAAGGGCCAGTGCAGCTACCAGGTGATCTTCAACGCCTTCAAACGGTTGGCCGCGCAATACAGCGAAGCCGAGAAGACCGCGCTGTTCTCAGGGACGGCGCTCGACTTCTACAAGCTCAAGCTGGACTGATCACGCCCACTCGCCCTTGCGCATGACCGGGACGCGGCGTCCGTCGGCATGGACGCCGTCGATGTCGGTCTCGGCCGTGCCGATCATCCAGTCGATATGGATCAGGCTCTTGTTGCCGCCCTGCTCGGCGATCTGCTGCGGCGTCAGCTTGTCGCCGTTAACAAAGCATTTCGAGTAGCACTGGCCGAGCGCGATGTGCGAGGCGGCGTTCTCGTCAAACAGCGTGTTGAAGAACAGCAAGCCGCTGCTGGAGATCGGCGAGGAATGCGGCACCAGCGCCACTTCGCCGAGGCGCGCCGCGCCCTCGTCGGTGTCGAGCACCTTCTTCAGTACCTCCTCGCCGCGCGAAGCCTTTGCCTCGACGATGCGGCCTTCCTCGAACTTCACCTGGATGTTGTCGATCAGCGTGCCCTGATAGGACAGCGGTTTTGAACTGACGACATGTCCGCTCACCCGCCGGCAATGCGGCGTGGTGAAGACTTCCTCGGTCGGGATGTTGGCGTTGCAGGTGATGCCGTTCTTCGCGGTCGAAGCGCCGCCTTCCCATTCATGGCCATCGGCGAGGCCGATCGTCAGGTCGGTACCGGGCCCCGAATATTTCAGCGCGTGGAAACGCTGGCCGTTCAGCCACTCGGTCCGCTCGCGCAGCACCGCGTTGTGCTTTTCCCATGCGGCGACGGCGCCGTCCTGATCGACGCGGGACGCCGCAAAGATCGCGTCCGCCAGTTTTGCCACGGCAACATCCTCCGGGACGTCGGGGAAAACCTGCTTCGCCCAGGACGGGCTCGGATAGGCAATGATGTTCCAGTTGGTATCGAAATTGACGATCTTCTCCAGCGCCGGCTGATAGGCGATCGAATTGGCCTTGCTGGCGCGCGCCACCTTCACCGGATCCTCACCCGACAGCAGCATCGGATTGTCGCCGACGATGGCCAGGCGCGCGGTGTTGGCGGTGAACGCCTTGGCCATGCCCTCATAAAGCCAGTTGGCGGCACGATCGAAGCTCGCGTCGTGGCCGTGGCGATAGCGCGACAACGTGATCGCCTCATCCGACAGGAACGGCGTCACGATACCCGCGCCGGCCTTGTAGGCATGTTCGGCAATCCGGCGCACCAGCGGCAGCGCGACCGAGGGCGCGGTCACCAGCAGGTCCTGTCCCGGCTGCAACCGCAAGCCGACCTTTATCGCAACTTCGGCGAGGCGGTCGAGTTTTGCGGGATCGATCGGGGCGGAAACGTTGCGCTGAAGTGCGGTCATGATTCTTTCGGCCAAATGCTAAAGGATTTTAAGGCTTCGCCGTCTTCGGCCGTGATCACACCATCAGGCCAAGGCAAGCGAAGCGCCTGACAATCAATAGCACAAGTAGGGTCCGGCGAAACCCGATCTCGTTGATGTTCCGGAATGCAACAATGCCGAGCACGGAACCGGCAAACAGTGCCGGCAGGCTGACGGCGAGGTCGATCACCAGGGCGTCACGTCAGAATCAATCAACCCAAGCCTTTCACCGCCAGCACGACGGCGTCGGCGCCCGCTTTCCGGTCGACCGATATCTCCTGGTACTCCGGCGAATTCTGAAATTCCCTGGCCGCGGCGTCATCGGGAAATTCCATGATCACGACCTTGTCGCGCGGCCATTCGCCCTCCAGCACGACCGGATGCGCGTCCGCCACCAGGAGCTTGCCCTTGAACTTCCTGAACACGCCCATGAAGCGCGATTGATAGCGGTCGTAGAGCTCGCGACGGGTGAATTTCAACTGGGCGATGATGTAGACGCTCATGATGGATCCTCATCTGCATGGCAGGTGAGCGTCGACGCTTTCAGCGATGGTCGCTCCGGTCAGCCACGAAATTTCTTCTTTTTCTTCTTTCCGAATACGGGCTTCGCAGACCCTCCCTTTTCATGCCGCGGCTTTGCCGCGTGCGCGTGCTCGCCTCGATCCCGCCTCTTGGTATCGTAATGCGCCTTCTTGTCAAACGGCGGCTTGTCAGAGGTCTTTGCATTTTTGCCGTGCGGCTTCGGTGTCCCTTGCTTCTGCCTTTCGCGCACCTCCTCGCCGGCCGGGGCATCGGTCATCGCCTCGATGCGAATGCTGTCCTCCTTGTCGGGACGGCGGATACGTGCGGCGAAGCGATGGGCGACGCGCCCGGAAATCTCGAATTCCGTAGTCGTATCCAGAATGCGAATGGTGCCGATATCTTCCTTCTTGATGCTGCCGCGGCGGCACAGCATCGGCAGCAGCCAACGCGCTTCGGCGTTCTTGTGCCGTCCGATCGCGGCGCTGAACCAGACGCTGTCCCCCGCCATGCGGTGGCGCGCTGAAGACTTTGCCGGCTTCAATCCGCGTTCGGTGTCGCGATCCGCCCGCTCCCGCGCACGCTCGGCACGGGATTTGACCCGATCCTCGCCGGGATCGACGATGTCCTCGGGCGAAGGCAAGCGCGCACGATAGAGCCGCGCCAGCGCGGTGGCGATCTGTTCCGGCGATCGTTCGGCAAGCAGGGCTTGCGCGAGCGCCTGATCCTCAGTGGTGATCTCGCCCGCAAACACATCGTCACGCAGCAGCCGGTCCTGATCGAGTTTTCGGATCTCATCGGGCTGCGGCGCCACGCCCCAGGCGGCGTCGATGCCGGCCAATTTGAGCAGCATGTCCGCGCGGCGGCGCCGCGCCGAGGACACCAGGAGAATGCTGACGCCCTTGCGGCCGGCCCGTCCGGTACGGCCGGAACGATGCTGCATGACTTCGGGATCGTTCGGCAGGTCGGCGTGGATCACGAGATCGAGGTTCGGCAGGTCGATGCCACGCGCGGCGACATCGGTCGCGACGCAAACCCGGGCGCGGCCGTCGCGCAGGGCCTGCAGCGCCAGCGTTCGCTCGTTCTGGGTCAACTCGCCCGACAGCGCCACCACCGAGAAGCCGCGCTCCAGCAGCGTCGCCTGCAGGTGCCGCACGGCCTCGCGCGTGTTGCAGAACACCAGCGTGCCCGGCGATTCGAAGTAGCGCAAAATATTGACGACGGCGTGCTCGACATCGCCGGCCGCGATCCGGATCGCGCGGTACTCGATATCGGCGTGTCCGCCCTCCTCGCCCGCGACTTCGACGCGAAAGGCGTCCTGCTGATAGTCCTTCGCCAGCGCAACGATGCCTTGCGGCAAGGTCGCCGAGAACAACAGTGTCCTGCGGTCCTCCGGCGTGGCCTGCAGGATGAATTCCATGTCCTCGCGGAAACCGAGATCGAGCATCTCGTCGGCCTCGTCGAGTACGATCGCCTTCAGTTCCGAAACGTCGAGCCGGCCGCGCCGCAAATGATCGCAAAGCCGCCCCGGCGTGCCGACCACGATGTGCGCGCCCACCGCCAGTTCGCGCTGCTCGCGGCGCGGATCCATGCCGCCGACGCAGGAAACCACGCGCGCATCGGCATGCTGATAGAGCCAGGCGAGTTCGCGGTGCACCTGAAGGGCTAACTCGCGCGTCGGCGCGACGATCAATGCCAAGGGGGCCGCGGCACGCTCGAACCGCTCGGCGCCATCCAGGAGGTTGTTTGCGAGCGCCAGACCATAGGCGACCGTCTTGCCGGAACCGGTCTGCGCCGAAACCAGGAGATCGCGGCCGGCAGCATCGTCGGCCAGCACCGCGGTCTGGACCTGTGTAAGCCGATCGAAGTTGCGTTCCGCCAAAGCTCGGGCGAGCGGCGGATGGGTGGGCAATAATGTCACGAGATGTCAGACCCTGGTTGGCTATATCAGCCGGAAATGTTGAATACGGCCCCGAACCGAAATGGCTCGAAACTGCGCAATTAACGACGCGCAGCGGCACGGCCTGACGGATTTCACTGAGGTGGGGATGCTTTAGGCGAAATCCAGCCGCTGCGCCATCCATTCTTTGCAGATCAGGCGATCACTTCTACACTATGGTTTCAGGGCATTTCAGAGGGGCGTGCACCGTGACCGCGTTCAAGACCATTCGCGCCCGGGCAGAAAAGCGCAAGGGCGGCCCCAAGGCGCTCGCCAAACTGCTGCCGGCCAAGCCCAATCCGAAGGCGCTCGCCAGGCTCGGCGACGACCGGATTCTCGCCGAAATGACCAGGCGGGTGTTCTGCGCGGGCTTTGCCTGGAGCGTGATCGAGAACAAATGGCCGGGATTCGAAAAGGCGTTTCTCGGTTTCAAGCCGGGCCCGCTGTCGCTGAAGCCGGATGAATTCTGGGACGATCTGATGAAGGACACGCGCATCGTCCGCAACGGCGCCAAGATCATGTCAGTCCGTGCCAATGCGAGCTTCGTCCGGGACATTGCCAAGGAGCACGGCAGTTTCGGCAAATTCCTCGCGAACTGGCCATCCTCCGACGAGGCCGGATTGCTGGAATTGCTGGCCAAGCGCGGCAGCCGGCTCGGCGGCAATACCGGGCAGATGATGCTGCGCTTTCTCGGGTGGGACGGGTTTGTCACGTCCAGGGATGTTGTGCTGTGCCTGCGCGATGCCGGGCTCGACATCGCGGAGACCGTCACCTCCAAGCGCGATATCGCCAAGGTGCAGGCGCAGCTCAACGCATGGGCCGAGGAGACGGGGCTTCCCTACGTACACATATCGCGGATCTGCGCGCTGTCGATCGGGGAGAATTATGCAGCGGAGAAGCTCGAAAGCATGATGGGCGGTGATGAATGATCCGCCTTCGCTCTTTGAGCTACGGCGCGACAAGTGGAATCATATGACGAAGAATCCATGCGTGGCGTCGCGGCGGAGCTGGTCGACGAGGCCATATTCCCATTCGAGATAGGCCTGCATCGCGCTTTCCTTGACGTCGGTGCCCTCATAGGGACGGCGATAGCGGTGTGACGGATCGGGCTTTGGGATGACCAGCGGCGGGCCGACTTCCAGCGCGCCGTCGTAACCGCCTTCGAGCACGTACACTTCCCAGCCCATTTGCGCGAGCCAGGATGCGGTCATGTCGGCGCGGACGCTTCTGTCGTCCGTCAGCACGATGCGGGCGCCGCGCACCGGCGCGGCCATGTCGACCTCCTGCACCAACTGTCCGCCGACGTAATGACGAAAGCCTGCGAGATGGCCGGCGGTGTATTCCTCCTCCGAGCGCACGTCGAAGCGATAGAGCGTGCGGTCGCCCTGCTCCTGCAGAGCCGCCATTTCCGCAAGGCCAATGTGCCGGACACCGGCGCGATAGGCGACGTCGCGCGCGTTTGTCTCGCCGCCCGCGATGGCGCCGATCCCGCCGCGGCGGTCGGACCCATGCTCAAGCTTCTGCCGTGCCAGCGTCCAGCCGATCGTTCCATTGCGCAGCGCCATCACCTTGTTCGCGACGCCGGCATTGATCAGCGACTGGGTGCCGATAATCGAGCGGGTGCGGCCGGCGCAATTGACGATGATGGTGGTCTCGGGGTCGGGCGCGGCGCGGCCGGTGCGCAGCACCAGTTCCGCGCCGGGCACGCTGATGGAACCGGGGATATTCATGGTCGCATATTCGTCGAAGCGGCGGACATCGAGAATCCGGATGTTGGCCCCGCTCGCAATCAGCGCGCCGACCTCTTCAGCGGCGAGCGAGGGTGTGTGCCGCCGCGACTCGACCAGTTCGCCAAAGGCCTTGGCGTAGGAATTGACATCCTCGAACACCTCATAGCCTGCCGACTTCCAGCCCTGCAGCCCGCCATCAAGCTGGCGGATATTGGAGTATCCCAATGCGGCCAACCGGTCCGCGGCCTGCGGCACGAGGCCCTCGCCGGCGTCGTAGATCACGATCGGGACGTCCTTGCGCGGCAGCCGCGCTTCCGCCTCCAGCGCGATGCGGTCGGCCGCCATGTTGGCGGCGAACAGGGGATGGCCGGTGGCAAAGGTGGCCTCGTGCCTGATGTCGAGCAGCGCGATTTCCGCGCGCAGCAGCAGCGCGGTGCGGACTTGCGAAGGAGTGACAGAGGGTACAGTCATGGACGGGATTTCCGAAAACGGCATATGATCGCTGGCATGATGGGCACTCTGAGCACCCAATGGATCTCAAACAATTGCGGACGTTCCGGGCCGTAGCCGAACTCGGAAGCTTGAGCAAGGCTGCCGACCGGTTACGTGCCGCGCAGCCGGCGCTGAGCCGGCATATCAAGCTGCTCGAGCATGAGCTTCGGGTCGAGCTGTTCGTGCGCAACGGCCGCGGCATGCTGCTCACCAGCGCCGGCCGGATGCTGCTCGACCGCACCACCGGCCTGATCCGCCAGATCGAACAGGTCAGCGACGATCTCAAATCGGCGAACGGCAACCCGTCGGGCCGCGTCATCCTCGGGCTGGTGCCGACGGTGAGCGCTGTGCTGTCTGGACGATTTGCCCGCCGCGTCCTCAATGAGTTTCCCGACGTCTCGCTGCGCATCGTGGAGAGCTATGGCGGCCATCTGGTCGAATGGCTGCATCGCGGCGAAATGGACCTCGCGATCATCTATGGCCCGGCCGTCGACCTCCATCTCCAGGTCCAGTCGATCGGCCGCGAGGACATCGTCGCCGTCGGACCGCCGGGATCGGGCCTGAGCAAGCGCAAGCAGGTCGATCTCAAATGGCTGGTGAAGCAAAAGCTGATCCTGCCGAGCATATCGCATGGCTTGCGGGCGCTGCTGGAGAAGGCATTGGCGCGCGAAAAACTGAAGCTCGACGCCATGATCGAGGTCGATTCCTACCGCGCCCAGATCAGCCTGATGGAGGAAGGGCTCGGCTATACGCTGCTGCCGCCGTCCGCCATACGCACGGAAGTGGCGGCGAAGCGCCTGGAGATGGCCGCCGTCAATCCTTCGGTGTCGCGCGAACTGATCCTGGCTTCGCCGATCGCGCATCCGCCGTCGATTGCGACGACGACGATCGCGACGCTGATCGTGTCCGAGATTCAAGAGCTTTCGAAGGAAGGGCGCTGGAAGATCAACATGACGGGATAGCGAGGCTGCTCACTCTCTCTCCGTCATGGCCGGGCTTGTCCCGGCCATCCACGTCTTTCTTTGCGCAATGGCAGGTAAGACGTGGATGCTCGGGACAAGCCCGGGCGTGACGACCTCGTAGGCACTGCGCCTCAATTAAACAGCGCCTCGTCTCCCAAGACCGATTGCCGGAAGCGCGTCGTCAGGATCACGCCGTCGGCCGGCGGCATCACAAACACGAGCGCCTCGGGATTGATCTTGATCTGCGCGAACGCCGTTCCCCTTCCCGCGTGCACGAGGTCGCGCAGTTCGGTCACTCCGGCCATCGTGCGGACGATCCGCGAGGTGCGGATGCCGCAGGCGGTGGCGATGGCGGCGAGGTCGACGCCGGAAGCCGTCGGGGTCTTCTGCATGCCGGTCTCGCCGAAGCGCTCATTGTCGAGAACAGCGATCGTCAGATTCTTCGGCGCCTCCACCGCGATTGATGCGAGCGAGCCGATGTTCATCAGCATCTCGCCGTCGCCGGTGATGACCAGCACCTTGCGCTTCGGCTGCGCCAGCGCCAGTCCAAGCCCGATCATGGCGGCGGCGCCCATCGCGCCCCACAGCGGGAAATTGTTGGGGTGATCCCCGGCAGCGGAGACGTCCCAGTTCGGCGCGCCGAGGCCGGCGATGACGAGGAGATCGGCGCGGTCGCGCAGCAGTTCGTTGACGACGTCGCGGCGGTGCAGAAGTGCGTTCGGATTGCTCATTTGCGGGCAAGCTCCTTGAAATTCTTGGCGCCGAGCACGCGCTGCCCGATCAGGACCGCCACCGGCTTCCAGGTATTGAAAGCCAGGTGCGCCGCGCCCTGCACGGTGGAGGCGACGAGATCAGGCTCATCCACTTTGTTCACGATCACGCCCATGGCCTCCAGCGAGGGGCGCGTGCCCTGCCCCATCGGAATCTGCCACGGGTTGAACTCGCCCCAGTCGCCGCGCATGGTGACGATCATCAACAGCGGCATGTGGCAGATGACGGGCAGCGACAGCATGTTGATGCAGTTGCCGACGCCGCTCGACTGCAACAGCAGAACGCCGCGCTCGCCGCCGAGCCACGCACCGGCCAGCATCGCCACGCCTTCCTCTTCGGTGGTCAGCGTCACGACGCGGGTTTCGGGATCGGCCTCGAAGGAGCGGATCAGGCGGCCATGGCCGGCGTCCGGCACCATCGCGACCTGGCGAATGCCGGCGTCCTTCAGCACGCGGTAGATCTCGTCCGGCCAGATCGGGAGCGCCGGTGCGGCCTCGCTCCGTGATTTCGCTGCTTCCGCCATCGGGCTCAATTTCCTCTGCGATTCCCGGTTGATTTGCCGCGAGAATAGATCGCGGCGGGGGTTCGAGGAATTTGAATGTGGACATGGCTTCTATCGCAAAATTGAAAGGCTGGGTGTCCACAGCTCGTCCGAAATGACGGCGAGAAGCGCAGATCCGTAGGACGGGTGGAGCGAAGCGATACCCATCAATGCCAATGAGATGCGGCGATGGGTTTCGCTTCGCTCTACCCATTCTATGACATACGTGTAGACGGTGGGCACGGCGCCAAGAGCGCCTTTGCCCCCTGCTCACCTTCCATTACTTCGGCTTGGAATCCGGGGGGCAGTCCGGTGATACCTTAAGCGGCTTGTCGCCGCTCTGCACGGTCGGTGCGGCCGAGTTCGCGCCGCCCGCATCGGGCAACACCGCGCTCTTGCCGACGGTCACCGAATTCGACGTCTTCTCCTCGCCGCTTCCTGATGTCGCAGCCGGTGATGTCGTGCAGGCCGTCTTGTCGGTCGATCCGGCCGTGGTCTGGGCGGAAGCCGCGCTCACTCCTATTACCGCTACGAGAATCGCTGCCGCGACGCGCTTCATTTTCGTCTCCAATGGCTGCAAAATAGCTTGCTCGGAGCAAAACGTTCTGCTGCAACGAAGGTTCCGGTTGGCCCTGATGCGGCGATGCCGGGATTAAAATCGGCGCAGGTTTTGCTTCGGCGAACCGGCCGGAAAAGGAAGATTTCATGACCATCGACCTGACCCGCCGCACGCTGCTTCATCTCGCCGGCGCCTCGTCGCTGAGCGCGGCCGCCATTGCCGCAGCGCGAGCCGAGGGGAATACGGGAGGCTCGGGCGGGCCGACCTTCGCCAACCGCACGCCGATGCGGATCGGCATGGTGACGCTGCGCGTGCGCGATCTCGACAAGGTCGCCGACTACTATCGCGACGCGATCGGACTCACCGTCATGGCGCGCACCGAGACGGGCGCGCTGCTCGGCTCGGGCGGCGTACCGCTGCTCAATCTGCAGCGGCGCGAGAACGCGGCGCGCGAGGCGCGCAACGCGGCCGGCCTCTATCACACCGCGTTCCTGATGCCGACACGCAAGGACCTCGGACGCTGGCTTGTTCATGCGGCGAAGAACAGGATCACGCTCTCCGGTTTCGCTGACCACCTCGTCAGCGAGTCCGTCTATCTCGACGACCCCGAGGGCAACGGCATCGAAGTCTATGCGGACCGCGCGCCCGAACTCTGGAAATGGGAAGCCGGCTCGGTGGCGATGGCAACCGACCAGCTCGACATCGACGGCCTGCTGGCGCTCGCGGGTACGCACACCACCAACTATGCCAAGGCGCCCGACGGCCTGCGCATCGGCCACATGCATCTGCGCGTCGGCGATCTCGAACAGGCCGACCGCTTCTATGCCGGTACCATCGGCTTTGCCCAGACCCGCAAGCGGACCGGCGCGGCGTTTTTGTCCTCGGGGCGCTATCACCATCACCTCGGCATCAATGTCTGGCAGAGCGCCGGCGCCGGGGCCCGTGACGACGCGGCCACCGGCCTCGCCTGGTTTTCGCTCGAGATCGAGGCCCAGCAAATTCTCGAAGCCCAGGTGCAGCGCCTGCGGCAGGCGGGCGCGCCGGCCGAGGCCATCACCAACGGCATCGAGACATCAGATCCCTGGGGCACCAAGGTGCGGCTGATCAAGGTTTGACAGCCCGACAACGAATGAGCGCGGCGTCCCACGCGCTGGGACCAAAGCTGCGCCGAAAGGATGAAGCTAAATGAACTTGCCAATGAGCTGGGACGAATGGGCCGCGCATGACGGCGTTGCGCTGGCCGCGCACGTTGCGAAGGGTGAGCTGACGGCTGCCGAGCTGGCGGCGCAAGCGGCCGCCGGCATTGCCAAAGTCGACCCCGCGCTTTCGGCCGTCGTCGAATTGTTCGACGACGCGATCGCCGATCCCGCAACCGACGGCACCGCGCTCGACGGGCCGTTTGCCGGACTGCCATTCCTGATGAAGGATCTCGGGCCGACGCTGAAAGGCCGGCTGCAGGAAATGGGCTCGCTCTATATGCGCGGCAATCGCGCCACGGCCGATACGTTCATGACCAAAAAGATGCGCGGCGCGGGGCTCAATCTGATCGGGCGCACCACCACGCCGGAATTCGGCGTCTGCAGTTCGGCGGACAATCCCGCCGTCTATGTCACGCGCAATCCCTGGAATACCGACTACACCACCTGCGGATCGTCGGCCGGCAGTGCGGCGATGGTCGCCGCCGGCGCGGTGCCGATCGCGCATGCAACCGACGGCGGCGGATCGATTCGAATCCCGGCCGGCGTCAACGGCAATATCGGGCTGAAGGTCTCGCGTGGCGTGTTCTCGCTGTCGCCGCTGTTGTCCGACCTCAGCGGACTGGTTTCGATTCAGGGCTGCCAGTCGCGCTCGGTGCGCGACACCGCGGCCTTCGTCGATGCCTGCCGCGGGCCGGCGCCGGGCGAGTTCATGCCGTTCTGGAGTCCGCCCGAGCCCTACACGCGCTTGATCACGCGCGATCCGGGCCGGCTGAGAGTCGCGCTGTCGTACCAGTGGGGCGACTACCAAGCGACGCCGCATATCGCAGCTGAACTGCAAAAGGCGGGGCGATTCCTCGAAGACCTCGGCCATCACGTCGACTACGCCCTGCCCGATCTGGACTATGGCGAGGCCTTTGCGGCGCAGACCACCTGCTACATCAGCAATTTTGCCGTGGTGATCAGCAACATGCTGGCGGCGCGCGGGCTGGAGCGGCCGCCCGAAGACCTGATCGAGCCGATCAACATCCGGATCTGGGAGCACGGCCGGCACACGAGCTATGCCGACCGCGCCCGCATGCAGGCGGTGTTCAACACGACCTCGCGCGGCTTCGGCGCGTTCTTCGAGGACTGGGACATCATCCTGACGCCGATCACCGCGCTGCCGACGCCGAAGGTCGGCACCACGGAATATCTGACCATCAGCGACAATCCCGACGTGCTCGACTGGTTCGGCAATCTCTGGCGCAATTTTGCCTTTACGCCGCTCGCCAATCTCTGCGGTATCCCCGCGATTTCGCTGCCGCTCGCCACCCACGAACACGGCCTGCCGCTCGGTATCCAGGCGATCGCCAAGCAGGCCAATGACGGCTTGCTGTTGCAACTGGCGGCGCAGATCGAGCGGGCGATCGACGGCAAGTGGAACGCGGGGCAGAAACCGGGCGTGCATGTGACGACGGGTTGAGGGAACAACCATCGCACCATAACTAGCCAAGTGCGATCTGATTGGATGACAATAGCGGCGCCGGCAGGAGAGCATCTATGCTAGTCGACTGGGACGAGCTCCAACATACAGTCGAGTTCGTCAGTATGGGGAATGAGGCCGTCCTTTGCCGGAAGACTGGCAAGATTCTCTGGCATACCGATCTGGACGAAGACATCGAAGCGTGGCCGGACGATGCCGACGACGAGGAAAAGTATCTTGTGATCCCCGACAAGAAGGAACTCGATCTCGGCAAGGCGCTGGTGCTCGAGTTCGCCAGAGAATATCTCCCAGGCGAATTCGATGAAATCCGGCGGATCTTCAGCAAGCGGGGCGCCTATGCGCGGTTCAGGAGTCTGCTGCTGCGCAGGAACGCGCTCGATCGATGGTACGATTTCGAGAACAAGGCGACCGAAAGAGCCCTGAGGGAATGGTGCGAAGCCAACGGACTAACAACCCGGGAGGGAGATCCCCCGGCGCCGGAGGCGAAATGAAACGATGCCGCCCGCAGGTTCTTGCTCGGATGCGCTAAGATGTTCGTGAGGTCGCCCCCGCGACTTCCCCACCTCTGTCAAGGAGCGCGTCGCGGGCTTCCTTCAGGCGCTTCAAACTCGCCACATTGGTCTCGCGTCTTTCCTCCAGACGATTGAGATAGGACAGCTCGGCCGTGACCTGGGCGAGGTTCAGGACGTCGTCCATACCATTCGATCCTTGCGCTGCGGGCTGATCGGCTTCTTCGAGGGTGGGGGCGTAGGCGGGGCCAACTGATTTTAGCATGAAGATGCCGGTCCGATTGTGAAGCCGATCACACATCGCGCACGACATCTTTGCCGACGGAGCCGCGGGTAACATTGCAGCACTCGCCCTCGAAGGCGGCGCCGATTGAGCGCTGCCGCGCCATTTCATTTTGGCGGGGACAAGCCAGCCGCAACCAGCCATCTACAGCGCCCCGGCACGCGGAGCTTCGCACAGACACCTTCGATCGCACCCGGAATTCCCCCATGCCGCCCCTCAGTGGGCATCTGCAACATCGCATTGAGGCGGCGGCGGTGTCCTGAAGCCGCGGTTGAGACATTCTGAAATTTTTCTGATATTCGGCGAACCTGTGCGGTGGGGCACATTTTTAGGGTCGATCCCGGCACTAAATGGGCTCCGTTGCCGGTTGGAGGGGACGGTGCTGCGCTTTTCTGGTTTTGAGCTGGATCCAGAGCGCGCTGAACTGCGCCGGCGCGATGGCGGGACGATCAAGCTCCGGCCCAAGACGCTGGAGATGCTGCGGCTGCTCGCCAAGAATGCCGGCCGCGTCTTGAGCAAGCAGGAATTGATGGAAGCCGTCTGGCCGAACGTCCATGTCGGCGAAGACAGCCTGTTCCAGTGCATCCGCGAAATCCGCACCGCTCTCGGCGACGACAAGCGGCAGGTAGTCCGGGTCATTTCCGGTCGCGGTTATCTGTTCGAGGCCGAGGTGACGGAAGTCGAGGTCCCGGCCGCGCCGGAAATTGCGCCCGTCAGCCAGGCTGCGCCAGCCGGATCAGGCACGAAATCGACGTTCGAAACGAACAGCGAACCCGCGAAGCGCTCGTTCGACTTCAGCCGGCGGCGCGCCGCGTTCGCGTCCATCGCGGGGCTTGCCATCCTGTGCACCGCGATAGCCGTGTGGATGTTGCGCCCCGGTCTCATCTTTGCGCGCGGGCCCGCGACCATCGCGGTGATGCCGATCGCGGACGCGAGCAACGATCCCCTCGCCGCCCAGATGGCGGCTAATGTGAGCGGACGGCTGACCGACGGGCTGGCGAAGATCGAGAACATCCGCGTGCTGGCTCCGGATATGGCCGCATCGAAAGCCGACCTCGTCGTGAAGGGCGAACTGCAGAGGAGCGAGCACGCCTGGACAATACGGGTGCGCATGACCGCAACGGATACCGGCGAGGTCAAGTGGACCGCCTCGCATTCCGTCGCCGTCACGGAAGATATGGACGTGCCGCTCCAGCAGTCCCGGCTCGCGGCGGGCGTTGGTCACGCACTGGCCGTGCGCCTCAACGAATTGCTGAACGCCGACCCGCGATCCCCTGCGAAGAGCAAGGTCGTGATAGAACAGGCCACCGCCCATATCAATCAAACCTCGCCGGAGCGTTTCAAGGCCGCGCAGGCGATGCTGGAACAAGCGCTCACCGAGGACCCCGACGACACAGACGTTCAGATCGCGCTCGCCGCACTCCTGATGCGCGGTGTGCAGATGGTGTGGCTGAGCGGAGCCGAGCGCGAGGCGGCGGAAACCAAGGCCGAGGCGATGCTGCAGCAGACGCTGCGCGCCAAACCTAATCACATCCCGGCGAATGAAGCCTATTGCCGCTTCCTCAACGCCACCAACCAGTTCGGCTCGAGCCTGGTGGCGTGCGCGCGGGCCCTGAGCTTCGATCCCTGGAACGGGATTGCGCTGTACCATATCGGCCTTGCGCAGATCCAAACGGGACGCTTCGAGGATGCGCTCGCGACGTTCAAGCAGGCGGACCGCTTCGACACGCCGCAGGTCTCGCGCTGGACCTGGATGATCGGCGCCGGCTGGGCCAATATGCTGATGGGCCGCGCCGAAGACGCGGTGCCGTGGCTGCAGAAGTCGATCGCAATCACATCCGCCAGCGGGCGCACGCATATGTTGCTTGCGGCGGCCTATCAGCAGATGGGCAAAGCCGAAGAAGCGAGAGCGGCGATGGAAAAAGGCCGCGAATTGCGGCCGGGCTCGACCTATCACAACGTCCCGACGCCCAAGAAGAATTCCAGCCCGGTCTACATCGAAGCTGCCGAACGGATCATGCAATTGATGGTCGCGTCCGGTCTGCCGGCGAGCTGAGCTCGGTCAGCGTTAGAGCACGGGATGCCGACGGTGCCAGTCCGTCGCGCTCTGGAACGCGATGCCAGCGCGGATCAGCGTCGCTTCGCCGAGATCCGCGGCAACCATCTGGAATGCAATCGGCAAGCCATCGGCGCTGAACCCTCCGGGCAGGGTCAACGTCGGCTGGCCGGTCATGTTGAAAGGAGCGGTGTAGGCTTGCAGCCTGGCGATCAGTTCGGGCTGCAGGCCCATTGTCCCCATGGTCTTCAAGGAGAGCGGTGCGAACGGATGCGCCGGTACGAGAAGCAGGTCGATCTTTCCGAACAAGGCGCGCATGCGCCCGCGGAAAGCCATGCGCCGCAACAGCACATCCTGATAGTTGAGGCCGGACAAGCTGCGTCCGGTATCGAGAACCATGCTCATCACCGGGCCGTACTCCGCCCGGCGCTCGGGAAAAGTCGCCCTGTGGGCGACCGCGGCTTCCACGGCGCAATTAGGAGCCCAATCGGCCACGGCCTGGGTGACATCAGGCACCTGCACGTCCACAAGCTCAGCGCCCTGCGCGGACAGTACGCGCTCCGCGTCATCGAGAACCGCAAGCACCTGCGGATCGACGTCTCTGCGGCCCCAGTCGCGATCGACGCCGATCTTGAGGCCGCCGATGCTCGGGTTCGCCAACGCCGCGAAATTCGCTACCGGCTCCTGCAAGGCGGTGGGATCGGCCGGGTCGGCACCGGCGACGGCGGTCAGGAGCGCGGCGGCATCCGCGACACTGCGTGCCATCGGCCCGACGTGATCGAGGCTCGGCGCGAGGTCGAACACGCCGTGGCGGCTCACCCGCCCCCATGTCGGCTTGATGCCGGTCAGGCCGTTAGCGGCCGACGGCCAGCGGATCGAGCCGCCCGTGTCAGAGGCGAGTGCGCCGAAGCAAAGCCCGGCTGCCACTGCGACACCCGGCCCGCTTGAAGAGATGCCGGGCCAATAATCGGCGTTCCACGGATTGCGGGGCGACGTGATCTCAGGGTGATGGTCGGAATAAGCGCCCTCCGTCATCTGCAACTTGCCGAGCAGCACGGCGCCCGCTTCCCGCAGACGCCGCACGGCGGTGGCGTCCTCGGTCGGCTTGAAGCTCCTGTGGATCGTCGTCCCTGCCGCGGTCGGAACATCCTGTGTCCAGAACAGGTCCTTTACCGCGAGCGGCACCCCGTGCAGCGGTCCGCGATAACGACCGGCGGCAATGTCGGTTTCCGCCGTCCGCGCCTCTGCCATCGCGCGTTCGGCCGTCACGACCGCATAGCTGGCGAGCGTGCCGTCCAGCGCTGCGATCCGGTCGAGCTGCTGACGGGTCGCCTCCACCGGCGATATCTTTCGCGTCCGGATCAGTTCCGCCAGATCAGTCAGTTCCAGGAAATGCAGATCCTTCATGGCGTTTCAGCCCATGGCTCCTGCGCGGACATTGGCGACAAAGCGAGCCAGCGCCTTGCCGACCTCGTCAGGCGCTTCCTCCTGCAGGAAGTGCGCGCCCTGGATCATGACGGTCTGCTGGTTGGGCCAGGCGCGGCAGAACTCGCGCTGCGCGCCAATCAGAAAACCGGCCGGATCGGCGTCGATGAAAAGTTTCGGTATCGGGCTGGCGGAGAGCCATCGCGCGTAGTCTTCGACGATCGCCACCACATCTGCCGGTTCTCCGCCGATCGGCAGATCGCGCGTCCAGACCAGCATCGGCATGCGCGAGAGACCGGGATTGCGATAGTGGCGTCGGTAGACCTCGATCGCCTCCTCGGGGATATGGCGCAGCGGGAGCAGATATTCGATGAACAGATTCTGCCGCAGGATCAGATCCTCGCCGCGATCGGTCCGTTGCCCCTGAAAGAAGGCGCGCGTCGCGGCGGGCCATTCATCCCAGGACGCGAACGGCCGCACAATTCCCTCCATATAGGCAATCGCCTTCACGCGGCCGGCATTGCGACGGGCCCAATCAAAGCCCAGCGCCGAGCCCCAGTCGTGGACGATGAGGACCACGTTCCTCGTCAAGCCCATCGTCTCGAACCAGGCATCGAGGTAGCGGCGATGATCGACGAACCGGTAATTTCCGTCCGGCGCAGGGCCCGAATTGCCCATGCCCACATAGTCCGGCGCAAGGCAACGCCCTAGGGCAGCAGATACGGGATGATGTTGCGCCACAGATATGACGGCGTCGGATTGCCGTGCAGGAAGACGATCGGATCGCCTTCGCCGACATCGACGTAAGCCATGCTGGTATCCAGCACCGCCACACGCTTCCGGTAGGACACCTCCTCGGTCGAGATCGGGGGATGAGCCATTTGGGAATTCTCCTCTGCTCAGGCCCTGCGGATCTTCTGCCGCGCAGTCGACACTAGCTAACGCCAATAACATGTGTTTGTTGCGGAAACCAGTAAAAAGATTATGCTGGTGTCATGAAGCATTCGGAAAAATTCCCGGTTCCCGGCGATATCGCACTGCTGTACGACTTCGTGAACTCGGTCGACCTGCGCCGGTACGTCGAGCAGGGCGTCGCCCATAAGCCCGGTGACGAACTGGAGACGCCGGCGCAGCTCGAAAAATGGCTGCAGACCCGCGGCCTGCTAAAATCCGGCACTCGGATTTCGCAAGCCGAGCACCGCGAAGCGCTCGAGCTGCGCACAGCCCTCAGGCGGTTTCTGAGCTCCTCGCCGACGCAGCAGAGCGTTGCAGCCATCGAGCTTGAACGCTCCGCCGCCCGCTTTCCCTTGTCGGTCACGGCTTCCCGAAAGCGTTCGCTCGACTTGCGGCCGGTTGTGCGGCGGGCGAGCAGCGGGCTTGGCGGCGTTCTCGCCGAGCTCGTGCGCCTGTCCGACAGCGGCAGACTGGAACGTATGAAGATATGCAGTTCCGACGAGTGCCACTGGGTCTTCTACGACCGCTCCAAGCCCGGCAATCGCCGCTGGTGTTCATCGGACCGATGCGGAAACCGGGAGAAGACCCGAGCCTATCGCGACCGCCAGCGCCGCGGCGATTGATGGCTTCGTCACCCTCGGGCAACTGCTCGCAGATTATTTCGTGGCCTGCACCGGCATCGAGCCGGCCTGACTGCGGCCGGCTTCAGTCGCATCCCACCAGTTACCCAGGGCGTCAAGCAACGGCACGAGTTTGAGACCGGCCGGTGTCAGGTCATATTCCACGCGCAACGGATATCCCTCGAATTCGGTGCGAGCGACAATGCCGGCGTCCTCCAGCTTGCGAAGCTCCAACGTGAGCATCCTGTGCGAGATCGCGGGGTTGTCCCTGCGCAGGTCGCTGAAGCGTTTCGTGCCCTGCTTCAGATAGTAGATCAGCAGCGTCGGCCATCGACCGCTCATGACCTGCATCACTTCCTCGATCGGGCAGCGGGAGACGAGATCTTTCATCTGATTGCTCGTGGTTACAAAAAGGTGCGTAATTTACTTGGGCAGCGCGATCCGTAGATTCCAGTCAACGCTGCGCAGCGTGATCAGCAGAAATCACGGAGAACAAACCAGTGGAACCGATTCTTCTTTATGGCTTTCCGGCCGGAAGCTCGATGGGGCTTGTCGCAGCCCTCGAATGGCTTGGCAAACCCTATTCGCTCTGCCGTGTCGATATGCTCGGCGAGATGCGCGATCCTTCCTACGCCCGCATCAATGCCCGGCATGAAACGCCGGCCCTGATCACGGATGCAGGGCGGGTGCTGACCGAGACGATGGCGATCGCCAGTTGGCTCGAGGCAAGAGACAGCGAGCGACGCATCAGCTTCGAACCGCTTTCGCCGGAAGCAGACCGGATGCACCAGCTCATGGCCTTTGTTAACACCGGCTTCACCGGCGCCTTCTCGCCGCTATGGGTCGCGATGGAGATGGCGCAACCGAACCCGCAAATGCAGGCATCGCTGCGTGAGTTCGGCGCCGCGCGGGTGATCGAACGGCATGACAAGCTCGAAGCCATGATCGGGGATCAGCCCTTTCTCATGGGTGAGCGCCCGACGCTGGCCGACGGGATTCTGATTGGCGTCGCGCGATGGCTCGATTTCCATCAGGTCGCCGATCCGGCACGCTGGCCAAAACTCGCCGCCTTGCGCCGGCGCCTTGAGGCCGACCCCGCCGTCATCCATGCAACGGTGCTGGAGAGCGGAGACATTGCTTTGGGAACAGGCGCTTGTGTCGGCCATATCCCACTCGCGGATGTCATCGAGCGGTTCGGCGACTGAGGAATCTCGCCGGGCTAGTCGAACGCCACGCCAACCCTGTACTCCCTGCGCCAAACGACATGGCAAGGCAGCTTCAATCCGTCTTCAGGGAGGATCAAGGTGAATTCATTGGGAATACGGATCAGGTCCGGAAAATCCAGCGCCGCGCCCGTGGTGGATATATCGCGCACGGTACAGACATACTTATCGCCGCCATACTCGATCTTGGCGGCCTTCATGACGCGAACACGTGGCGCAATCCGGGTTTCGACCATCGCGAAAAGCTCCGGGGACATCAAAGGAGACAGTATCCAAAAAAGCTACTATGCAGCCGAAAGATTAAATATTCGGGAATTTTCGGCATGCGGACCGCCAGCGCCCGGCCGGTCACGCAAAAATAGTCCGGCTCCGCGTGGCGCAAATCGCAAGCGTAGGCGGGGATTTTTCGTGGCGTTGGTTCGACATTCGGTCGCGGGGCCGAAGCCCCGCGCAGAATCTTGGAGCGGGCAAAAGTAGCGAGAACCCGCCTTACTTCCACTTCGCCAGATAGAACCGCGGCAGCTCGTCCGGATACGGCGTGAAGTCGAGTTGCTTCGAATGGCCATAGGTCGTCACATAGGTGTGCAGCGGCGCCCAGTAGGCCTGCTCGGTGATCTTCTTGATCGCCATCGAATAGGCCTCCTTGCGAATCTCCGGATTGATGGATGATCCGCCCTGGATCAGCGATTTCTGCACCTCGGGATCCCTGGCATAGTCGTCAGCGCCGCCATCGAAGAAGTTGGGCATGATCGCCGAAACGTCGTTGATCGAATAGCTGCCCCAGCTTCCGAGATACATCCTGAGTTCGCCGGCCTTGGCGCGCTGGATCAGCGCCGCGGTCTGCAACTGGTTGAGCTTGGCGCGAACGCCGACCGCGTGCAGATAGTTCTGGACGGATGATCCCCATTGCGGCAGCACGTAGCTTGCAAGCTCGACATCAAAACCATCGGGATAGCCGGCCTCGGCAAGAAGCTTCTTTGCCTTCGCGGGATCGTAGTCGTAGGCGACGGCGGCTTCGGCATCGCAGCCGAACTGCGACGGGAAGCACGGCGCGCCTGGAACGCGGCTGCCGCCGGTGACGAGCTTCTCGGCGATCGCCTTGCGGTCGATCGCGTGCCAGATCGCCTGACGCACCTTCTGCTTGGTCAGGGGATTGTCGGCGCCGGTGCGGCCGCCGGCGTCGAGCGAGAGATAGCCGATCCGCATCGATTCCTTGCGCACCGACTGCAGATGCGGCATCCGGTTCACGGATTCGAGCTGGTCCGGATTCATGTTCCAGATCCAGTCGGCGCGGCCGGCGAGCAACTCCGTCATCTCGGTCGCGGCGTCAGGCACGAAACGCACACTCATCTTCTTGATCGCCGGCTTGCCCTTGGGACTGCCGGCCCAGTAATCCTCGAACCGCTCGAAGTCGATGGAGACGCCGGGCTCGACCTTGGTCATCTTGTAGGGGCCCGCGCCGACCGGCGCCTTGGCATAGCCCTCCGCGCCGACCTTCTCGCGATAGGCCTTGGGGTAGATCGGCAGCACCAGCGCGAAATATTCCAGCGCCGCCGGGTTCGGTCGCTTCAGCGTGACGCGCACCGACAGATCACCGGTCTTCTCCGCCTTGTCGATCCAATTGTAGTTCGACGGCGTCGAGACGCGGCTCGCCGGATCGGCGACGATATTGATGGTGTAGACGACGTCGTCGGCGGTGAGCGAGCTGCCGTCGTGGAATTTGACGCCGGGCCGCAAGGTGAACTCGATCGTGGTCGGGTCCGGCAGCTTCCACTCGGTGGCGAGCAATGGCTCGAGCTTGAAGGTGTCTGGATTGCGGTAGACCAAAGCGTCCCAGCCCTGGTGATGCATCACCACGCCGGTGCGAAGGTTGTTGTAGAAAGGATCGATGTTGGGCAGCGCGTCGCGCATCACGATGCGCAGCGTATCGGCCGATTTCTGTGCCGCCGCGGGCAACGCACCGGCCCCCGACAGAACCGCCGCCAGAATTGCAACACGGAGCTTGTTTTGCATGCGCATATCGCTCTCCATTATTTTCCGTTTACAAGCGGCGTGAAGCACGCCCTATGCCAGATGACATTCTACCATCCCCGCGGGCGGCCGGACCATGGGCGTTGGTGTCTCATGCCGGCAGCGCTCGACCGCGATTCGGCAGCGCGGGTTGAAGCGGCAGCCCGGCGGAATGTTGGACGGATCGGGCATGGCGTCGCCGAGGCCGATATCCGGCACGCCCTTGCCCGGCTCTGGCGTCAGCACGCTTTCCAGCAGCGCCTGGGTGTAGGGGTGCCGGGGCGTGCGAAACAGCGCGTCGGTTTCGTTGCGCTCGACGAACCGGCCGAGATACATCACAGCGACTTCGCTTGCGACATGCTCGACGACGGCGAGATTGTGGCTGATGAAGAGATAGGTCAGCCCAAGATCGCGGCGCAGGTCGGCTAGGAGATTAAGGATCTGGGCCTGCACCGAGACGTCGAGCGCACTGGTCGGTTCGTCGCAGATCACGATCCGCGGCTCCAGCACCAGCGCCCGGGCAATTGCCGCGCGCTGGCGCTGCCCGCCGGAGAGTTGCGCCGGCATGCGCTCGCCCATCGCAGCCGAGAGGCCGACGCGCTCCAGAATGCCGCCGACGCGGCGCTCGATCTCGCCGCGCGAGAACGTGCCCTGGGCTGCCAGCGGCAGCGCCACGATGTCCTTGATGCGCCGGCGCGGATTGAGAGAAGCGAACGGATCCTGGAACACCGGCTGGATCAGCCGCGCCCGCGCCTTGCGGTCGAGATCGAACAGGCTCCTGCCATCGACCAGCACGGTGCCCGCCGTCGGCTTGAGCAGTCCGAGAATCAGGCGAGCCAGCGTGGATTTGCCGCAGCCGGACTCGCCGACGACGCCGAGCACGCTGCCGGCCGGAACGCTGAACGTGACATTATCGACCGCGATCACGCGCTTTTCCTGCGACATCATGCCGGTGCGCACGCGGAACTCGCACCGTAAATTCTGAACCTCGATCGCGGCGGTCATGCAGGTTGCGGCTCCGCCCAGTCCGGCTCAAGCCGGCAAAGATAATCATGCGCGTCGCCCGCCTGCCGCCGCGGTATCGCGCGCGTGCATGTCTCGTTGGCGTGCGCGCAGCGCGAACGAAACGCGCAACCGGCAAAGCCCGCGCCGATCGCCGGCACCACGCCCGGGATCGAGCCGAGCGGCCGGTCGCGCTGCACCCGGCCCGGCACCGGCACGCAGGACAACAGGCCGCGCGTGTAGGGGTGTTGCGGCGCGCGGAACAATTCCGCGGTTGGCGCGCGCTCGACCACCTCGCCGGCATACATGACAGACACATGATCGGCGACGCGGGCGACGATGCCGAGGTCATGGGTGATCAGCAGGATGGAGAGGCCAAGCTCGCGCTTGAGGCCGGCCAGCAGCCGCAGGATCTGCGCCTGCACGGTGACGTCGAGCGCGGTGGTCGGTTCGTCGGCGATCAATAATTCCGGATCGCACATCAGCGCCATCGCGATCATCACGCGCTGGCGTAGGCCGCCCGAAAGTTGATGCGGAAACTGGCCGAGTCGCATGCCGGGCGCGGTGATGCCGACGCGGGCCATCAGTTCGGCGGCGCGTTCGAGCGCAGCCGCGCGCGAGCCGCCTTTGTGGCGCGTCATCACCTCCGCCATCTGCGAACCGATGGTGAAGGCCGGGTTGAGGCTGGTCATCGGCTCCTGGAAGATCATCGCCATGCGATTGCCGCGAATGCGCGCCATCTCGCGGTCCGACAGCGAGGTGAGATCGGTGCCGGCAAAGCTCATCCTTGTCGCCGAACGTTGGCCGCCGCGGGCCAGAAGACTCATGACCGCGAGCGCACTGACCGACTTGCCGCAGCCGGACTCGCCGACCAGGCAATGGGTCTCGCCCCGCTCGACCCGGAACGAGGCGCCGCGCACCGCGGCGGTGCGGCCGAATGTCACCTCGAGCCCTTCGATTTCCAGAAGCGCGCTCATCGCAACCGCTCCGCGCCGAGCAAATTGCGCAAGCCGTCACCGACCAGATTGATGCCGAGCACCAGAATAAACAGCGCGACGCCAGGAATCATGATCACCCACGGCGAAAAGAACATGTAGTCCTTGCCCTCGGCGATCATCAGTCCCCAGGACGGCAGCGGTGGCGGCACGCCGAGCCCCAGGAACGACAGCGCGGCTTCGAGCAAAATCGCCAGCGCCATCTCCAGCGTAGCCACCACGGCGAGATGGCTCGCGATATTGGGCAGTATCTCCTTGATGAGTATATGCGGCATCGAGGCGCCGGCGCACCAGGCGGCGCTGACATAGTCGTTGTTGCGGACTTGCATGGTGGTGGCGCGCGCGACCACGGCAAAGCGGTCCCATAACAGCAGGCCAAGGGTGGCGACGACGAGCCCGAGGCCCGATCCCATCAGCCCGACCACTGCAAGCGCGACCAGCACGACGGGAATCGACAACCGCGTTGTGATGGCGAACAGCACGAAATCATCGACGCGGCCGCCGAAGAAGCCGCCGAGCACGCCGAGCGTGATGCCGATAAGGCCCGATGTGATGACGGTCATGATGCCGATCAGGAGCGAAATGCGCGCGCCATAGACCAGCCGCGCCAGATAGTCCCGTCCGAGCTGATCGGTGCCGAGCCAGTGGCCTGCCTGGGTGCCCTCCATCCAGAACGGCGGCTTGAGGCGGTTGCCGAGATCCTGGGTGAAAGGATCGGCCGGTACCAACGCATTGCCGAACAGCGCCGCGAACAGGACGACGGCGACAATGGCGATGCCGATCGCAAAGCCCGCGGTGCCGATGCGCGACGCGCCGACACTCGAAGGCTGCGGCGCCTGAATGGCAATCGGTTCGCTCATCCGGTCCTGAGCCTCGGATCAAGCAGCGCATTGAGGATGTCGGCCAGCAGCGTGAGGCCAATATAGAACACGGCCAGCACCAGCACCACCGCCTGCACGACCGGGAAATCATTCTTGGCGATGCTCTCCCAGCCGAGATAGCCGACGCCATGCAGCGCGAACACGGTTTCGATCACGATCGAGCCGCCCAGCATGAAGCCGAGTTGCACGGCGGCAATCGACACCACGGGAATGGCGGCGTTGCGCAACGCGTGCTTGAAGATGATGCGCGCCCGCGACAGGCCTTTCGCACGCGCGGTGCGGATATAGTCCGAGGCCATCGCCTCGATCATGCCGGAGCGCGTCAGCCGCGTCAGCGCCGGGATGGCGGTGAAGGCGAGCACGATGCCCGGCATCACGAAATGCTGCCAGGTACCGGTGCCGGAGATCGGCAGCACACCGAGCTGCAAGCCGAGCACGATCATCAAAATCAGCGCGAGCCAGAAGCTCGGCACCGCCTGCCCGACCATCGTGAACATGGTGACGCTGCGGTCGACCCAGGTGTTTTCGCGCAGCGCCGCCAGAATGCCGAGCGGAATCGAGATGACCAAGGCGAGGCTCAGGCCGACCAGGCCGAGCGTCAGCGTGATCGGCAGGCGCTTCTGGATCAGGTTGGCGACACTGTCCTTGAAGAAATAGCTCTGGCCGAAATCGCCGACCATGGCCCGGCCGACCCAGGCAAAGAACTGGACATAGAGCGGGCGATCGAGGCCATAGGCCTTGCGCACGATCTCGACGTCGGCCTGCGTCGCCGCAGGTCCGGCGATCGAAACCGCAAGGTCGCCCGACAACCGCGTCAGCAGGAACGCAAGCGTCATCACGGTCAATGCGACCAGCACGCCGAGAGCAAGACGCCGGGCAATCAGACGCAACATCCACCAAACTCCAGCGCCGACCGGCGCGCAGGCGCATTCTTAGGTCGACGAAGCAAGCGCAAGTGTCACCAAACTGTCGCCCCATGCAAGAGACGATTGCAATGATTTCCCGCCGCGACGACAGCCTGTTGCGATAGTTGCAATGTGTGTGCCAACGCGCAATGCAATCTCTCGCCCCTCTGATTGAGCAAACTGGGCCATTCCCGGACCAATTCGGCATCAGGATCCGCCGGCTCAAGATGGTCGCAGGCTCGGGCCCTCCCCTGCGTGACTTTTCGAAAGGCCACCGCTCATTTTTCGAGCGATCTGCGCCAAGATGGCTCCGCACGGCCGCTGGGCTGCACGTCAGGGCCCGTCGGCAGCGAACGAGTCCAACTGATGCCTTGCTTGCGGCGCTCGCGATGCTGCTCGGCCGCTTTATGCTGCCGGGCAGGTGCGACCGATCATTTTTGCGGGCTCGCCCAAGGAGAAAAAAGCGCGAGTCATCCGTCTTATTCCGTGACGTCCAAAATATGTCTCAGTCCGCACCGCAGGATTGACGCAATCCCGACCGAGCGTCGCGGCCCGCGCATTTGCAGCCGGTGCTCGCATTGGAGAAATGATGAAGTCCGTTCTGAAATGGGTTATTTGGCTCTACATCGCGGCAGCCTGCGCCTATATTTTCTACGAGTGGTACGCTTACGCCGGGCTCTATCGGCTGGCCGCCGAGTGGCAATTGGAGAACTACGGCTCCTACCAGGTGAGGCTCACCCTGATCGTTCCGCTCCTGGTCCTGCTCAGTCCAGCCGCCGTGCTTGTCAGCGTTTCCGGCATGCAGGATCAACTGCGCACTGCCGGCTCGGGCGCTGGATCATCCGCGATTTTCGCCGTGCTGGGCGTCGTGGCCCTGGCGGTCGCGGCCGGTGCCGGCTGGTACGGTTACGCGAAGTCGATGCAAACGGTCGACGTCGAGAGCCTCGATCTGTCGAAGGGCGACACGCCGCGATCAACACAGGTGACGATCACCGGCATCGCGCGAACCGAATACATCGTCGAGTTCGGGACCAAATCCGGCAGCACGACGACGCTCGACCGCTACATTCCATTGACTCCGCCGACCTGGCGTCCGGGCCAGCCTCTCGTCTATTTCATGAAGACCAACATTACGACCTATATGCCGCCCGGCGGCGGCAGCATGTTGATGCTTTCGCCGAGGACGCCGGCCTTCCAGATGACGACGCAACCGGGCGTTCTGGTGCGTGATGGCCTTCCGGGGGCCGTCAGAGAGCACTACCGCAAGAACAACATCGCGATCGCATCGCCGCCGATCGTGCTCGATCTCAGCCCCGGCGCAGACGCGAAGCCGTTCTTCGTCTCCGCCGGGGTGAGCGGAATTCTCGGCTTCTTCATGCTGGTCGCTGCCGGGGCAGCGACGCTGCGCCAGCGGCGTTATCAAATGTAACGGCCCGGCGCGAACGGCGTCACATCGTACGACGCTGGCACACCGCCGATCATGGCGGCAATGGCGGCGCCGGTCGCGGGGCCGGTCGTGAAGCCGATATGCTGGTTGCCGAAAGCAAGCCACAGCCCGGCGTGTCGCGGCGCGGGGCCGATCACTGGCAGGCTGTCGGGCAGCGTCGGCCGCGAGCCACGCCATGGGTCGCCGACGGCGTCGCCGAATTCGGCCACGCCGCGCGCGAGCGGAACGACCTGATCGAGCTGGGCGAATGAGGACGGCGCGTCGCGGTCGGTCAGTTCGACACCCGAGGTGACGCGGATGCCCTGCTCCATCGGGGTCATGATGAAACCGCCGTCGATGTCGTAGATCGGACGGCGCAACGAACGCGCGGGGTTCGGCTTGAACTCGCGATGATAGCCGCGCTCATAGGCCAGCGGCACGCGATAGCCGAGCGGCCGCAACAGATCCGCCGACCAGGGTCCCAGCGCGACCACCACATGCCGCGCCGAAATCGCGCCACCAGCCAGCGCCACGCGCCAGCGATCGCCGTCCGGTACGATCGTCTTGATCTCCGCCTGCCTGACGTCGCCGCCGGCGCCTTCGAACATCCGCGCATAGGCCTTGACAACCGCGCCCGGCGAATCGACCGAGGCGGTCTCCGTGTGCAGCAAACCAACTTTGTAGACGGGCACGATGTCAGGCTCGAGCGCGGAGATGGCCTGGCGGTCGAGCAACTCGCTGGCGATGCCATAGTCGGCCAGCAGCGCCTGCTCCTGCTTCGCCGACGCGACCGCATCGCTGCGCCACGCGCGGAGCCAGCCGGTCTCGCGAAGGCGATGACCCGCTCCCGCCTTCACGATCCATTCCCGGTGCAGCTTGGCCGATGCACCGATCAATCCATGCAGCGCTGTCGCGCGCGGCTCAAACCGAGAGGCCGCCGAATTCGCCAGAAAGCGCGCAACCCATCCTGCGTTTCGAACCGCCCAGAGCGGATTCCAGCGCAACGCCGCATGGCGGTTGCCCAGATATTTCGGCAGCGACTTCCACAGCGATGGATTGTTGAGCGGCGATACCGAGCCGCTGCTGATGATGCCGGCATTGCCATAGGAGGTTTCGCTGCCCGGCTCGCGCCGGTCAATCAGGACGACCGACATTCCGCGCTGCCGCGCGGCATAGGCTGTTGATACACCGACGATGCCCGCGCCGAGCACCACGACATCCGCATTTTGTTCCGACATCGACTTTCCAGACATAGTTCCGGGAACATTTCACATCATCGCCCGCGCGCCAATGCCCCGCTTCGATGCGAACGCCAATGGCACAGCGCATGGCCGGCCTGTGACGCGCGTGTTCGTAATCCTGCCAGTTCCGCTCCCAACAAATGATCACCAAATGGCCGCATGTGAGTCCGCAACCTTTTCTGACTCTCGGAGCTTTGTGCAGCGCGACGTTCGTCGCATTCCAGCCAACCTTATAGGAGTTTGACTACATGGCTGCACTACTCGGAAACCTGCTTGGTACCGTCGATGGCCTGCTCGGAACCGCCACCGGCGTCCTTGGCAGCGCAAGCGCCAGCGGTAGCGCTTCCGCAAGCGCCGGCGGCACGGCTGACCTCTCGCACACGCTCGATCTCGGCGCCGTCATCGAGACGAACCCGAGCATCGATCTCTCTGCCGGGCTTGACGGTATCGACGCATCGGTTTCCGCACCGACCCTGATCGGTGCCAGCGCCGATGTCGGTCATCTCGATGTCGGCGGTTTGCTCCACGGCCTCGCCTAACTCCGATTGAGTCCAGACATTTGCAAAATCGCGCGGCGTGGGGAGTGCATCCCCACGTCACGTCTTTACGGCCTGCGCCTGCACAGGCCGATCGCAGCATTGTATCAACTCGCTTAAGGTGATCGCCGAATGCCTACGGGCACGCTGACCGCCCTCGACGAATCCATCGCCCCGCGGCGCCGGATCGATGACGTTCGCCAGGCGCTGGTCGCGCTGTGGCCGCACTTCCTCTGGGCCGGGCTGTTCTCCAGCGGCATCAACCTGCTCTATCTGAGTTCGCCGCTCTATTTGATGCAGGTCTATAACCGGGTATTGCTGAACGAGAATGTCTCTACGCTCGTCCTCCTCACGCTGATCCTCGCCATCGCGCTGCTCACCATGGCGGCGCTGGATGCGGTACGCTCCTGGATCCTGATCCGCTGCGGCATCCGCCTCGACATGGAGCTGTCGGCGCGCGTGTTCGAGGCTCTGGTGGTGCGCTCGGCGCAGCGCGGCGCATCGCGCGGCGCGCAGCAATTGCGCAATCTCGATCAGTTCCGGACCTTCGTGACCGGCCCCGGCATCTATTTCGCGTTCGACCTGCCGTGGATCCCGATCTATCTGATGCTGCTGTTCTTCATCCATCCTTTGCTCGGCGTCGTCGCGACCATCGGCGCCATCCTGCTGCTCGGGCTCGCCGGCCTCAACGAAGTCATGACCCGCGAGCCGATGAAGCAGGCGGAGGCCGCCGGCAACCAGTCCTACGTGTTCACCGAAAACATCCTGCGCCATGCCGATGTGATCCGCGCGATGGGCATGCAGCCGGCGGTGGAGCGCAACTGGCAGAGCCAGCGGTCCTCGATGCTGCTGCAGCAGGCGCAGGCCAGCGACAAGAACGCGGTGATGACCTCCTCGATCCGCTTCTTCCGCCTGCTGTTGCAATCGCTGATGCTCGGTACCGGCGCGTGGCTCGCGATCGACCACGCCATCACGCCAGCGACCATCTTCGCCGCCAGCATCGTGATGGGCCGGGCACTGGTCCCGGTGGAGCAGGCGGTCGGCACCTGGAAGCAATTCATCGGCGCGCGCGAGGCCTATGCGGAAGTGCGCGAGCTGCTCGGCGACATCGACCTGACGCCGCCGCACACCATCGTGCCGCGAGCACGGAATACGATCGAGGTGCGCGAATTGCGCTGCCTGCTGCCGGCGCGCAAGGAACCCGTCATCAGGGACCTGACATTCGAGCTTGGCGGCGGCCAGGCGCTCGGCATCGTCGGCCCGAGCGGCTCCGGCAAGAGCACGCTGGCCCGGCTCCTGGTCGGCGCCATTGCGCCGGCCGATGGACGGCTGCGCTTCGGCGGACTCGACTACAGCCATTGGGACCCGCTCGAGTTCGGCCGCCATGTCGGCTATCTGCCGCAGGATGTCGGCCTGTTCGCTGGCACCGTGCGCGAAAACATCGCTCGTTTCGGCAACGCCTCGACGGAAGAGATCATCGACGCCGCCAAGCGCGCCGGCATCCACGAGATGGTGCTCGACCTGCCCAAGCAATACGACACGCGGCTGGGCCCCGGCGGCGTCGGCCTGTCCGGCGGACAGCGCCAGCGCCTGGCGTTGGCGCGGGCGCTGCTCGGCCGGCCGCCGCTGCTCGTGCTCGACGAACCCAACGCCAATCTCGACGCGCCCGGCGAAGAGGCGCTGAAGGTGGCGCTGCTGCAGGCCAAGAGCGAGGGCGCCACCATCATCGTGATCACCCACCGCACCACCATCCTCGACATCGTCGACGTCATGATGGTGCTGCGGGGCGGCATGCTCGATATGCTCGGCCCGCCTGGCGAGGTCTATCACGCCTTGCAGCAGGCCGCCGCGGGGCGCGCGTCATGACCGCGATTGACGGCCTCACCCCGCTGCGCGACCGCGCGCGTTACGCCCGGCCGGCGCGGCCGGCGCTGTTGGGTGCCGGCGTGGTCGCGGCATTCGCGGCCGCGATGACGATGTGGGGAACGCTGGCGCCGATCTCGGGTGCGGCGATCGCCAGCGGCAATCTCCAGGTCGAAGGCCGGCGGCAGAGCGTGCAGCATCCTTATGGCGGCGTCGTGCGCCAGCTTACCGTGCGCGACGGCGCGCGCGTCGAAAAAGGCCAGCTGCTGATCCGGCTCGACGACAGCGATCCGCGCGCCAAGCTCGACGTGCTGATCGCCGACCGCGACGCGGCGCTGGCCACGCGCGCGCGGCTGATGGCCGAACGCGACAAGAGCGACGCACCTGATTTCGACGAAAACTTGCGCGCGCGCAGCGAGCTGTCCGCCGTGCGCCAGGCCATGGCCAACGAGACGGCAATGATGGCGGCGCGCAAGCATCAGTTCGCAGCCGAGACGGCGGTGTTGCGCGGCAAGATCAAGGAGCTGGAGGCGCAGATCACCGGCACGCAGGCGCAGCTTGCCGGTACCGAGAAGCAGCGCGAACTGCTGACGGACGAAATGAACGGCGCGCAGCATCTGTTCGCGCAGGGCTATACGCCGAAGACCCGCATCCTCGCCTTGCAGCGCGAAGACGCCAAACTGCAGGCCGATATCGGCGCGCAGCAGGCCAGCATCGCCGGTATGCAGCAGCAGATCGCGCAGAACGACCTTGAACTTGCCAGGGTGGAGCGCGCGCGCATGAGCGAGATCACCGACCAGTTGCGCGCGGCGGAGAACAAGCTCGCCGAACTGGCACCCAAGATCGACGCCGCCACCGACGTGATGGCCCGAACGCGGATTACCGCGCCTGCGACCGGCTCGGTGGTCGGCCTCGACGTCTTCACCGAGGGCGGCGTGATCCAGCCTGGCGCACGGCTGATGGACATCGTGCCGACCGACAACCCGCTGATCGCGGCGGCCAGGCTGAAGCTCTCGGACATCAACGACGTCGCCGTCGGCCACCGCGCCGAGGTGCAGCTCACCGGCATCAACTATATCGAGCGGCCCCGGCTCTACGGCACCGTGCACACCGTGTCCGCCGACCGCCTGACCGACGACAAGTCCGGACAGGGCTATTACGCCGTCGAGGTCGCGCTCGATCCGAACGACGTCAAGAAATCACGCATCGATCTGCAGGCCGGCATGCCGGCCGAAGTGATCGTGCCGACGCGGCCGCGCACCCTGTTCGAATATCTGCTCGGACCGCTGCGCGACGAAATCACCCGCGCGTTCCGCGAGCGCTGAGGAGGAGTGGCCATGGCCGAATCCGAGAAGAACGCGCGCCGCTCCGACGAGGCCGAGCGCAGCCGTCATATCTCGGCAACCGAATCGGTTGCGTTCGCCACCATGCTGCTCGGCCTGCTCAACGACGCCGACACCGTGCTGCACCGCCTGGAGCACGAGGGGGCGCGCGCGGCACAGCCGGCCGCTGCGCCGGCGCATCCAGCAGAGATTATCCCGGCGTCGCTGGCGCCGACCGATCCCGACCCGCATCACGACGACCAGCATGCCGGCGCGATTGAAACTCCGACCGCCGACCTCTCGCTTGCGATCCATACCGATGCCACGGCAACGGCTCTGCCGCAGGACGCAAACGCGACGCCCGCCGCCGCGTCATCAGGCGAAGTGCTTGTCACGGACGCCTTTGCATCGCCCGCGTCACCGAGCTTCAGCGCATCGCCGGATCACGCGCCAGCGGCGGGCGCGGGTAGCGCATCCGGCGCCGGCATCGCGTCACCTTCGTTCGATCTTGGCGCAACTGTTCACAATCTTGCAGACACCGTCACCGGCATCGTCGATACGGCGCTTGCAACGGTGTCGAGCACCATCGCGGGCCTGGGCACCACCGTCGGGCAACTGACGACGGGCCTGACAGGCACCGTGAACCATCTTCTCGACGGCCTGACCGGCACGGTTACCGGCTTGATCCACGACGCGCCCGCCAGCGGCCTGCTCGAGCCGCTGGCGACAAACCTTTCCGGCCTGACGTCCAGCGCCACGGATTTTTCCGACACCGCGCAGCACGACATTCCGATGCTCGACACCGCAGGCGCGATACCGACCTCATTCCTGCACCCGATCCCGCTGCAACTTGGCTTTCTCGGCCAGCCGACGATGGACGGCCATGAGCCGCATGACGGCGCATTCTCGGCGCTGGGGGTCCATCATTTCTGAGGAAGCCGCCCCTCAGACCGCGGTTTCGATCAGGCCGACCCTCATGTCCTTGGCGAGATAGACGCAGGCGCCGTCTGCAAACACACTGCCGTTCGCGATTCCAACAGCGAGCTTGCCGCGCCTCACGTGGCGCATGTGAACCTCGTATCGCACGCGCTTGACGTCCGGTTTTATGTCTCCCCGGAATTTCACCTCGCCGACGCCGACGGCGCGGCCCCTGCCCGGCGAGCCCGACCAGCCAAGCCAATAGCCGATGATCTGCCACATCGCATCCAGTCCGAGACATCCCGGCATCACGGGGTCGCCGCGAAAGTGACAATCGAAGAACCAGAGTTTCGGCGCGATATCCAGTTCAGCGATGACATGGCCCTTGCCGAACTCGCCGCCGGCCAGGCTGATCTCCGTGATGCGGTCGATCATCAGCATCGGGGGCGCCGGCAACTGGGCATTGCCCGGACCAAAATAGCCGCCTTCGCTCGATCGTAGCAGTTCTGCCCTGGTGTAGGACGATTGCGGCGTGTGAAAATCGCGCGGATCGGGCAAAGGCAATATTCCTCGGGTGTCGGCGGGCTGAACGTCAGGCGATTTTACCGCGAGACGGGTTCTCCGTGGAACTACCAACGCCAGCGAGCATGAGGCTCTATGGGCTGTTGTCCTACGCGGTCGGCAGTTGGATCGCCGTGGGGTTGGCGTGGCTCTGGTCGATGCACAGCGAAATGCGACGGGACGTTTTCCTATTTCGTAGGTTGACCTGGCCGGCCCTCACAGCGAGCATCGCGGGCTTCATGGTCTCGTCATGTTCGGCGTTCCCATCGTGACACATTGGCTAACTCACGTAACTGGTGGCCACAGTCAGCAAGTTCGCATCGATCTCAATGATGCGCATTCAGTCGCGATAGTCATTTTTCTGTTCGTGGTTACAACGCCGGTGAGCGAGGAAATTCTCTATCGCGGGTTATTGGTGGCTTGGCTTCGTCGGCATGGCTGGAAGGACTTCACCATTTGCTATTGGGCAGCCTGATTTGCGCCGCCAATCTTATTATCCACTCGGCTTCATCTGGGGCGCAGCGATGGTCCTGTTGGGCGTTGTATTGTTCGCGCTACGCCTCCGGTACGAGTCCCTCTCTCCTACTTGGCTGGCTCATACTCTTTTCAATGCGCAACTTGCCTGTCTTATCCCTTGATCGCTTGGCTCGCACTAGCCTTCTAAAACTGCGACATTAAAGCCGTGTTAACTTTTCGAAAGTGAGCAATATTGACCAGCGGCGGGATCGCGACGGGGCCCATGCTGGTCGCATCACCGCCCCCTCGGTATCTACCGGTGACTGAGAGTTCTGTAGCGCTCTCGCCCTAGCCAAGGCGAAGCATCATGATCATCGTGCGACCACTTTGCCCCGCGTGCCAAACAAGAACCATGTTGGCGCGGATTACCCCCGGCCCCTTGGGCTTCGACATCCGGACGTTCGAATGCCCTGCGTGCGATCACGTCCATCAGACCGTGGTCGAACTAATCGATCCGATGAAGTCCCCCCGAACGAACGCATGGCTTCGCGGACAACTGCAAGCGCCAACGTAAAGGCCGCCGTATTGCCCCGGATAGACAGGTATCTTGCATTAGTTCAAAAATCCTACTTTCCTTCCTAGAGCGCATATTTGCGATCGCCCGGCACAATCGCCGGGCTTTCGCATCAGAGAGGGCCGCCAAATTGAGGCTTAAGGGCTCTGTTCTACGTCCCTAACGGGACCGGCGATCAAACGATAGGTGGGCACCCATGTCGTGTTCCAGCTTTCCATGGTCACGCTGCACACGGAGCATTCAAAGCTGCTAATCTGCCGGCCGGGGGCCATAGACTCGGTGCGGCTGTAAACCGCTCCACACTGACAGGATCGATGATGTGATTCTGACATGCCATATTATGCGCCACTAATCCAAAACAGGCCACTCACGTTTTATCGCGTCGGTTGGCTGCGTGCCGCTCTTGGCACTTTTCGGACCTAGCTCGATGTCCGAGTAGAGTCCGCAATGCGCAGCAATACGGATGCTCACGGCCTATTCATCGAGATCCACAAGGTACACAACGTTAGTGTCACTTGATGGCTCGGTCGATTGCGTTGCTTGCCGATAAAGAGCTGCTTCTTCCGCGGTGGCCAACCTGACCTTCATCGTGGCGCTGGCATCGCACAACGGTGTGCCATGAGACGTGATTGTACTCAACGTTGTGCGCAACTGACCGTATTCGCAAAGACGTTCCGCGTCCTTGTGCCTCTTAGCCTGCAACGCAAGCGTTGGCCTGTCGTTGATCTCAATCGTGAATATCGAGAAGGAGAAGCGGTGGTCCATTTGATCTCCGCCTTCCATTTTTGGACCTCCAGGTCAATCCGTCAGCAGATCATAGTCCCGGCGTAAAACAGTTTGGACGTGAACCGCCGCGCGCGCGGCGGTATTGGCATCTGCCGCGCCCGCTCGAAGCACACAGAGCGACCAGTTATTTTCAGCGTGCTTTGCAACACGATTGATTGCTACTTCCCGGACGTCGTGACAACCGGGCTGATTCCTTACTTCTAACAACGCTCGACGCTGTAATTCCGGCATTGAAACGCGGATCTTTGGCATGGGGTTGGCTCGGCTGGTTGGGGCCGCTCGGCCTCTACCTAACAGAACAAGAGCAATTCGGGTTCCACTTGCGAGAGGCGCGGCCTTTCAATCTTGACCCCAAAAGCCGAAAGCGCACCCGGACCCAGGAGACAATTCGCAACCCATTTTTCAAGGTGTCAATTGCCGAACGGGCTTGCAATTCATGGATCTGGCATGGGCTCTCATCAGTTATCCGCAACCGAATGCTTCTTCGGCCGCTTCGATCTCACATGCCATTTATGTAGGCGCGAGATTGTGGGGCTCCCCGGCTCATCCTGCTGCGAAAAGCCCCCATCCTGCGGCACTTTTACTTCGAACGTCGGCGGGCCTGAATGGTAAGATAGGCGTCCCACCGCCGGGACGAAGCGCGACATGCCAAACAAAGCCAACCAAGCAATATTTGATCCCAAGGAGTTTCTCGCCCAAGTGGGCGAAGGGAAGACCATCCTTGAATTTCGCAAGGATGAGATTGTGTTCGCGCAAGGCGACGTGGCGAGCGCGGTCTTCTATATTCAAAAAGGCCAGGTCAAGGTGGTTGTCATATCCGAGCAAGGTAAGGAAGCTGTGGTCGGCATTTTGGGGCCCGGCCAGTTCTTTGGCGAAGGCTGCATGAACGGCCATTCGCTGCGTATCGCGACGGCGACAGCGATGGAGGAGTGCCTGGTCACCGCGATAACGAAGACGGCCATGCTCCAGGCGCTTCACGATCAGCCGAAATTTTCCGAGCTATTCATGGCCTATCTGCTGACCCGCAACAGCCGGATTGAAGAGGATCTGATCGACCAGCTCTTCAACTCCAGTGAAAAGCGGTTGGCGCGCCTGCTGCTCCTGCTGGCGAATTTCGGCAAGGAGGGCAGCCCTCAACCGATCACTCCAAATATCAGTCAGGAAACATTGGCCGAAATGATTGGGACGACGCGGTCCCGCGTCAGCTTCTTCATGAACAGATTCCGCAAGCTTGGCTTCATTAGTTACAACGGAAAAATCGAGGTCAACAGCTCATTGCTGACTGCGGTCTTGTACGACAAGCCCGAGATCAAGCACGAGCCGTAATGAGGATATCCGGGACGCGCGCAAGCCTCATCCGTCTCTCCATCTTACTCTTAGCCACTCGCACTTCCTCTCGACCCCCGCAAACGCGGCCACTAAAGGCTTTTGCAATAAGGGAACATCTTGCGCGATTAGCAATAAGCCAAGAGGCAACATCCATAAGCCCAGGACGGGCAAAAAGCTAAAGATGCCTCCGAGAATGAGAAAGTATTGCAATGACTAGACGAACTGCAAATGAGGATGGCATACGCAGCCATCGAATGAACTGAGAGACGCTAATCGGCACTCGCCGATCAATCATCTGAAAGTACCTGTTCAATTCCGCTTTTGTTGTTGTCATTCTGCAAGCCTTGGAAATACCTGTTCAGGCGGCGCTCCCCGTGGCACGGTAACGTTTGGACTGTGCAAAGGTCCCTGTAGAGTTCTGTGGCACCCCCCGTTACTGCGGACGGCACATCGAATTGCGAAAAACGGCGGGACATAACCCGCCGAGCTTTGTCCGTGGCTCATCGGCTGCGGTAAAAAAGCCCCGCGATGAGCGGGGCCATTTTTTGCGCTGACATCGCCAGCGAGTAAGACTTATCGATTTGTCGGGGTCATCTTGGCGAGCAAATCACTGAATGGTTTGTAGGACTGCGTAGCAAGATCGCGATACAATGCGCCAATCTTCTGCGACTCGGCCATGAACGTCTCGAAAGCCGACTTTGCGAATTCGGTTTGAATTTCAATCGCCTTGTCGACCGACTTCGCGCCTGAGAGCTTCTCGACAAACGCCCTGGTGTCTTCAAACGATTTCTTGGTGTAGTCGCTGTAAGCTGTGGCAATCGCGTGAAAGCCGCCCGGAAAGGAAGTCATCGACGCAGCAGCGGCATTGATCTGTTCTCTACTATCATCCTGCAGCTGCGATAAATTCCGATTTGCGTTATTCTGATTGGCATTAGACATTATGAAAATCCTTGGTTGTTTAGCAGTGAGTCAATGTTGCGCGTCGCCAATGGTTGCACCGAAAAGGCAGTTCCCGCTGTTCGTTGAGCGGTGCTTGTGTGTTCGTATGATGTAATTGGAACCTAGTGTTCTGATTGCCGCGCCGATTGCGGCTATCTCATCGGAGTTGACGGCCGCATCTCAAAGCGGGTCACCATCATGTGCAAGCGCCGACGTAATGCCCCCTCGGTTAGCAGCCTCTACTGGCCGAAATCGGCCACTCGCAGGAACAAAACAGGCCACTCCACGAAAAGCCCAGCGCTGGGGCACTGGTCTGATCGGAAGTGTTTCAAGATCGGCAATGGGGCCACTTAAGTGCAGGTCAGTCGAGCTGTCTGTATGATATTGGCCACCGCCAAATAAAAACACGAAGCAGCTCGATACGGTCGTCAGCCCAAAGTCCAAGCTCACCAAACCCATCAAGAAGCCAAGGCCACATGGGTTGAGCCAACCTTCGTCGCCGACGTCGAGTATTGCTACATCACCTCGGAAGGTCTCTTGAGGGCTAGCTCGTTTAAGGGCCTGTCTCGAATAGGATTCACAGCAAACAAAAAAACGGCCCGGCCGGGGGCGCGAGTGGCCCAATGGCTGGCGACCCCGGCGCTAAACCTCGGGTCTGCTCTCTATTTGGCCAAGGACAAGCTAATCCGCGTGACGATAGCATCCCATTGGCGTTCCTCCGCCGCTGGATAATTGATCAGGACGCAATTCATGAAGCCTTTCGCGCGGTTACATCGATTGTACCACGTGTGGCCATCCCGAACACTGGACACGGCGAAAAAGTTAGGAGTCACTCTTCTGTATTGTATATCGGTTGGCGGCCGCATCTTTTCCAGAAAAACGGCAGGGGAAACGTTATCGGGATTAGGAAACGACTTGATCGTGAGGTTGGCCCGGTAATCCTTCGTAAAAAGATGGCGGCCAAGTGTGTCCTCTGTTGCGCCCTTGTCCTCCTCGAAAATCGATATTGGAACATCTACGCTCAGTCCGGTGGAGGGAATTGCGTACCTTCGCCATTCCAAGCTGGCCGCAATAGCCTCCGCTAAGGGCGTAATGCTAAGGAGCACGATAGCAGCGAGCCGCCGACGCAAGCACATGGTCGAGAGATCCTAGCACCAGCTGCCCGCGTTGACTCGCGGCTCTAATCGACTGGCAAAATGCTCAACGATCTGATGGCTTTCACGTTCCTCGATCATGCCTACGGCTGCGGCGAGACACCCTATCCAAAGAATTCTATCGCGCCAAAGGCTTCCAGCCTCAGCATGCGCTCCATAAGCAATCTGAACAAATATTCAGAAAACGCGGAACGAAATCCTAATAAGTGCCTTAGTTAGCTACCCGACATTGGTGTCGTCTCCCCGGGAGAGATGTTATGCGAAAGCCTGTTGACATCGACTCCACCCATAGTCTCGCGATCGTCAAAAAGATTGGTGAACGACTACGAGCGTCGTTCAAAGAAGATCGCGAGTTACCGGTGAGCTTCCGAAAGCAGATCGAACGGCTCCGTCAATCAGAAATCAAGGCGCAGCCAAACGTTGCTATGTCGTTGCGCGGTGACAAATCCTAATTGTGAAATCTGTCACGGCATCGGGTGGGTTTGCGAGAACCATCCTGACAAGCCATGGGACAGTGAGCTTGGCTGCGACTGCGGGGCCGGTAATGCCCTGCAAATGCAATGCGGGTGAAGAGCCGAACGTCAGCCGGGTGATTGAAGAGAATCTCCGACGCGTTGCGGTGATGGGAATCGCCGGGACTGACGCGATTATTTGATCCACGCCTGGATGACCGGCACCGCTGCAATCGCACCCGCTACGGCGGCGATGGCCGCAAGGATCAGCATTGCCCGCGTGAGCCGAGTGTTGGATCGCTGGCCGCGCTCGAAGCTTTCACGCAACTCGTTAGTGGCCTTTGATCCGGACCACTCGTCCAACGGGATATTCATTGGAGCCTCCGCCTTTAAAGGTCGGTCGACCCGAAGGTCGCCCTCCCCACAGCAGGCGGCTCGCCCGAACGAAATTTTATGAATGATTTCTGGATCTTGAGTGGCGCGCCCGAAGAGATTCGAACTCCTGACCCCCAGATTCGTAGTCTGGTGCTCTATCCAGCTGAGCTACGGGCGCGTTTTTCGCTGTGGCATTTGAGCCTGAAAGGCCCCGATGCATCCGATAAGTCGGAGGATCGCGAAAGAGCGCTTTAGCTACCCGCTCCGGCCTCGCTTTGCAAGGTGGGGGGATGCGATCGGAGGGCCAATTCGGGGCAGTATTTCCGTCATCCCTGGGCGTGCGATGGCGCGAACCTCAGATGTGCCCCGCGCAGCGGGGGAATCTCGCGACGAAACCTCCGGCTTCCGGGTTCGAGGCTACCGCATCGCCTTGGAATGACGTGGAAAACCAAATGCTTACGCCCGCGCCCGCTCGTTGCGGACGCTCTGCAGTTCCACCGGGCGATCGGGGATCGAGACGCGGAAGGTGGCGCCGATGGTGCCTTCGACCAGATGGATGTCGCCGCCATGGGCGCGGACCAGCTCGGCGGCGATCGCAAGGCCGAGCCCGCTGCCGCCGGGGCGGCCGGAGGTCTGGAACGCCTCGAACAGGTGCTCACGCGCCTTCGCCGGCACGCCGGGGCCGGTGTCGGACACTTCGATGATGGCGACCGAGCCTTCGCGGCGGCCGGTGATGCGGATCTGCAGGGTCGCGGCATCCCCTTTGGCGCTTTCCAGCGCCTGAGCGGCATTGCGCACCAGGTTGAGCAGCACGCGGAACAGCTGGTCGGGATCGGCATCGATCGAGAGGCCGCGCTCGATCGCGCTGATCCAGGTGATCGAGGCGTCGGCGGCCAGGCCGGCGGATTCGCGCACCTCGGTGACCACGGGCTCGACCTGGATCATGCGGCGGTCGGGCTCGGCTTCCTGGGCGCGGCCATAAGATAGAGTGGACTGGCAGAAGTCGATGGCGCGCTCCAGCGAGCGCATCAGTTTTGGCGCAAAGCGCTGCACCCGCGGATCCGGCACGCTGGCCAATTGATCGGATAGCAATTGCGAGGACGCCAGCAGATTGCGCAGATCGTGGTTGATCTTCGACACGGCGAGACCCAGCGCGGCGAGCCGGCTCTTCTGCGAAAGCATCGAGACGAGGTCGCGCTGCATATCGGACAATTCGCGCTCGGCAATGCCGATCTCGTCGCCGCGCTGGCTCGGCACGATGATGCGCGCTGCGCTTTCCGGGTTTTCGTGGAAGCCGACGAGATTGGCGGTCAGCCGCCGCATCGGCCGCACGAACAGATAATGCAGCGCGAGGTAAACCAGCCCCGCGGACAGCGTGGCAATCAGCAGCGAGACCAGGATCAGATTGCGGGAGAAGCGGTACATCGCCTGCCGCAGCGGCGCTTCGTCGATTACGACCTCGATGAACTGCGCGCCGCCAGGTGCCGGACCCACCACGCGGATCGACTGGTTGCCACGCTCCAGCATGGTCTCAAGGGATTCGACGATCGCCGACCACACCGTCAAAGTTCTCAGGTCGACGTCATGATCGATCGTCGCCGGCGGGTCGGCGCTGGCCAGCAGCCGGCGCTGCTGCCCCATCTTGATAGCGACCGCCCGCGCGCCGACGCTGGTCAGGATCTGCCGCGCCAGCGAATCCGGAACCATGCCCAGGGGTGCCGCATCAAGCACCAGGGCAGCGGTATTGGCCGCGGCGAGCCGGTCGTTCAGCCTGTTGGTCCAGAAATTCGCGATCGCCGGCACATAGATCATCAGGCCCGCGATCATCACAAGGGGGATGGTCAGCAGCAGAAGCTTGCCCGACAAGCCGAGCCGACGCGGGACCTGGGGCCGCGGCGCTTGAAGAGTCGGCTGGTCGTCGGTCGCTGACACGAATATCCGCCTTGATATCTCTGCTTTGAGCCCGCCGGACAGGCCAACCTGTGGCCCATATAGGTCGGTTACCGCGTGATTCCGAGGATGCGTTTGAGCCAGCGGCCCGTCAAATTACCGATCGCTAATGTCCCGCGGTTCCCATCGTCCGCGCACGCCGCCGTCTCGCCCCTAAAAACCCCGCGAAAACAGATATATTCGCCCCAATTGCGACGTTTCAAAGAACGGGCGCTACGGCAACCCCTGACATTGACGAAAACAGGTCGCTCCCTTATAAGCCGCGCCAACTGTCCGCGATGGCCCGGCATCCCCGGGGGCGGCTCATTTGGGGCCGTAAATGGCCCGTTTGGGCCGGCCCGCATCATCGGACTTGATCTCAATCCAACAGGCAAATTGCCCGGTCAGCGGAGAACTACCCGTGAAGCGGACTTATCAACCCAGCAAACTGGTGCGCAAGCGCCGTCACGGCTTCCGCGCCCGTCTCGCCACCGCCGGCGGCCGCAAGGTCCTCGCCGCTCGCCGTGCGCGCGGCCGCAAGCGTCTGAGCGCCTGAGCCGGATCCTTTCCGGAGATATCATTCATGGATCGGCTGAGGCAGCGGGCGGACTTTCTCGCCGTTGCCAATGGCACGCGGGCCAACAGCGCTGCCTTCGTGGTGCAGGGCCGGGCCCGCGCCGATGATGGCCCGATCCGGATCGGCTTCACCGTTACCAAGAAGAACGGTACCGCCACCGAGCGCAATCGCATCCGGCGCAGGCTTCGCGAACTGGTGAAGCGGCTGGACGTCATTTCCATGCGACCTCACCATGATTATGTGCTGGTCGGCCGCCGGGCCGCGCTCACCCGCGACTTCGCAACCATGCTCGACGATCTCCGTTCGGCGCTGAACCGGCTTGACCGGCAGGCGCCGAAACATCCGAATTGAATGGCGAGACCCAAACCGATGACCGATAATCGCAACACCATCCTCGCCGTCATTCTGTCCGGCCTCGTGCTGATCGCGTGGCAATACTTTTACAACGCGCCGCAGATGGAGCGGCAGCGCGCGCAGAGCCAGACCCAGGCCGAACTCGCCAAGTCGTCGCCCCAGGCGACCCCCGGCTCTACGCCGCAGCCGGGCGCGACGCCGTCGGTCAGCACGCCCGCCAGCCAGCCTGTCGTCAGCCGCAGCGCCGCGATTGCCGCATCGCCGCGCATCAAGATCGAAACGCCGCGGCTGTCCGGCAGCATCGCATTGAAGGGCGGGCGCATCGACGACCTGTCGCTGGAGAAGTTCCGCGACACCGTCGATCCGAAATCGCCCGCGATCGTGCTGTTCTCGCCTTCGGGCACGGCGCATCCCTATTATGCCGAGTTCGGCTGGGTCGCGGCCTCGGGCTCGACCGCGCGGCTTCCGGGCCGCGAGACGGAATGGCAGCAGGAAGGCTCCGGCAGCCTGACGCCGGACAAGCCCGTGACGCTGAAATGGGACAATGGCGAAGGCCTCACCTTCCGCCGCACCATTTCGATCGACGACCGCTATCTCTTCACCATCAAGGACGACGTCACCAACGTCGGCAATGCGCCGGTCACGCTCTATCCGTACGCGCTTATCTCCCGCCACGGCACGCCTGAGGTCTCGGGCTACTACATCCTGCATGAAGGCCTGATCGGCTATCTCGGCGAAAAGGGCCTGCAGGAACACGGCTACAAGGCGGTCGCGGAAGCGCCCGTTCTGGGCAATGGCGGGCGGGGCTTCGAGTTCAACGTGACGAACGGCTGGCTCGGCATCACCGACAAATATTGGGCGGCCGCGCTGTTGCCCGACACGTCGGCGCGCCTCAAGGCACGCTTCCTCGCCGAAGAGCCGGGTCCCAAGGTTCGCTATCAGACGGATTACCTGCAGGATCCGCAGACCATTGCGATCGGTGGCACCGGCAGCGCCAATGCACGGCTGTTTGCGGGGGCCAAGGAAGCCGGCGTCGTCGGTATCAACTTCCCGCTGGCCGGCCACGGCGGCTACAACAAGCAGCTCGGGCTCAACCATTTCGACCTATTGATCGACTGGGGCTGGTTCTACTTCATCACCAAGCCGATGTTCCTGGTGCTCGACTATTTCTTCCACGTGTTTGGCAATTTCGGCGTCTCCATTCTGCTGGTGACCTTGCTGATCAAGCTGTTGTTCTTCCCGCTCGCCAACAAATCCTACGAGTCGATGGCGAAGATGAAGTCGGTGCAGCCGCAGCTGCAAGCGCTGAAGGAGCGCTATCCCGACGACCGGCAGAAGCAGCAGCAGGAGATGATGGAGATCTACCGCAAGGAGAAGATCAACCCGATCGCGGGCTGCCTTCCCATCGCGCTGCAGATCCCGGTGTTCTTCTCGCTCTATAAGGTGCTGTTCGTCACCATCGAAATGCGCCACGCGCCGTTCTATGGCTGGATCAAGGACCTCTCGGCGCCCGACCCGACCACGATCTTCAACCTGTTCGGATTACTGCCGTTCGATCCGCTCGCGGTGTTCGGTCCGCATGTCGGCGCCTATCTGATGCTCGGCGTCTGGCCGATCATCATGGGCATCACGATGTGGATCCAGATGAAGCTCAATCCGACGCCGCCGGATCCGACCCAGAAGATGATCTTCGACTGGATGCCGCTGATCTTCACCTTCATGCTGGCGGGCTTCCCGGCGGGTCTCGTGATCTACTGGGCCTGGAACAACCTGCTCTCGGTGATCCAGCAGAGCTACATCATGCGCAAGAACGGCGTGAAGGTGGAGCTGTTCGATAACATGAAGGCGACGTTCGCCAAGAAGGCCGTCGAGAAGACGTGACAAATCCCGCGTGCTCGCAATGCACTCCGTCATTGCGAGCGAAGCGAAGCAATCCATGCCTCGACGCGGGGATAGATGGATTGCTTCGTCGCTACGCTCCTCGCAATGACGGCGTGAACCGAGAACCTTCGCATGACCGCCGAGACTGATGCGGAGCTGATCGAGGAGGGGCGAAAGCTCTTCGCCGGCGACTGGAAGTTCGTCTGGGCCTCGCCCTCGATCGAGACGCTGCCGCCAATGGCGGGCATGGAAGTGGCGTTCGCCGGCCGCTCCAATGTCGGCAAATCCAGCCTCATCAACGCGCTGACCGGCCGCAACGCGCTGGCGCGCACCTCGCACACGCCGGGCCGCACCCAGGAGCTGATCTTCTTCGACGGCCCCGACAGCGCGGCACTGCGGCTGGTCGACATGCCCGGCTATGGCTACGCCTCGGCGCCGAAGACCCAGGTCGCCTCCTGGACCAAGCTGATCCATCAATTCCTGCTGGGGCGCGCCACGCTAGCGCGGGTCTACGTGCTGATCGATGCGCGCCACGGCATCAAGGATGTCGACCAGGACGTGCTGAAGACGCTGGATAAATCCGCCGTCAGCTATCAGGTGGTGCTGACCAAAGCGGACCAGGTGAAGCGGGCCGAACTGGAAAAATCCATCAGCGAGACCACGGCCGCGCTCGCCAAGCATCCTGCCGCGTTTCCGGAAGTTCTGGTGACATCCTCGCGCTCGGGCGCCGGCATGCCGGAATTGCGCGCCGCGATGGTGCGCCTGTTGCACGAGCGCGCCTGATGAACCGCGCACACCGCATCCTGATCGTTCTCGCCGGAATCATGGGCGCCGACGGCGTCCTGCTGGCGGCGGCTTCCGCCCACGGCGCTGACGCCTCGCGGCTGGCGGCGGCCTCGTCGGTGCTGCTGTTTCATGCGTGCGCGGTATTGGGTACCGTCGCACTGGCGGAGCGCGGCATTGCGCACGCGAGAATCGGTATCACCGCGGCTTGCGGCTTTGTGCTCGCGGCCGGCCTGTTCGCCGGCGACCTGACGCTGCGGCACTATGCCGGGCGCGGGCTGTTTCCAATGGCTGCGCCGACCGGCGGGACGCTGCTGATCGCGAGCTGGCTGGCACTGGCGGTTTCGGCCGCCTGGCCGAAGCGGGGTTGAGCATTCCAGCCGGGCCACGCGCTGCGTTCGGGGCATGCGCCTCCGCAAATCCCCTACTTTGCGCCCTGCCCGGCAATCAGATAGAACCCGGCCCGACATCGGCAATGGCGAGACCCGCTTTATGACGCAGAATATCAGCCCGCTCGATCAGGCCCGCATCCTGTCGGAAGCGCTGCCACATATGCAGCAATACGACGAGGAAACCATCGTCATCAAATATGGCGGCCATGCCATGGGCGCCGAGGAAACCGCAAAAGCCTTTGCGCGCGATATCGTGCTCTTGGAGCAGACCGCGATCAATCCGGTGGTCGTACATGGCGGCGGGCCGCAGATCGCGACCATGCTGAAGCGGCTCGGCATCCAGTCGGAATTCGCCGCCGGGCTTCGCATCACCGATGCGGCGACGATCGAGATCGTCGAGATGGTGCTGGCCGGCTCCGTCAACAAGCAGCTCGTCGGCTACATCAACGAGGCCGGCGGCAAGGCCGTCGGCCTCTCCGGCAAGGATGGCAACATGGTGAAGGCGTCGAAGACGTCGCGGACCATGGTCGATCCGGATTCGAACATTGAAAAGGCGATCGATCTCGGCTTCGTCGGCGACCCCGACAAGGTCGATCTCACGCTGTTGAACCAGTTGATCGGCTATGAGCTGATCCCGGTGCTGGCGCCGCTCGCGACCTCACATGACGGCCACACGCTCAACGTCAATGCCGACACCTTTGCCGGTGCGGTGGCCGGCGCGCTCAAGGCCAAGCGGCTGTTGCTGTTGACCGACGTTCCCGGCGTGCTCGACAAGTCGAAGAAACTGATACCGGAACTGTCGGCGAAGGACGCGCGAAAGCTGATCGCCGACGGCACGATTTCCGGCGGCATGATTCCGAAGGTCGAGACTTGCATCTATGCGCTCGAACAGGGCGTGCAGGGCGTCGTCATCATCGACGGCAAGATGCAGCACGCGGTGCTGCTGGAGTTGTTCACGAATCAAGGCACCGGCACGCTGATCCACAAGTGATGCACGAGCGGCCAAAGAAAGTCGTCATGGCCGGACTTGATCCGGCCATCCACGTCTTTGTCGGCCGCGGCAACAAAGACGTGGATACCCGGAATAAATCCGGGCATGACGCGTTGAGAGCGCTGCGGCAGCTACGCTCGGCCTTGACGTGCTTCCTGATGTCGCTGCCGGCGGCGGCGATCTCGCTGTTCGTTTCCTCGCTGCCCGCCTTTGCCGATTTGAAGCTCTGCAATCGCATGAGCTATGTGGTCGAGGCCGCGATCGGCATCGACGAGAAATCGGCGACCGCGACGCGCGGCTGGTTCCGGATCGATCCAGCCGCCTGCCGTGTGGTGCTGCAGGGCGCGCTGACCGCCGACCGCATCCTGCTGAATGCACGCGCGCTCGGCGTCTACGGCGCCTCGCCGATCCCGCAGAACGGCAGCGACACGCTGTGCGTCGCCCCCGACAATTTCGTCATCGCCGCCGCCCGCCAGTGCCGCGGCAACCAGACGCCCGCGCCCTTCACCCAGATCACGCCGACGCGGACCGATGACGGCAACCTCGTCGCCTATCTCGCTGAGGACTCAGAATATGACGACGAGCAGGCGCGGCTGGCCGGCATCCAGCGGCTGCTGGTGATCGCCGGCTATGACGCCGCCCCGATCGACGGAGTCGATGGGCCGAAGACGCAGGCCGCGCTCGCGGCGTTCCTGAAGAGCCGCGGGCTTGCTGCCGAGACCGTGCAGTCGCAAACTTTCTTCACCACCATGATCGACGCCGTGCAAAAGCCGTCCTCGACGGGGCTGACCTGGTGCAACGACACGCCGCACAAGATCATGGCCGCGGTCGCCACCGATGACGGCAAGGCCGTGACCAGCCGCGGCTGGTACCGCATCGATCCCGGCAAATGCCTGCATCCCGATGTGACCGGCCAGCCGAAACAGGTCTATAGTTTTGCCGAAGCCGTCGACGGCGAGAACCGCGCCATCAAGTACCGCGACAGGCCATTGAACTGGGGCGGCTCGAAAGAGCTCTGCACGCGCGAGAGCAAGTTCGAGATATCGGAACAGGGCGATTGCGGCACGCGTGGACTTGCGGGAATCGGCTTTGCGCCGGTCGATATGTCAAGCGGCGGCAAGACGCTGCGATTTGCGATGCCCTGATGGTTGAGAATTCATGACAACTCCCCGTCCCTTCACGCATATCGACACCTGGGTGTTCGATCTCGACAACACGCTCTACCCACACCACGTCAATCTGTGGCAGCAGGTCGACGCCCGGATCGGCGAGTTCATCGGCGCATACTTGAAAATCTCCGCGGAAGAAGCCCGCGTGATCCAGAAGGATTATTACCGCCGCTACGGCACCAGCATGCGCGGCATGATGACCGAGCACGGCGTGCGCGCCGATGATTATCTGGCCTACGTCCACAAGATCGATCACTCGCCGCTGGAGCCGAACCCCGCGATGGGGGCTGCGATCGCAAAACTTCCCGGGCGCAAGCTGATCCTGACCAATGGCTCGACCGACCACGCCGGCGCAGTGCTGGCACGGCTCGGCATAACAGAACATTTCGAAGCGGTGTTCGACATCATCGCCGCCGAACTGGAACCGAAGCCGGCGCCGCAGACCTATGACAGGTTCCTGCGCGTCCACGGCGTGGATCCGCTGAGGTCGGCGATGTTCGAGGATCTTGCCCGCAACCTCGTGGTGCCGCACCAGCTCGGCATGACCACGGTGCTGGTGGTGCCCGACGGCGCCAAGGAAGTGGTGCGCGAGGATTGGGAGCTGGAAGGTCGCGATGCGGCTTACGTGGATCACGTGACGGATGATTTGACAGGGTTTTTGGCGAGGTTGAGCGCCGCGTAGCTCCGGATGGAGCCAACGGGTCGCGCGAGCGCGCGACCGATGACAGGCTCCGCCTAGTCCGGGAACGGTCTCGCCACCGGTGAACCATCCCGGATTGCGCTTCGCTCTATCCGGGCTCAGTCAACTCGAATGCGGCGACGCCGTCAGAATTTCCCGCCTACCAATAGCCCCAAGGCTGCCCGCCGTATCCGTAAGGTCGGTAGAAGCTAGCGGCCCCGGGTTCTTGGATTGCTTGCCAACGATAGTCGACGTAGGCCGGGTAGTAGCTGTAGCCGGGGTCATAGCCGCCGTAATACGGGCCGCCCCCATAATAGCCATATGCGCTATACGGACCGCCCCCATAGCCATATGCGCTGCTCGCGATCGCGCCACCGATTATAGCACCAGCAATCGCGGCCGCTCCCCAACCCCCACCTCGATAGCCCCAGCCTCCGAAACCTCTGTGTCCCCAGCCGCCGCCACGCCAGCGGACCTGGATCAGGCCGTCGGTAACCATTGATTTCATGCTTGCCACATTAGTCGGTAAAGGAGCCGCTTGGAGCGTCGCGACGTTGCTGGCCATCAAGGCTCCGGCGAATCCGCCTACGAATGCCGTTTTGAGGGTGCGCATGTTCTCCTCCGTTAGCTGTTGAGAGAGACCACGGGCTTAGGATAGGCCCGGGCATGCGGCTAATCCAGATCAAAGGACTGACACGACAGCTTACCTTTTTCAGGCTTTGGACGTTTTCTGTGGAGTTGCGTGGATGCCTCGTTCGCCCTCGACCGCGCCGGATGACGCTCCAGGAGGAGGTAAAAACCGGATTGCGACGATCATTTGCGATCTCCGCGCCGCGAGCAGGAAAGTCGTGGATGGCCGGGCATAGGCGAGCGAAAATGACGCCGTCCTTTGGACGGCTATGCCCGGCCATGACGAGTGTGTTCTTGACTCTCCCTCCCCAAATCCCGAAAAAGCGCGTCAACTTCGCCCGAAATCTCGAGGAAATCCCGATGTCCCTGTCCGCACTCGAATCCACCGTCAACTCCGCCTTCGATGCCCGCGACGGCATTTCGACGTCGACCAAAGGCGAGGTTCGCGAGGCCGTGGATCACGCGCTCGAACTGCTCGACAAGGGTGAGGCGCGGGTCGCCGAGCGCGAGGCCAGCGGCAAGTGGAAAGTCAATCAGTGGCTGAAGAAAGCGGTGCTGCTGTCGTTCCGCCTCAACGATATGGGCCAGATTCCCGGCGGTCCCGGCAAGGCGTCGTGGTGGGACAAGGTGCCATCGAAGTTCGAGGGCTGGGGCGAGAATCGTTTTCGCGATGCAGGATTCCGCGCTGTGCCCGGCGCGATCGTGCGCCGCTCTGCCTTCATCGCCCGCAACGTGGTCTTGATGCCGTCCTTCGTCAATCTCGGCGCCTACGTCGATGAAGCGACCATGATCGACACCTGGTCGACGGTCGGAAGCTGCGCGCAGATCGGCAAGCGCGTGCATATTTCCGGCGGCGTCGGCATCGGCGGCGTGCTGGAGCCGCTGCAGGCCGAGCCCGTGATTGTCGAGGACGACTGCTTCATCGGTGCGCGCTCGGAAGTCGCCGAGGGCGTGATCGTGCGCAAGGGCGCGGTGCTGTCGATGGGCGTGTTCCTCGGCGCCTCCACCAAGATCGTCGACCGCGAGACCGGCGAAATCTTCATCGGCGAGGTGCCGGAATATGCGGTAGTGGTTCCCGGCGCGCTGCCCGGCAAGCTCATGAAGAACGGCCAGCCCGGCCCGTCCACCGCCTGCGCGGTGATCGTCAAGCGCGTCGACGAGCGCACCCGCGCCAAGACCAGCATCAACGAGCTGCTGCGGGACTGAGATCGAACCGGGGACTTTTCGAACCGGGTACTTTCCAGCGCGACTAACGTACCGGACCACGGGTTTTCGTCCCCGGAGCTCTGCGCATGGACTGGACCTGGTACCTGTTCCGCTTTGACGGCCGCATCAACCGCGCCAAGCTGTGGCTCGCGGGGGTGGTCGAGTTGGGCTTGATGATGTCTGTGGGGCTGGTGATCGTTGCGATTCACAGCCTGTTCGGCGGCCCCGCATCCTTCCATTTCGGGGCCACGGACCTCTTCAAGCTGGTGGACCCCGACGCGTATCGATCCCTAACATTGGCCGACCTCCCCCGGCTCTTGATCAAGCTGTTCGGCACGTCGCTGCTCATGTGGGTCTTTTTCGCGACCTCCATCAAGCGGCTGCACGACCGTGACAAGAGCGGCTGGTGGATGGTGCCGTTCTTCGCGGTGCCCGGCCTCCACAATCAGTTTGCAGATCGGCTCCCCGATTCCTACGCCGACCTGCCGCTCGCCATTGCCGCAGCCGTTCTCTGCCTGTGGGGCTTCATCGAAATGTATTGCCTGAAGGGCTCGCGAAAGACCAACCGGTTCGGGCCTGACCCGCTGGCGCCGAAACCGCCACTCGATACCCGTCCACCCTGGGACCAGCAGAGCGAGATCGAGATGGTGCCGCACAAGGCTGGCCCGCCGCCGGTTTGGCGTGTTAAGCCGGGCTATGAATGACGCCGTTTCCATTACCCGCGACCTGGTCCGCTGCCCGTCTGTCACCCCTGCCGATGCCGGCGCGCTCGGCGTCCTTGAGCGCCTGTTGAAAGAAGCCGGCTTCGAGGTGCATCGCGTCACCTTCGGCGAGCCTGGCACCGCCGACATCGACAACCTCTACGCCCGGATCGGCACCGAGGCGCCGCATATCACCTTTGCCGGACATACCGACGTGGTGCCCCCCGGCGACGAGACGGCGTGGACGCTCGGCGCATTCTCGGGCGAAGTGAAGGACGGCTTCCTGTATGGCCGCGGCGCGGTCGACATGAAGGGCGGCATCGCCTGCAGCGTCGCTGCCGTGCTGCAATATCTGAAGGACAATGGCGGCAAGCCGCAAAAAGATGGCCGGGGCTCGATCTCGTTTCTGATCACCGGCGACGAAGAGGACATTTCGGTCAACGGCACCATCAAGCTTTTGAAGTGGTGCGCCGAACGCGGCGAGAAATTCGACCATTGCGTGCTCGGCGAGCCCTCCAATGTGGAAGTGCTCGGCGATTGCATCAAGATCGGCCGCCGCGGCTCACAATCCGGCACGCTCCATGTCGACGGCGTGCAGGGCCATGTCGCCTATCCGCACCGCGCGTCGAACCCGGTGCCGGATATTTCGCGGCTGATCGTGGCGCTTTCCGACGAGCCGCTCGACCATGGCAGCGCGCAGTTTCAGGCGTCCAATCTCGAATTCACCTCGGTCGATGTCGGCAATACCGCGAGCAACGTCATCCCCGGCCAGGCCCGCGCCAAATTCAACATCCGCTACAACGACAACCACACCCAGGAGACGCTGCGCGCCCTGGTGGAGGAGCGGCTGGCGAAAGCCTGCGGCAACCGCATCCGCGCCCGCATCGTGTGGGAATATTCCAACTCCAACGTGTTCGTGACCAAACCCGGCGCGTTCACCGATCTGGCTGTGAGCGCGATCGAGGAAGTCACCGGACGCAAGCCGGAGCTCTCGACGTCCGGCGGCACCTCGGACGCGCGCTTCATCTCGAGCTACTGCCCGGTGATCGAATTCGGCCTGGTCGGCCAGACCATGCACCAGGTCGACGAGCGCACGCCAGTGTCGGATCTGGAGAAGCTGACGAAAATCTATCGCGGCGTGCTGGACCGATATTTTGCCTGACTTGTGCCGTCATCATCGGGGATGATGTGGCGCCATGACCAGTTCAGCCAACAGTAAGCTCGTTGTCCGCTGCTTCAGCATATCCGCCGACGGCTATGGCGCGGGCCCCGACCAGGACGCCGATAATCCGCTCGGCGTCGGCGGATTGGGGCTGCACGAATGGGTATTGCCGACGCAGACCATTCAGAAAATGCTGTTCGCGAAGGATGCCGGCACGACCGGCCCGGATGACGATTTTGCGACGCGAGGCTTTGAGAACATCGGTGCGTGGATCCTCGGCCGCAACATGTTCGGCCCGGTGCGCGGACCCTGGCCGGATGACTCCTGGAAGGGCTGGTGGGGCGACGAGCCGCCCTATCATTGCGATGTCTTCGTGTTGACGCATCATTCCCGCGCTCCCATCACCATGAAGGGCGGCACGGTCTTCCATTTCGTGACCGAGGGCATCGAGGCGGCGCTGCAAAAGGCGCGCGCGGCTGCCGGCGGCAAGGATGTGAGGGTGGGCGGCGGCGTCGCGACCATCCAGCAATATCTGCGCGCCCGTCTGATCGACGAAATGCACATTGCGATTGCGCCGATCCTGCTTGGATCTGGCGAGAACCTGTTCGCGGGGCTTGATCTGCCGAGCCTTGGCTACGAGGTGACCGACCATGTTGCGACGGCAAATGCCACGCACATGGTACTCAAGCCGGCCTAATACTCCACCCGCACCAAATATAATCCCTCCGGCGGCGCCACCGGGCCGCAGGCAGCACGGTTGCGGGCGGCAAGAGCCGCGGCGAGGTCGTCGGCGCTCCAGCGCCCTTCGCCGACCCACACCAGCGACCCCACCATCGAACGCACCTGGCTGTGCAGGAACGAGCGGGCGGAAGTGAGAATCGAGACTGCGTCACCCTCCCTGATCACGTCGAGCTGGTCGAGCGTCTTCTCCGGCGATTTCGCCTGGCATTCGGTGTCGCGGAAGGTGGTGAAATCGTGCTTGCCGAGCAGCCGCTTGGCCGCGACGTCCATCGCATCCGTATCGAGATGGCGCGGCACCCGCCAGCTTCGCTTGATGTCGAGCGCGAGGTTGGCTCTGGTGTTGGTGATGCGGTAGCGGTAATGCCGCTTCTTCGCTGAAAAGCGCGCCTCGAAATCATCGGCCACGATGTCGGCCGAGAGCACGCCGATTGGATGCGGACGCAGATGCGCGTTCAGCCCGTCGCGCAGCCGGCCCGGCGGAAACGGCTTTTGAATGTCGCAATGCGCGACCTGCCCCAGCGCATGCACGCCGGCGTCGGTACGGCCCGAGCCATGCACGCGCACGTCCTCGCCGCAGATCGCCTTCACCGCGGTTTCCAGCGCGCCCTGCACGGTCGGCGCATTATCCTGGATCTGCCAGCCGGAGAACGGCGTGCCGTCATATTCGATAATGAGCTTGTAGCGAGGCATCAGTCCAGCCGCGCAGGCGGCTTCAGCGCCGTGCCGCGCAGAAATTCCGCTGATTTCATCGGCCCCTTGCCGGCGCGCTGCAGCTCGACAATGCGAATGGCACCGTCGCCGCAGGCGATGGCAAGGTCGTTATCCAGCACCTCGCCAGCCGCACCCGACCCGCTCGCCAACTCGCAGCGCAGTATCTTGAGGCGCACCGGCTCCGCTTCCGCGGCCAGCTCGCACCAGGCGCCGGGAAACGGCGACAGGCCGTGAATATGCCGCAGCACTTCCCGCGCCGACCGCTTCCAGTCGATCCGCGCCTCGGCCTTCTCGATCTTCGCCGCGTAGGTCACGCCGTCCTCGCTCTGTTTGCTGAGCTGCAATCCGCCGCGCTCCAGCCCACCCATCGCGCGCACCATCAGGTCGGCGCCGAGCGGCGCCAGTGCGTCGTGCAGGTCGGCGGCCGTCATGCTGTCCGTGATCGCCAGCCGCTCCGCCATCGCGACATCACCGGTGTCGAGGCCGACATCCATCTTCATCACCATCACGCCGCTCTCGACGTCACCGGCCATGATCGCGCGGTTGATGGGGGCCGCGCCGCGCCAGCGCGGCAAGAGCGAGCCGTGCAGGTTGAAGCAGCCATAGCGCGGCGCGTCGAGAATGGCCTGCGGCAGGATCATGCCGTAGGCGACGACGACGGCGGCGTCGGCATTGTGCGTGCGGAATTCGGCGAGCGCTTCCGGCGTCTTCAGGGTGCTCGGGGTCATCACGGGAATGCCGAGCCGCCGCGCCTCCTGCTCCACGGGGCTCAGCTGCATCTTCATGCCGCGCCCGGCCGGTTTTGGCGCGCGGGTGTAGACGGCGACGACCTCATGGCCATGGGCCACGAGTTCCAGCAGCGTCGGCACCGCGAAATCGGGCGTGCCCATGAAGATGAGGCGGAGTGGCATCAGGTGGAAAACCCCGGTACGATTCTAGTTTACTCCGTCATGGCCGGGCTTGTCCCGGCCATCCACGTCTTGCTGGCAGCGAGAAAGGAAGGCGTGGATGCCCGGCACGAACCTGGGCATGACGGTCGATAGAGTGGGGCCTACTCCGCCGCGCGCTTGGCGGCTTTTGTAAATTTCTTCATCACGCGGTCGCGCTTCAGCTTCGACAGATAGTCCACGAACAGCACACCGTTGAGATGGTCGATCTCATGCTGGATGCAGGTGGCGAACAGGCCGTCGGCGTCTTCCTCGTGCACCTTGCCATCGAGATCGGTAAAGCGGACGCGAACCTTCGCCGGGCGCTCGACCTCCTCGTAATATTCGGGGATCGAGAGGCAGCCCTCCTCGTAGACCGACATTTCCTCCGACGAGGAGAGGATTTCCGGATTGATGAAGACGCGCGGCTTCGGCTTGGTCTCGCCGTTCTCGTCCTTCTTGGCGAGATCCATGGTGATCAGCCGCAGCGGCTGGGCGACCTGGATTGCCGCGAGCCCGATGCCGGGCGCGTCATACATGGTCTCGAACATGTCGTCGGCGAGCTTGCGGATCTCCGTCGTCACCTTCTCGACGGGTTTGGAGACCAGCCGGAGCTGCTTGTCCGGCAGGATGATGATTTCTCTAAGGGCCATAGCGCGCGATTTAAGCTGCTGATTTGCCGGGGTCAATGCGCCGGGAAGCCCGTTAAGGCGGCCTTAACCATGATTTTTAACGCGGCGTTAACCACGAAAATTAACCCGCCGTTTACCATAAATGTTCCCTCTTCGTTCGCACTCGGCGGCGAATCGGGCTACAAGGCTGACATGAACGAAATTCTTCTCACGGTCGGCGACCTGCCGATTCATGTTGGCGAGGCGCTGATCGGGTTCGGCACGCTCGCGCTGGTACTGTTGCTGACCATCGCCATCGTGATTGCCCGCTCCGGCCGCCGGGGCGCGGAACTGGCGATGGCGCAGGCGATCCGCGCCGATGAACTGGAAGAGCGTCTGAGCGAGATGCTGCGGGCGCAGAGCGAATCCACCGGCCGGGTCGACGCCATGGCGCAGTCGCTGGCCGGCCGCCAGGCCGAGATGGCGCGCGCCGTCAACGAGCGGCTGGATTCGGTGACGCATCGGGTCGGCCAGTCGATGGAAGCCACCACGCGCCACACCATGGATAGCTTGCGCGTGCTGCATGAGCGGCTCGGCATCATCGACAACGCGCACAAGAATCTCACCGACTTGACGTCTCAAGTGACCACGCTGCGCGACGTCCTCGCCAACAAGCAGTCGCGCGGCGCCTTCGGCCAGGCGCGGATGGAAGCGATCGTGCAGGACGGCATGCCGCAGGGCGCTTACGAATTCCAGTACACGCTCTCATCCGGCAAGCGGCCGGACTGCGTCGTGTTCCTGCCCGATCAGCGCCCGCTCTGCATCGACGCGAAATTCCCGCTGGAAGCGATGACCGCGCTGCACGATGCGCGCAGCGACGAGGAGCGCAAATTCGCTACCCAACGCCTGCGCAACGACGTGATGAAGCATGTCAACGACATCGCCGAGAAATATCTGATCACCGGCGAGACCCAGGACACCGCGCTGATGTTCGTGCCGTCGGAATCGGTCTATGCCGAAATCCACGACGGTTTCGACGACGTGATCCAGAAAGCCTACCGCGCCCGCGTCGTGCTGGTGTCGCCCTCGCTATTGATGCTGGCGATCCAGGTGATGCAGCAGATTTTGAAAGACGCGCGGATGCGCGATGCCGCCGACCAGATCCGCACCGAGGTGCTCAACCTCGGCGACGATCTGGGGCGCCTGCGTGATCGCGTGCTGAAACTGCAGAAGCATTTTGGCGATGTGAACGAGGACGTCCGGCAGATATTGATTTCCGCCGACAAGATCGAGAAGCGGGCGGGCCGGATCGAGGAACTCGATTTCAGCAAGGCGGATGCTCCGATCGAGGCACCGCGCGTGGTGAAGGGCGGAACGGCCGAACTGTTCCCCGTGCCGCGCAAGCTGCAGGCGGGGGAGTAGCAAGCACTTGGAGCGTTGCAGCCCCAAATTAGGTCGTCATCGCCCGGCTTGACCGGGCGACCCAGTATCCCAGAGACGGTAGATGGGAGCACGTAGTTACTACGTTTACATTCTCGCCAGCCGCATCGGCGGTACGCTTTACATTGGCGTGACGAACGATCTCGTCCGCCGCGTTGGCCAGCACAAGCTCAAAATCGCCGAGAGTTTCACCAAGAAGCACGAGGTGACCCGGTTAGTTTATTTCGAAATCTTCGATCAGATCGAACATGCGATCCAGCGCGAAAAACGGCTCAAGAAATGGCCGCGAGCCTGGAAGATATCGCTAATTGAGAAACAAAATCCGGACTGGATCGATCTTTACGCTGAGATTGGCGGGGGCGGCGGATAGGCCTCTGCGATACTGGGTCGCCCGGTCAAGCCGGGCGATGACAGTCTTTTTGTTGCAGAATCTGCTAACACCCCTCCATGACAGCACCAGAATCCGCCTCCGTTTCGCCAGAAAAAGCCGCCGCCCCCGCGCCAACCTGGCGCGAGGCCTGGGCCGTGTATCTGCAACCCCGCGTGCTGATCGTGCTGATGCTCGGCTTTTCGTCCGGCCTGCCGCTGGCGCTGTCAGGATCGACGCTCCTGGTATGGATGCGCGAATCCGGCGTCGATCTCGTCACCATCGGGCTGTTCGCGCTGGTCGGCACGCCCTACACGCTTAAATTCATCTGGGCGCCGCTGGTCGATGCGCTGCATGTGCCGGTGTTCACCCGCGCCTTCGGCCGCCGCCGCGGCTGGCTGGTGTTCTCGCAACTGCTCCTGATCGGCGCAATCCTGCTGCTGGCGCTGACGGATCCGGCGCGCTCGCCGCTGTTCGTGGCGCTGGGCGCGCTTCTGGTCGCCATGATGTCCTCGACCCAGGACATCGTCGTCGATGCGTTTCGCGTCGAAAGCCTGCCCGAGAGCGAGCAGGCCGCCGGCATGGCCTCGTATGTCGCGGCCTACCGGATCGGCATGCTGGTGTCGACCGCCGGCGTGCTGTTCATCGTGACGGCGTTCGAGAGCACCGGCATCGGGCGCGGTTCAGCGTGGATGTGGGGCTATGTCGTCATGGCCGCGCTGGTGCTGATCGGCACCCTCACGGCGCTCGCCGCCACCGAGCCCGAGCAATCGGTGCGCGCGGAAGCAGCGACCCGCGACGAGTCGGCTCTCGCCCGCGTCATGCATGCGGCCATCGGGGCATTCTCCGAATTTCTGTCCCGCAAGCATGCCTGGGTGGCGCTCGCCTTCGTGGTGCTGTTCAAGCTCACCGACGCATTTTCCGGCACCATGACCGCGCCGTTCGTGATCGACCTTGGCTTCACCCGCAACGACTACGCCGCCATCGTCAAGGGCGTCGGCCTCGCCGCGACCCTGATTGGCGGTTTTGCCGGCGGCTATGTGGCGCGGCGCTATTCGCTGGTCGCAAGCCTGTGGATCGGCGGCGTGCTGCAGGCGATCTCCAACCTCGTGTTCGCGTGGCTCGCCTTTGTCGGCACCAACCAGTGGGCGCTGGCCGTCGCCATCTCGGCGGAAAACTTCACCGGTGCGATCGGAACCGTGATCTTCGTCGCCTATCTCTCGGCGCTGTGCCAGAATCCGCTGCACACCGCGACCCAATACGCACTGCTCACCGCGCTCGCCGCCGTCGGACGCACCTATTTGTCCTCAGGTGCGGGCTTTGTGGCGGAGACAACGGGCTGGCCGCTGTTCTTCGTGATCTCGGTCGTAGTGGCTGTGCCTAGCCTGATCCTGCTGGCGTGGCTGCAGCGGCGCGGGCATTTCGAGGCAGTGGGGCCGGTGAAAGTTTAAGCGTTTGTAGCCCGGATGGAGCGAAGCGAAATCCGGGGTCGGCATACAGGCGGAGAGATCATCCCGGATTGCGCTTCGCTCCATCCGGGCTACGAAGTTCGCAACTCAATGCTTGGTCACCACGCTCCATTTGGTGATCACAGCCTCGCTCATCTGACCGGCGTCCTGGGCGCAGGCGACTTCGTCGACCTTCACGGAAATTTCCTTGCCGATGAAATTTTTGAGCTGCGCGGCCTGGGCGTCGCTGGTGGTGACGAGTTGGAATGTCTCAGGGCCGGTTTCGAGATTGCACAGCCCGTTCGGCGGCGGCAGCCGGCGCGGTTCGCTGGTGATCTGGTAGGTCGCGGCGCGCTTGCTCTTCTTGCCGCCCTTCATGGCGTTAAGTTCACCTGACAACACGTCGCCGGCATTCATCGGCTTGCCGGGCTTCGGCGCCGGCTCGCCCTGCTGCGCCCATGCGGAAGGCGCGATCAGCGCCGCTGCCATGATGAGCGCAAAGCGGGAGCGTCTGCCGAATCGAGGTTTCGTCATGTCGATCAGTTCCGTCTGTGGGGTTAGAACAGCGTTCGCTGCCGCATGGCAGCCGATAGCGTACCTTCGTCGAGATAATCAAGCTCGCCGCCGACAGGCACGCCATGCGCGAGCCGGGTGACCTTGACGTTGGCGTCCTGCAGAAGATCGGTGATGTAGTGCGCGGTGGTCTGGCCATCAACCGTTGCATTGAGCGCCAGAACGATTTCGCCGACTTGTGATTCGTGCGCGCGGGCCACCAGTGCATCGATGGTCAGATCCTGCGGCCCGACACCATCCAGTGGCGACAATGTGGCGCCGAGCACGTGATAGCGGCCGTTGGTCGCATTTGCGCGTTCCAGCGCCCAGAGATCGGCGACGTCGGCGACCACGACGATGGTCGAGGGATCGCGCCGCGGATCGGTGCACACCGTGCAGGGATTTTGCGTGTCGATATTGCCGCAGGTCTTGCAGACCTGGATCCGGTCGATGGCGACCTGCAGGGCGCCCGCGAGCGGCGTCATCAGGGCTTCACGCTTCTTGATCAGATGCAGCGCCGCGCGCCGCGCCGAGCGCGGGCCCAGCCCCGGCAGCCGCGCTAGGAGCTGGATCAGGCGTTCGATTTCAGGGCCGGCAACGCTGGCGGCCATTTCAGGTCAGACCAAGCCCGGGCGGCAGGCCGAGGCCGCCGGTCAGTGCCTGCATCTTTTCCATCGCCGCGGTTTCCGCCTTGCGCCGCGCGTCATTATGCGCGCTCACCAAGAGATCCTCGAGCACCTCGCGCTCTTCGGCCTTCATCAGCGACGGATCGATCTTAACGCCCTTCACTTCCATCTTCGCGGTCATGCGCACGGCGACCAGCCCGCCGCCGGAGATGCCCTCGACCTCGAGATTGCCGAGCTCCTCCTGCATCGCCTGCATCTTGGATTGCAGTTGCGCGGCCTGCTTCATCATGCCGAGAAAATCAGCCATTCGTCCGTCCTCTCGAGCGTCCGATCAGTCGTCGTCGCCGTCGGAGCTCTCGTTCAAGTCATCAGCGATAATATTGGATTCCGGCGGCTCGGCGGCAAGCCGGCGCACCTCGACCACCTTGGCGCCGGGAAATCGCGCCAGCACCTCCTGCACCCGCGGATCGGCCTCCGCGGCGCGGGCGTGCTCGTTCCGCGCCTGCTCGTTCTGCGAGCGCAGAGTCGGCTGGCCGGCCTCGTTGGAGACGATCACGGTCCAGCGCCGCCCGGTCCACAGTTCCAGCTTGCGGGAGAGGTCGTTGACCAGCCCGCGCGCCGCGACGCGTTCCAGCGCAACTTCCAGCCGCCCGTCCTCGAAGCGGACCAGGCGCATGTCGGCTTCCAGCGCCGTCTTGGTCAGGATATCGCGCTTCTCGCCGGCGAGCGCCACCAGTTGCGGGAAGGTCGTGATTCGCAGCACGGGCGCGGAGTCCGTTTGTGCTGACGGTGCCATTTGCGGGCGGGCGGAGGCTTCCGCGCCTGAGCGGGGCGATGCCGGAGCACGCAACGGCGAAGCGGACATTGAAGATACCGGTGCGGAGGGTGCGGCCCGTGCCGGCGCCGCGCCGCCAGAGGCAATCTGCGTCCCTCCGCCGTTCTGGTCGAGCATCCGGATCGCCTCGTCCGGCGTCGGCAGGTCGGCGACATAGGCAATGCGCACCAGCACCATTTCCGCGGCCGCCGCCGGCCGGGTCGCGGTCTGGACCTCGGCGATCCCCTTGAGCAGCATCTGCCACATCCGCGACAGCACCCGCATCGACAGCTTTGCGGCAAATTCCCGGGCGCGGACGCGCTCGGTCTCGCCGAACGCGACGTTGTCGGCGGTGGCGGGCACGATCTTCACGCGGGTGACGAAATTGACGAATTCGGCGAGATCGGACAGCACCACCACCGGATCGGCGCCGACGTCATATTGGCTGCGGAATTCGCCAAAGGCACTGGCGATGTCGCCGCGCGCCAGATGCTCGAACAGATCGATCACCCGGGTGCGGTCGGCCAAGCCCAGCATCTGCCGCACGGCATCGGCGCGCACGGTGCCCGCCGCATGGGCAATCGCTTGATCGAACAGCGACAACGAATCGCGCACCGAGCCTTCCGCAGCGCGGGCGATGATGCCGAGCGCCTCGGGCTCGACCTCGACGCCTTCCTTGGTCGCAATGTTGGCGAGATGCCCCATCAGCACGTCGGCTTCGACCCGGCGGAGATCAAAACGCTGGCAGCGCGACAGCACCGTGACCGGTACTTTGCGGATTTCGGTGGTGGCAAAGACGAATTTGGCGTGTTCGGGTGGCTCTTCCAGCGTCTTCAGGAAGGCGTTGAAGGCCGCCGTCGACAGCATGTGGACTTCGTCGATGATGTAGACCTTGTAGCGAGCGCTGGCCGGCGCATAGCGCACGCTGTCATTGATCTGGCGGACATCGTCGACACCGGTATGGGAGGCGGCGTCCATTTCCAGCACATCCATGTGCCGGCTTTCCATGATCGCCTGGCAATGCACGCCGAGGTCCGGCATGTGGATGGTCGGTCCCTTCACCGAGCCATCGGGCTTTTCGTAGTTGAGCGCACGGGCGAGAATCCGCGCCGTCGTGGTTTTGCCGACACCGCGGACGCCGGTCAGGATCCAGGCCTGCGGAATCCGCCCGGTTTCGAACGCATTCGAAACGGTGCGGACCATGGCCTCCTGGCCGATCAGGTCGTCGAAACTGGAGGGACGGTATTTTCGCGCCAGCACCCGGTAGGGCTTGGCGGTCTCGCCACCGAGACCACCTTGGCCGTCTGACTTGTCGGGGGGAGCGCCAGCATCACTCATCGGTCGATCCGCAACTGATTGTCTCTCGGGGCCGGCTTGCGGATAGGAACGAAATCTAGCGCATGGCGCGGACTGGCCGCTTTCCCGCTCGATTCGCTCGAAAAACAGGTAGGAGACTGACGAGCGACCCGATCCGGACCTCGTTAGGGCTGCTTCCTTCCGGACCTGACCCGGTTGGCGAGTGGCTCGTCCACCGCCAATCTCCCGGTCCCTATTTGGGGCCAAAAGGGCCGGAAAGCAAGCGGGGTTGGTGGGGCCATGCGCCGGAACACCCCCATTTCGTCATGGCCGGGCTTGACCCGGCCATCCACGTCTTGCTTCCTCAGCGTCGCGTAAAAAAGCCCGGATGCCGGGGTCTCTGGCGCGAAAACGCGCTTCCGCCCGGGCATGACGGCAGTTGTTTGCAGAACCACTCTCTGCAAGGCTATCTCCAGAATAGAGAACACTTGATGCCCTCTGACGCCTCCGCCTGGTCGCTGCACTCCCAGCTCCAAAAGGACACGATCGATATTGGCGACCTGCCGCTGTGCAAGGTGCTAGTCATCAAGGATGCGCATTACCCCTGGCTGCTGCTGGTGCCGCGCCGCGAGGGTGCGGTGGAAATCATCGACCTCGACGAGGTGGCGCAGGCGCAGTTGATGACCGAAATCGCCCGGGTCTCGCGGGCGCTGAAAGAGATCACCAAATGCGACAAGCTCAATGTCGCGGCGCTCGGCAATCTGGTGCCGCAGTTGCATGTCCACATTATCGCTCGCCGTACCAGCGACGCGGCCTGGCCGCGCCCGGTCTGGGGCGTGATGCCGCCGCTGGCGCATGACGCCGAGGAAGTCCAGAATTTCATCAACGCGCTTCGCCGCAAGATCTGGTTGGGTTGAATAGATGTCCGCATTCGACAGGTATCCGCTGGGAAGACCCGCATTCGTTACCAATATTCTGGATCGCGCGGCACATCTGCGCACCAATGACGAAAAACTGTTCGCGCTGGAGAACCAGCGCAACGCCGGCGCTTATGTGATCTACCGCGACTCGCTTCTGGTGAGACAGGAGGCCGAAGGGCCGCGCGTGCTGCTCGGCGTCGAAGAGGCCGTCAAGCTCGGCGCCAATCCCGGCACGATCTTTCTGGGCCTGCGCGACGGCGCGCCGATTTTCGGCATGGGCATTTCCGCCGCGGCCGTTGAAAAACTGATCGGACGCGACGACGTCGCCGTGACCGAGCTGCGCGGCATGGCGATGCAGGGCGCCGCCCCGCTGGAACAGCTATCCGCGATCGCCATGGCGAAATCGATGGTGACGTGGCATCAGCGCCATGGCTATTGCGCCAATTGCGGCACGCGCACCGCGATGAAGGAGGGCGGCTGGAAGCGCGAGTGTCCGAGCTGCAAGGCCGAGCATTTTCCGCGCACCGACCCGGTCGTGATCATGCTGGTGACGTCAGGGGACAAATGCCTGCTGGGCCGGCAGAAGCAGTTCATGCCCGGGATGTGGTCATGTCTGGCCGGCTTCGTCGAAGCGGCCGAGACCATCGAGGACGCGGTCCGCCGCGAGATTTTCGAGGAATCCGGCATCCACTGCACCGACGTCAGCTATTACATGACCCAGCCATGGCCCTATCCGTCCTCGCTGATGATCGGATGCTCCGCGCGCGCGCTCAACGAGGATATCGTGGTGGATCGCGTAGAACTCGAGGACGCGCGCTGGTTCAGCCGCGACGAGGTCGCATTGATGCACCGACGCGAACATCCTGATGGCTTATTTGCCGCACATCCGTTTGCGATAGCGCACCATCTGATCGGCCGCTGGGTGCATGGGGGAAACGAAACCAGCGCATAGCGGGAACCGTCCATGGGCCAGTCGATTAACTCCGGACCCTGGTTCCGGCAGAAGGCGGAACCCACATGACGGATTCTCCGATGAACTTTCAAGACAAGGCGCCCAAACTCCCGCCGCGGATTCTCTGCATCGGCATGCCGGTGCGCGACCTGACCTTTCATACGCCGGGCGTTCCCGGGCGCGGCTCCAAGGAGAACGCCACCGCATTCGACGAAATCTGCGGCGGCAACGCGCTCAATGGCGCGATCGGCATCGTTCGGCTCGGTGGCCGCGCCTCGATCTGCGGGCCGATGGGCGACGCCAAGGAAACCTCGAGCCGCTTCATCTTCGATCAGATGGCTCAAGAGGGCATCGAGACGAAGCATCTCATCCACATGCCGGGGCTGGTGACACCGATCTCGGCGGTGATGATCGATCCGTCCGGCGAGCGCACCATCGTGACCTTCCGCGATCCGAAACTGTGGCATGTGAAGTTGCCCGACTTCGACACACTGCTGGACGATTGCGCCGCCATCCTCACCGAGAGCCGCTGCGCCGAATTCTGCACCGAGCTTTGCGCCGAGGCCGTCCGGCGCGGCATTCCCGTGATCGTCGACGTCGATCGCGCGATGTCGCTGCGCGAGGGCCTGCTGAACGCCTCCACGCATCTGGTGTTCTCCAGCGAGCCACTGCAGGAGACCGCCGACGTCTCCGACGACGCCCAGGCGCTTAAGAAAATCGCAAAGCTGACCCCGTCCTTCCTGGCCGGCACGCGCGGCCCCCGGGGCACGATCTGGCTCGACGAGAACGGCGGTATCCAGGAAACCCCGGCCTTCCCGGTACACACGGTAGATACCCTCGGCGCCGGGGACGTGTTCCACGGTGCATTTGCGCTGGCCATCACCGAGAAGCAGGAACTGCGGCAGGCGCTCCGGTTCGCCTCCGCCGCGGCAGCGCTGAAATGCACCCGCTTTGGTGGCGCCTTCGCAGCGCCCCAACGTGTTGAAGTTGAAGAGCTTTTGAGTCACGGCCAAAGCGCGGGCGTGGTCCGGGCCGGTCAATAGTTGGGCTTGCACGAGAAGATTTTTCTATATATGAGGTATCAAAACCTTGTCTATGGAACAATTTTCTCATGACCGACCTCGCCATTCAGCTCCACGAAGGCAACCGCCGCCTGGATGCCATCGACCGCAAGATCCTCACCGTATTGCAGGAGGACGCCTCCCTTTCCGTCGCCGAGATCGGCGACCGGGTCGGACTGTCGTCAACACCGTGCTGGAAGCGCATCCAGCGGCTGGAGGCCGACGGCGTGATTCTGCGGCGGGTAGCGCTGGTCGATCAGAACAAGATCGGCCTCGGCATTTCGGTGTTCGTCTCGGTCGAGAGCTCCGATCATTCGGAAGCATGGCTGAAGGCCTTCGCCAGCGCGGTCAGCGCCATGCCCGAGGTAATGGAATTCTACCGCATGGCCGGCGACGTCGATTACATGCTGCGCGTCGTGGTCGCCGACATGGCGAGCTACGACGTGTTCTACAAGAAGCTGATCAGCGCCGTGCCACTGAAGAACGTCACCTCGCGCTTTGCGATGGAGAAGATCAAGTCGGTGACCGCGCTGCCGGTGCCGGCGGCGTAGGAGATGTAGAGCCTCAATCAATGAGGGCGGTCACGAGCAAGCCTAACGCGATCACGGCAAGAGCTGCGCGCGCGACATGAGAGTATTCCCAGCGGTCGCGAAGATAGGTCCAATCTGCTTGCCCTGAGCGCGTCGACCCGCTGCTACCGAATCTGAAAAAGGCAGCGCCGGCGCCTTGCAGATTGACATCCCTGACCCAGAAATTATTCACGGGGTGGATGAATGCCCAATAGACGACCTGCATCAGGGCTAGCGCACAGCAGGCGCCAAGCGTCAGCCAGAAACTCAGACTCCCTGACGGCGTCAAAAACGCGAGCAGTGCCGTCAACAACACGCTTACCGGCTCGGCTGCTCCGCCAATCGTGAAGCCGGGATAATAGATCGCTTGGACCGCCAGATATTGCTCCTTCTGCAACCGCATTTTGCCGGGTAATTCCAGTGCATGAGCGAGCGCCAGCGCCATGGCGATCGCAACGACGACAACTGCGGATATCTTCAAGAGAACCATGAGCGCAAGCCTTGCAGCTTTACCGGTTGCCCCCCGTAACGCAGTCAAATCGAAAGCGTTCCGGGGCAACACGAACAGTTGCAGGCCGATGGCTGCGGGCCGGCGAGATGGAGCGGTCTTCTAGATCTTCTGATTATACTCGCCGACTTCGGGATGCGTGCGCAGCACGGAATCCATCGCCTCGAACATGTCGCGCATGCGCTGTTCGGAGACCGGGCTCTCGACCACTACCACAAGCTCCGGCTTGTTGGATGAGGCCCGCACCAGGCCCCAGCTTCCGTCCTCGACCGTGACGCGCACGCCGTTGACGGTGACGAGATCGCGGATCTTCTGGCCGGCGACCTTGTCGCCCTTCTTCTGCAGCGCTTCAAAATGCTTCACCACGGCATCCGCCACGCCGTACTTCACCTCGTCACCGCAATGGGGCGACATCGTCGGCGACGACCAGGTCTTGGGAATCGCGTTCTTCAGGTCGGCCATCGACTTATCCGGCGCGCGATCGAGCATCTCGCAGATCGCGATCGCCGAGACCAGGCCATCGTCATAGCCGCGACCGAACGGCTTGTTGAAGAAGAAGTGGCCTGACTTTTCGAACCCCGCCAACGCGCCCATCTCGTTGGTGCGGCGCTTCATGTAGGAATGGCCGGTCTTCCAGTAGGCGGTTCTTGCGCCCTGCTTTTGCAGCACCGGGTCCGTCACGAACAGGCCGGTCGATTTCACGTCGACGACGAACTGCGCATCCTTGTGGATCGCTGACATGTCGCGCGCCAGCATCACGCCGACCTTGTCGGCGAAGATTTCCTCGCCGGTATTGTCGACAACACCGCAGCGATCGCCGTCGCCGTCGAAGCCCAAGCCGACATCGGCCTTGTGCTTGAGCACGGCGTCGCGGATCGCGTGCAGCATTTCCATGTCTTCAGGGTTCGGATTGTATTTCGGAAAGGTGTGGTCGAGCTCGGTGTCGAGCGGGATCACCTCGCAACCGATCGCCTCCAGCACCTGCGGCGCAAACGCGCCCGCGGTGCCGTTGCCGCAGGCGGCAACGACCTTGAGCTTGCGCTTCAGCTTGGGACGACTGGTGAGATCGGCGATGTAGCGCGCCGGGAAATTCTCGTGGAATTGGTAGGAGCCGCCGACCTTGTTCTTGAACTCGGCGTTGAGCACGATTTCCTTCAGCCGCGTCATCTCGTCGGGACCGAAAGTGAGCGGGCGGTTGGCGCCCATCTTGACGCCGGTCCAGCCATTGTCGTTATGCGACGCCGTCACCATCGCGACGCAGGGCACGTCGAGATCGAACTGCGCGAAATAGGCCATCGGCGTTACCGCAAGTCCGACGTCATGCACCTTGCAGCCCGCCGCCATCAGACCGGAAATCAGCGCGTACTTGATCGAGGCCGAATAGCCGCGGAAATCATGGCCGGTGACGATTTCCTGTTTGACGCCAAGTTCCGCAATCAGCGCGCCGAGCCCCATGCCCAGCGCCTGCACGCCCATCAGGTTGATTTCCTTCTCGAACAGCCATCGCGCATCATATTCGCGAAAGCCGGTTGCCTTCACCATCGGCCCGGATTCGAAGGCATAGGTATTCGGAACCAGCGCGGATTTGGGCTTCGGAAACATGAAATGACCTTGTCGTGAATGCTGAGGGAACCGCAGCCATAGCGAATACGCAGGCCGGGCGATAGCGGGCCGGCGCGTTGTGGCGATCAATTGCGGCGGTTTGGTAGCCGGGTAACCTTACTGTTCCAGCACAAGCCTGCCGTTGGCATAGTTGAAGCGTTTCAGCTTCGACAGGAACGACATGCCGAGCAGGTTTTCCGACAGCGCTTCGTCCGGCAGCACCAGCGCGTCGACGTCCCGCACCACCAGACCGCCGAGGTCGATCATCGCCAGCCGCGCGCGCGCGGCCTTGATGGTGCCGTTGGCGGTGGAGACAGTCGCGTTGTAGTCGCTGAGGGAAGGACGCAGGCCGAAGCGGGCCGCGGACTTCTCATTCAACGCCACCAGCGAGGCGCCGGTATCGACCAGGAAATTGATGCGCTGGCCGTCGATGTGGCCGTCGGTCTGGAAATGACCGCGGGCATCGCGGGGAATGTCGAGGGTGCGGCCGGAGGCTTGCGCGACCGTTTGCGGCGGAGCCTTTTTCGGCGGTGCGCTGGCGGGTGCCGGCGCCGGTGCCGCCGACATCTTGCTCGCCATCTGCCCCATATAGGTGCCGAGGCCAACCAGAACGGCGGCAAGGATCATCAGGTTACGCATACGCCACGCTCGCTTTGCCAGACCACCGATATCACCACGCCAGTCGCGAACCCGCGACTAACGGCGATGGCCGGGCCTGCCATTTTGACGAAAAGGATGAGTGAAGCGTTAACGGGGCCGTCTTCAACCTCGCCCCGCTTGCGGGGGAGAGGTCGGGATTGCGGAGCAATCCGGGTGAGCGGGTACGGCTATCTCGGCACCGGTACTCGCAGAGACAAACCCTCTCCCCGCGAAGAGCGGGGAGAGGTGGTTAACTGACTTACGTCCCCCGCGGCTTAACCCTTCGCGTCGGCAGCGCATTCGCCGGGTCTTCCGGCCAGGGGTGGCGGGGATAGCGGCCGCGCAGGTCGGAGCGCACGGCGGCATAGCTGCCGCGCCAGAAGCCCGGAAGGTCGCGTGTCACCTGCACCGGCCGCTGCGCCGGGGACAGCAATTCCAGCACCAGCGGCACAGCGCCTTTGGCGATCGAGGGATGGGTGTTGAGCCCGAACAATTCCTGCAGGCGCACGGCAATGGTCGGGCCCTGCTCGGCCTCGTAGTCGATGGCCAGCATGGTGCCGGTCGGCGCCTCGAAATGCGTCGGCGCCTCGCGCTCCAGCCTCGCGCGCAACTCCCACGGCAATAGAGTCATCAGCGCGTCCGAGAGATCACCAGGCGAAAAATCCTTCAGCGAGGTCTTGTCGTAGAGCGCCGGTACCAGCCAGTTCTCGCTGTCGGCCGCGAGCGCCGCATCCGACAGGTCGGGCCAGCTTTCGCCCTCCGCCTTGCGCAGAAACATCACGCGGTCGCGCCACTGCTTCAGCGCTTTCGACCACGGCAATTTGTCGAGCCCGGCGGCGATCAATCCCGCGGCGAAAATGCGCGCGGTCTCCGCCGAGGGCGACAGTGCCATCGGCGCTTCCGACAGCGTGATCGCGTGCAATGTCCGCTTGCGGCGCGCGCGTAGCGCCATCGCGCTGCGATCGAACGAGATCTCATCCGCATTCTCGATCTGGTCGGCAAAGCGCGTTTCGATATCGGCCTGCGCGATCGGCGCGGCAAGGAGGATGCGTCCTTGCGCGGCGGTGCCGGTCAGTTCGCCCACCGCGATATAGGGCGTGCGCGCCAGCGACGAGGCTTGCTCGACAGCGGCGCCGCGGCCATTGGCGAGAACAAAGCTGCCATTTCCGCGATTGCGCGCGACACGATCCGGAAAGGCAAGCGCGAGCATGATGCCGGTGGAGGGCGAGGCGTCCTCTTCGGGCGCCCCCTCCGTTGTCGCCACTTGTTGCGCCCAGCGCTGCGCCAGGCTGCGGGCGCTGGTCGCGCGGGGCGAGCGGTCGCGGCGGAATTGGTCGAGCCTGACGTCGAGATCGACGCTGTCGCCGCCGAGCCCGCGCTCGGTCAGGATCGCCGCGATTTCGGCCGCCTCTTCGCCCGCCCCCAGCCGATGCGAATCCACGATCATGCGCGCCAGCCGCGGCGGCAGCGCCAACGCCCGCAGGCTGTGGCCTTCCGCGGTGATCCGGCCATCGCCGTCAAGCGCGCCGAGTTCGAGGAGCAGGCTGTTGGCCTCTTTCAATGCCGGCGCAGGCGGGGGGTCGAGAAACGCCAGCGTTGCGGGATCGCGGACGCCCCATTGCGCGAGATCGAGCACCAGCGAGGAAAGATCGGCCGAGAGAATTTCCGGCTGGGTGTAAGCGGCAAGCGACGCGGTCTGCGGCTCGTCCCATAGCCGGTAGCAGACACCGGGCTCGGTGCGGCCGGCGCGGCCGCGGCGCTGATCGACCGCGGCGCGCGAGGCGCGCACGGTTTCCAGGCGCGTCAGGCCAATATCGGGCTCATAGCGCGGCACCCGCGCCAAGCCGGAATCGACGACGATGCGGACGCCCTCGATGGTCAGCGAAGTCTCGGCAATCGATGTTGCCAGCACGACCTTGCGCGTTCCTTTCGGCGCCGGTGCGATGGCACGGTCCTGCACGGCTGCATCAAGTGCGCCGAACAGCGGCACGATTTCCACACTCGCATCATGAACCCGCTCGGCGAGAAAATTCTGCGTGCGGCGGATTTCGGCGGCCCCCGGCAGGAAAGCCAAAACCGAACCGGGATCGGCACGCAGCGCGGTGGCGATCGCATCCGCCATCTGCCGCTCGATCGGCGCATCCGCCTTGCGGCCGAGATAGCGCGTCTCGACCGGAAAGGCGCGGCCTTCGCTCGCAACCACCGGCGCGTCGCCGAGCAGTTTACCGACCCGCGCGCCGTCGAGCGTTGCCGACATCACCAGGATACGCAGATCTTCGCGCAAGCCGGTCTGCGCGTCGCGGGCAAGCGCGAGCCCCAGATCGGCATCGAGCGAGCGCTCATGGAATTCGTCAAACAGCACGGCGGCGACGCCGTTCAATTCAGGGTCATCGAGAATCTGCCGCGAGAAGATTCCCTCGGTGACGACCTCGATCCGGGTCGCGCGCGAGATCTTTGAGCCGAAGCGGACGCGATAGCCGACGGTCTCCCCCGCCCGCTCGCCGAGCGTCCGCGCCATCCGCTCCGCGCTGGCCCGCGCCGCGATCCGCCGCGGCTCGAGCATGATGATCTTCTTGTTCTTCAGCCACGGTGCCTCGAGCAACGCCAGCGGCACCCGCGTGGTCTTGCCGGCGCCGGGAGGAGCCACCAGCACCGCGGTGTTGTTGCCCGCAAGCGTGCGATCGAGTTCGTCGAGCACCGCGTCGATCGGAAGAGGGGTGTCGAATGTGCGGGACAAGATATCACCACGTCGTCATGCCCGGCCTTGTGCCGGGCATTCACGTCTTTCTTCGCCGCCAGAAATCAAGACGTGGATGGCTGGGCATAGGCGAGCGGAAGCGACGCCGTCCTTCGGACGGCTACGCCCGGCCATGACCGAATTCCCGGCAGCGTGACAGCGTATCAAATTCCGGGCTCAGACGCCCGCCCCACGCTCTCATAGGTAAAGCCGTGCGCCGCCATGTCCTCGGGACGGTAGATGTTGCGCAGGTCGACCACGACGGGCTGTGCCATCGCACCCTTGATACGCTCCAGGTCGAGCGCGCGGAATTGCACCCATTCGGTGACGATCACCATGGCGTCCGCTCCCTTCACGCACTCATAGGGATCGTCGCAATACTCGATCTCGGGCAGTTCCTTTTTCGCCTGCTCCATGCCGACCGGATCGTGCGCGCGCACTTTCGCACCCATGTCGAGCAGGCCGGTGACCAGCGGGATCGACGGCGCCTCGCGCATGTCGTCGGTGTCGGGCTTGAAGGTGAGGCCGAGCACCGCAACCGTCTTGCCGCGCAGGTTGCCGGCGGCACTCGACACCTTGCGCGCCATCGCCCGCTTTCTGATGTCATTGACGCCGAGCACGGCCTCGACGATGCGCAGTTGCACATCATGATCCTGCGCGATCTTGACCAGCGCGCGGGTATCCTTCGGAAAGCAGGAGCCGCCGAAACCCGGGCCGGCGTGCAGGAATTTCGAGCCGATGCGATTGTCGAGCCCGATACCGCGCGCGACCTGCTGCACGTCGGCGCCGACCTTTTCGGAGAGATCGGCAATCTCGTTGATGAAGGTGATCTTGGTGGCGAGGAACGCGTTCGCCGCGTATTTGATCAGCTCAGCCGTGCGCCGCGCCGTAAACATCACGGGCGCCTGGTTCAGCGACAGCGGCCGGTAGACGTCGCCGAGCACCTTGCGCCCGCGTTCGTCGTCGGTGCCGACCACGATGCGGTCGGGGAATTTGAAGTCGCGGATCGCCGCTCCCTCGCGCAAAAATTCCGGATTGGAGGCGACCACCACATCGGCCGACGGATTGGCTTCGCGGATCAGCCGCTCGACCTCGTCGCCGGTGCCGACCGGCACGGTCGATTTCGTCACCACCACCGTAAAGCCCGAGAGCACTGCGGCGATCTCGCGCGCGGCGCTGTAGACGTAAGTGAGGTCGGCATGGCCATCGCCGCGCCGCGACGGCGTGCCGACCGCGATGAAAACGGCATCGGCTTCCGCGACCGGCGCCGTCAGGTCGGTGGTGAAGTCCAGCCGGTTGGCCTTGACGTTGGAGGCGACAAGCGCGTCGAGCCCGGGCTCGAAAATCGGGATTTCACCTCTGCGCAGGGCTTCGATCTTGCCGGCATCCTTGTCCACGCAGGTGACCCGGTGGCCGAAATCCGCAAAGCAGGCGCCGGATACCAGCCCCACATAGCCCGTGCCGATCATGGCAATCCGCATGAAAACAACCCGTATTTGATGGTTAACGCCAACGGCGAATTTGCCGGCGTCTTAGAACATTTTTCAGCAAAAGGGAAAACCGGAAAAGCGCGCGATTCCGGCATGTCATTTGAATGAATAAAGGAGAAAGCAACGGATCGGGCCGAAGATGCGGCCGCCTCGCGCCGAAAAGGGACACTGATGACTTCAAACGGCACATCCGCTTCCCCACGCATCGACTGGGTGGACTATGCCAAGGGCATCTGCATCGTCATGGTCGTGATGATGCATTCGGTGCTGGGCGTGGAAAAAGCGGCCGATCAGACCGGTTTCATGCATGCCTTCGTGATGTTCGCAAAACCGTTCCGGATGCCGGATTTCTTCCTGATTTCGGGCCTGTTCCTGGCAGTCGTGATCGATCGCAACTGGCGCACCTATCTCGACCGCAAGGTCGTGCACTTTGCCTATTTCTATCTGCTGTGGGTGGCGATCCAGTTCGGCTTCAAGGCGCCGGGCTTTGCCGCGGAAGGCGGCTGGCAGCATGTCGGCATGCTGTATCTGCAAACCTTCATCGAGCCGTTCGGTACGCTCTGGTTCATTTATCTGCTGCCGGTGTTCTTCATCGTCACAAAACTGTCACGCAAGTTGCCGTCGGCTGCGATCTGGATCGTGGCCGCGGCGCTGGAGATGGCGCATGTCGCGACCGGCTGGACCGTGATTGACGAATTTTGCGGGCACTTCGTCTATTTCTATTCCGGCTACCTGTTTGCTTCTTACGTATTCGCTCTGTCGGATCGTTCACGGGAGAAGCCCGTGCTGGCGCTTGCCGGCCTCGCACTGTGGGCGATCGTCAACGGCGCGCTGGTCGCGTCCGGCTTTGACGAATGGCCGCTGGTTTCGCTCGCGCTTGGGTTTGCGGGCGCAGGCGCCATTATCGTCATGGGCACGCTGCTGGCGCGGATGCAGTGGCTGAACTTCCTGCGCTATTGCGGCGAGCATTCCATCGTCATCTATCTCGCCTTCTTCCTGCCGATGGCGGTGACCCGAACGCTGCTGCTCAAGACCGGGATGATCGCCGATATCGGGATGGTTTCCCTGATCGTGACCGTTGCCGGCGTCGCGGGTGCGGTTCTGATCTGGCGGCTGGCGCTGGCGGTGCGGGCGAACTTCCTGTTCGAGCGGCCCGCCGCGTTCTGGATCGCGCCGAAAAAGGCCCGGCCCGCACTGCAGCCGGCGGAATAGGTCCGCGATCACAGCAAGCTCGTCATGCCCGGACTTGATCCGGGCATCTATCGCTTTCTTCACAGGAAGATGGATGGCCGGGTCAAGCCCGGCCATGACAAGAGAATCTGTGGTCGATCCACCTCCCAAGGCTGTCAATCCGCGCAAAAATCCTTAAATTTCGGCCATGCCGAAATCAGCCCCCAAAGCCGCCGCCAAACCCGCTCCCGCCGCCTCCCCAACCAAAGCGCCCGCCAAAAATCCGGGCAAGGGCGACCATGTGTTCCTGGTCGACGGTTCCTCGTACATTTTCCGCGCCTATCACGCGCTGCCGCCGCTGAACCGAAAATCCGACGGGCTGCAGGTCAATGCGGTGCTCGGCTTCTGCAACATGCTGTGGAAGCTGCTCCGCGACATGCCGGAGGATGACCGGCCGACGCATCTGGCGATCGTGTTCGACAAATCCGAGATCACGTTCCGCAACAAGCTCTATCCCGATTACAAGGCGCACCGACCGCCGGCGCCCGATGATCTGATTCCGCAATTTGCATTGATCCGCGAGGCGGTGCGCGCGTTCGACCTGCCCTGCCTGGAACAGGTCGGCTTCGAGGCCGACGATCTGATCGCGACCTATGTCCGCATCGCCTGCGAGCGCGGCGCTTCCGCCACCATCGTGTCCTCGGACAAGGACCTGATGCAACTCGTGACCGACTGCGTCACCATGTACGACACCATGAAGGATCGCCGCATCGGCATCCCTGAGGTGATCGAGAAATTCGGCGTTCCGCCGGAGAAGGTGGTGGAGGTGCAGGCGCTGGCCGGCGATTCCACCGACAACGTGCCGGGCGTACCCGGCATCGGCGTCAAGACCGCCGCCCAACTGATCATTGAATATGGCGACCTGGAGCAGCTGCTGTTCCGCGCCGGCGAGATCAAGCAGCCGAAGCGGCGCGAGGCCTTGATCGAGAACGCCGAGAAGGCGCGGATTTCGCGGCAACTGGTGCTGCTCGACGACAAGGTCGATCTCGAAGTGCCGCTCGACGACCTCGCCGTGCATGAGCCCGACGCGCGCAAGCTGATCGCGTTCCTGAAGGCGATGGAATTCTCCACCCTCACCCGCCGTGTCGCCGAATATTCGCAGATCGATCCAGCCGACATCGAGCCGGATGCAGGCAACAAAAGCGGCGCCAGTGTTTTCGCGGTGCCACCATCAGGCAAGAAGCCGGAGGGCTACTCTGAGGGCGCAACGCTGTTCGACGCCCCGCCCGCCGGCAAAGCGGGGCCCGCCCCGGGCAAGACCGGCGGCGACAAGCAGGATAAATCCGCCAGCCACAGGGGCTCGCCGGTCTCGCTCGCCGCCGTGCGCGCCGAGGCGTTGCGAAAACTGCCGGTCGACCGCGGCAAGTACCAGACCATTGGCAATGCCACCGAACTCAAGGCCTGGATTACGCGCGCTTACGATGCCGGCGCTTTCGCGATCGACGCCAAGGCGAACTCGGACGATCCGATGCAGGCCGACATCTGCGGCATCGCGCTGGCGCTGGCGCCGAACGACGCCTGCTACGTGCCGCTCGCCCACAAGCAGCCCGGCGGCGGCGCGGGCCTGTTCGACGCCGGATTGGCGCCGGACCAGATCAAGGCGGGCGATGCGCTGGCCGCGCTGAAGCCGCTGCTGGAATCCGCAGGCATTCTCAAGATCGGCTTTAACATCAAGTTCAATGCCGTGATGCTGGCGCAGCACGGCGTCACCCTGCGCAATGTCGATGACGCGCAGTTGATGTCGTACGCGCTCGATGCCGGGCGCAACTCGCACGCGCTGGAATCGCTCGCCGAACGCTGGTTCGGCCATGCCGTCCTCAGCCATGGCGAGCTCACCGGCAGCGGCAAGAACAAACTAACCTTCGACCAGGTTGCGATCGACAAGGCGACCGCCTATTCGGCCGAAAGCGCCGACATGATCTTGCGGCTGCACCGCGCGCTGAAACCGCGGCTCGCCGCCGAGCGCCTGACGACGGTCTATGAGACGCTGGAGCGGCCGCTGGTCACCGTGCTGGCACGGATGGAGCGGCGCGGCATTTCGATCGATCGCCAGGTACTGTCGCGGCTGTCGGGCGATTTCGCCCAGACCGCGGCGCGGGTCGAAGCCGAGTTGCAGGAAATTGCCGGCGAGCCGATCAATGTCGGCAGCCCCAAGCAGATCGGCGACATCATCTTCGGCAAGATGGGAATACCCGGCGGCACCAAGACCAAGACCGGCGCGTGGTCGACCTCGGCACAGATCCTCGACGAACTTGCCGAACAGGGCCACGAATTCCCGAAGAAGATTCTGGAATGGCGGCAGGTGTCGAAACTGAAATCGACCTACACCGACGCACTGCCGGAATACGTTCACCCGCAGACCCATCGCGTGCACACGACCTACGCGCTGGCCGCGACCACCACGGGGCGGCTATCGTCGAACGAGCCGAACCTGCAGAACATTCCGGTGCGCACCGAGGACGGCCGCAAGATCCGCCGCGCCTTTGTCGCGACGCCCGGCCACAAGCTGGTGTCGGCGGACTATTCACAGATCGAATTGCGGCTACTGGCTGAGATCGCCGACATTCCCGTGCTGAAGCAGGCGTTCCGCGACGGACTCGACATTCACGCCATGACGGCGTCCGAAATGTTCGGCGTGCCGATCAAGGACATGCCGGGCGAAGTGCGGCGCCGGGCCAAGGCGATCAATTTCGGCATCATCTACGGCATCTCGGCGTTCGGCCTCGCCAACCAGCTCGGCATCGCCCGCGAGGAAGCCTCCGCCTACATCAAGAAATACTTCGAGCGCTTCCCGGGCATCCGCGCCTACATGGACGAGACGCGGGAGTTCTGCCGGACAAACGGCTATGTCACGACGCTGTTCGGCCGAAAGTGTCATTACCCCGACATCAAAGCCTCCAACGCCTCGGTCCGCTCCTTCAACGAGCGCGCCGCGATCAACGCGCGGCTGCAAGGCACCGCCGCCGACATCATCCGCCGCGCCATGACGCGGATGGACGACGCACTGGCGGAGAAGAAGCTGTCGGCGCAGATGCTGCTGCAGGTGCATGACGAGCTGATCTTCGAAGTACCCGACGCAGAGGTGGCGGCGACGCTGCCGGTGGTGCAGCACGTGATGCAGGACGCGCCGTTCCCGGCGGTCGTGCTCTCGGTGCCGCTGCAAGTGGACGCGCGCGCGGCGAATAACTGGGAAGAGGCGCATTAGAGCGCCGCTGACGCGGCGCTCCTTAACCTCGCCCCGCTTGCGGGGAGAGGTCGGATCGCCGTTGCGATCCGGGTGAGCGGGTACCGGACCCACCACGAGCAGGACTCGCGGATAGAGCCCCTCACCCCGACCCTCTCCCCGCAAGAGCGGGGCAAGGGAGTGCACCGTCGATTGTGGCGCGCACAAATGTCCTCGGAGCAATATACGAAATGACATCGCGGCGTAGCGCACGCTAGAAACGTGCCCATCACTTCCGCGAGTCTCCCATGCCACACATCGCAACACTGCTCGGCTTCGCCCTGGTCTCGCTCGGCATGGGTGCTGACGCCGGGGCCGAACATGATCTACCTGATCTCGCGCTCGATCACGCAAGGGCCCGCAGCGGGGATCGTGTCGCTCGGCGGTGTCGCGCTCGGCTTCGTGTTCTACATGCTGTGCGCGGCGTTCGGCATCACGGCGTTGTTGTTCGCGGTGCCCTACGCCTATGACGCGCTGCGGTTCGCCGGCGCTGCCTACTTGCTGTGGCTGGCGTGGCAGGCACTGAAACCGAACGGGCGCTCGCCGTTTCAGGTGAAGAAGCTCGCCGCCGACGGCCCGCGCAAATTATTCGCGATGGGGTTCGTCACCAATCTGCTCAATCCGAAGATCGCGATGCTGTATCTGGCGCTGCTGCCGCAGTTCATCGATCCTGCGGTCGGCAGCGTGCTGACGCAGTCGCTCGTGCTCGGCACGATCCAGACCGTAATCAGCGTCAGCGTGAACGCGATGATCGCGCTCGCCGCCGGATCGATCGCGATGTTCCTCGGTACGCGGCCGACATGGCTGTTGGTGCAGCGCTGGCTGATGGGCACCGTGCTGGCGGGGCTTGCGGTGAAGATGGCGTTCGAGGCGAAGCGGGCGTAGCGCCCTTCCCCTCTCCCCTTGTGGGAGGGGTGGATCAATCGCGCGGTGAGGGGTCCGTCTCCGCGGAGAGAACCCCTCATCCGGCGTGGACTGCGTCCACGCCACCTTCTTCCACAAGGGGAGAAGGAAGAAAGCAAGGCGCTTCCGCTAATCCAGCTTCGCTTCCATGCCGCGCTTGGTCGCCGGGCGGGCCATCAGTGCGTTGTACCAGCGCTCGACGTTCGGGAAATCCTTCAGCTCCACCTTGTGGCGCGGGTGGCGCCAGGCCCAGCCGAGAATGGCGAAGTCGGCGACCGACAGCGCGTCTGCCACGAATTCGCGGTCGGCCAGCCGCCGATCGAGGACGCCATAGAGCCGGCGCGTCTCGGTCATGTAGCGTTTCAGGCCGTAGGCGCGGTCGGTTTCATTCTCCAGCGCGATGAAATGATGTACCTGGCCCGGAAACGGCCCGAAGCCGCCCATCTGCCACATCAGCCATTCATAGACCGGGATCCGCTCGGCCAGCGGCTTCGGCAGGAACTTGCCGGTCTTTTCGCCGAGATAGAGCAGGATCGCGCCTGACTCGAAGATGCTGACCGGCTTGCCGCCCGGACCGTCGGGATCGACGATGGCCGGAATCTTGTTGTTCGGGCTGATCTTGATGAAGTCGGGCGCCATCTGCTCACCCTTGGTGATGTTGATCGGGATCACCTTGTAGGGCAGCTCCATTTCCTCCAGCGCGACCGAGATTTTGCGGCCGTTCGGCGTGTTCCAGGTGTGCAGTTCGATTGTCATTTTTGTTTTACCCCGCGGAAAGCGGGTATCCACTACCCCGGAACTCCGGGGCGTTACAACAGCGGCTGGGGCATACGAGCTCGCCGGCCTTTGAAGGTATCGGACATCGTGCCCTGTTGACGGCGCCGGATCGGCGCTGGAATGTGCCCGAGAGCGCCGATAGATTGCGGCCCGCCTGAAACCCCCAGGGGAAACCGCCTTTGTCCAAATCAGCCTCCCGCGCCCGCCTCGCCGAGATCATCCGCAGACGCTCGTTCGGACGCGGCGAGATCACACTGGCGTCGGGCCGCAAGAGCGACTTCTACTTCAACCTCAAGCCGACCATGCTCGACCCCGAAGGCGCGGCGCTGCTGGCCGAGCTGACCTACGAGGCGCTGAAGGACGACAACCTCGATTTCATCGGCGGGTTGGAGATGGGCGCCGTCCCGCTGGCGGGCGCGATCGCGCAGCTCTCCTGGATCAAGGGTCATCCGATCGCGGCCTTCTTCGTGCGCAAGAAGCCGAAGGAGCATGGCGCACGCCTCGCAGTAGAAGGGCTCGCCAAGGGCGAGACCCTGCAGGGCAAGCGCATCGTGATCGTCGAGGACGTCACCACGACCGGCGGCTCGGCGCTGAAGGCGGTTGAGGCCGTGCGCGATGCCGGCGGCGAGATCGTGCTGGTGCTCACCATGGTCGACCGCGAGGAAGGCGCGACCGAAGCCTTTGCGGAAGCAGGGCTCGAGTTTCGCTCGCTGTACAAGGCCGGTGAATTCTTGAAGGGGTGAGACGGCTAGTTTTCCGCACCCGCCGTCATGCCCGGGCTTGTCCCGGGCATCCACGTCTTGAGGCTAGCGTGGTTAGAAAGACGTGGATGGCCGGGTCAAGCCCGGCCATGACGCGGAGAGCGAAACTCCTCACTTGCCTCGGCATTTCTTTTCGGCCTTCTCGCCGCCAGTAAAAGCTCATTTACCATCCCCCGTTAAGGTTACCCGAACTGAAGCCTGTCGCGCTTCAGCGCGTTTGTTGCGTTGGGTGGAGTTGGCGTTGCGTACAGAGTTGGCTTTTTCGCGCGTGCGGCGCCGCGCGACGTTTGTGGCCGCCGCGACCCTGGCGAGTTCCCTCACGCTGGCACCCGGCAGCGTCTCCGCCGAAGGACTGTTCGATTTCCTGTTCGGCGGCATCCAGAAGCAGCAGGCGCGGCAGGCCCCCTCGCCGGCCAACTTCTTCGCCGATCCGTTCGGCAACCATCAGCCGCCCCAGCCCGCACCGGCGCCGCGCGTTGCGGGCTCCAGCGGCCCTGCGTTCTGCGTGCGTAGCTGCGACGGCAAATATTTTCCGCTGACCATGCGCGGTAATGTTTCTCCGGTTCAGACCTGCCAGGCCTTCTGCCCGGCGAGCGCGACCAAGGTGTTTTACGGCAGCAGCATCGATCATGCGACCGCGAGCGGCGGCGAGCGCTATGCCGACAGCGAAAACGCCTACGCCTACCGCAAGGCGCTGAGTGCCGATTGCACCTGCAACGGCAGGAGCCCGTCCGGGCTTGCGCCGGTCGATCTCACGCTGGACACCTCGCTCCGCTCCGGCGACGTCATAGCCACGACCGACGGTCTGGTCGCCTATACCGGCGTGCGCCTCGGCGCCGATCAGACCGCCGAGTTCACGCCCGTCGCCTCCTATCCCGGGCTGACGGCAGAAGTCCGCGCCCGGCTCGGCGAAATGAAGGTCGCGCCGGTCAGCGCGGAAACGGTCGCGGCGAACGCGCCGCTTCCCGAAACAAGACGCGACGTCGAGTTGCCGACCGCCTCGATACCGAAGACCGCTGCGCCGAAGCAGGCGAAGCGGGCGGAAGTGAACTAAAGCGGGACTGACGATCTTCCACCGCTGAGCCCGGACACAAAATATCGAAAACAACCCCATGCAAAGTAGAATGGGGCCGGGTCACGCGATTGATGCCCGAGTGCATTCACCGCCCGACGATGACGCCGATCACATTCGGCGCCGACAGATATTTTTCCTCGATCGCCGCCCGCGCCGCGGCGCGGTTTTCCGGCGTCAGCAATCCGCGTTTCTCGGCGAGAATCATCCAGCAATACCCCCACCAGTCCGTCAGCATGCCCTGATCGTCGACGAGGTCGTAGCCCTGTTCGGCGGCGAAGATGCGCGCCTGCGCTTCGTCCAGCCCGTCGAGAAAGGCGTGGTCCGCGATCGAAAACAGCTCGTCGCTGAAATCGTCCGTGGTGTAGCCCCACACCGACATGCAGACCGCGTTGAACTCGCGGTCGATCGCGTCGTCGTCGACGACCTGGCGGCGCGAGGCCTGGTGCAGGCGCGACAGCGAGCGCGCGAAATCGGCGATGCGGGTGAGGGCGAACTGATCGAAGGCGATGGTGGACATGTAGTCCTCGCAAACTCGGATAGACCATAAATGTTGTGTCGGCGACGCGCCGAATCACAATGATATATCAGATACTTGCTAAATTGTTCTTAATTTGTTCTGGCGGCCGGACAAAATATTTCCTATCAAGGGTCGTTCCTGCGGTTTTGGGCAAAGGATCGGAACAATGAACGGGACGCAGGCCAACCAGATCCGGTCGCTGTTATTGCAAGCGGCCGACGCGATCGATCGCGCGAATACGATCGTATCCACGCTCGACAGCAATGATCGGGCGTTGCTGTCCACCGCGCTCGACGAGATATCGTCCGCACTTCATTTCGAGCTGCTGCAAAAGCTTTATCTGCGCTACCCCGCGCTCGCCGAGGAAGGCCAGGACTGGGACGGCGCCGCGGCATAACCGTCGAGGCCCTTCAATCCCTCACATCGCCGACAACAGCTTGTCGCCGCAATAATTGGCGTAGAACTTTCCACCGCACTGCCGCTTCATCGCTGCACAGCGCGCGGCGGGCGAAGCGCCTTTCGTGACGCTGTACGAGCAACCCAAGGCGTCGGCGCTCTTGCCGGCCTTACCAGCGGCAAAGGCCGCGCTGGTGGCACTGATGCAAACTACCAATAGCGTAGCGGCGGCGATCTCGATCGTCAGTCTCATGGCAAGCCTCCGTTCTGGCGGCACGCAACTGCTTCGCGCGCACTGGCACCCGGCCACTAGAAACCCAGCTCTCCCTCGCTTCGCGCCACGATTATATCACCAAAACCCGACCGCCAATGCCGCGAAATCGGCCCGGTCCTTGCATAAAATCATGCCAGCGCAGTGCACAAACCGCCCCAGTGGTTTCGATCGCGGTACAACGCGCTTATCTTGTCTTAAGTCTCAACTGCAGGAATCAACGTGTTGCAGGAACAATTCCCGGGGAACTATCCCGTGCTGGGGCAGCCGGTCGACGAGTTGGCGCTGGCCGAGATCAAGGGCGCGATCCTCGCCAAGCTCCGCCTTGCGATCGGCAAGGACGCCGCCATGGCGACCCGGCGCGACTGGTACAAGGCCGCGGCGCTGGCGCTGCGCGACCGCATCGTGCACCGCTGGCTGACAGCGGAAAAAGAGAGCTACGACGCCGGCAGCAAGCGCGTTTATTATCTCTCGCTCGAATTCCTGATCGGCCGTCTCTTCACCGACGGGCTGAACAATATGGGCCTGCTGCCGCTGTTCGAGACGGCGCTCGGCGATCTCGGCGTCGGGCTTGATGACTTGCGCAAATGCGAGCCGGACGCGGCGCTCGGCAATGGCGGTCTCGGGCGGCTCGCGGCGTGCTTCATGGAGAGCATGGCGACGCTGGCCATTCCCGCCATCGGCTACGGCATCCGCTACGATTTCGGCCTGTTCCGCCAGATCATTTCGCAGGGCTGGCAACAGGAATATCCGGACGAATGGCTGGGCTTCGGCAACCCCTGGGAATTCCTGCGGGCGGAGGTAGTCTATCACATTCATTTCGGCGGCCATGTCGAGCATGTCGACGACCGCGGGCGCGACCGCGCGACCTGGCGTCCGGCGGAAACCGTGCAGGCCGTCGCCTACGACACGCCGATCGTCGGCTGGCGCGGCCAGCACGTCAACGCGCTGCGGCTGTGGTCGGCGCGCTCGCCCGATCCGCTGCGGCTGGATGTCTTCAACACCGGCGATTACCTCGGCGCCGTCGCCGAGGAGGCGCGCGCGGAATCGATCTGCAAATTCCTCTATCCGAACGACGAGAGCCCCGCGGGGCGCGAGCTGCGGCTGCGCCAGGAATATTTCTTCGTCTCCGCCTCGCTGCAGGATCTGGTCAAGCGGCACCTCGCCTCCGACGGGCAGTTGCGCAGCCTTGCGTCGAAGGTCGCGGTGCAGCTCAACGACACCCATCCGAGTCTTGCCGTCACCGAGCTGATGCGAATCCTGGTCGACCTGCACAATTTCCGCTGGGACGAAGCGTGGAAGATCACGGTGGCGACGTTTTCCTACACCAACCACACGCTGCTGCCGGAAGCGCTGGAGACCTGGCCGGTCGAACTGTTCGAGCGGCTGCTGCCGCGGCATCTCGAGATCATCTACCGCATCAATACCGCGCATCTGGCGCTGGCAGATCAGCGTTGTCCTGGTGACATCGATTACCGCGCCTCGGTGTCGCTGATCGACGAGAAGTCCGGACGGCGGGTGCGGATGGGGCAGCTCGCTTTCGTCGGCTCGCACCGCATCAACGGCGTCTCGGCGATGCACTCCGACCTGATGAAGGAGACCGTGTTCCACGATCTCAACCATCTCTATCCCGGCCGCATTACCAACAAGACCAACGGCATCACCTTCCGCCGCTGGCTGATGCTGGCCAATCCAAAATTGACGGAGCTGCTGCGCGAGGTCTGCGGCGAGGCCGTGCTGGACGACTTCTCGCTGTTCGAACGGCTAGAGGCGCGCGCCGGCGACAACGCGTTCCAGCAGCGTTTTCGCGACGTCAAGCACCAGAACAAGCTGGCGCTGGCGCGGCTGATCAACGAGCGTACCAGCATCAAGGTCGATCCGTCGGCGCTGTTCGACATCCAGATCAAGCGCATCCACGAATACAAGCGGCAATTGCTCAACCTCGTCGAGACCGTCGCGCTGTATCAGGCGATCAAGGACGAGCCGCAGCGCGACTGGGTGCCGCGGGTGAAAATCTTCGCCGGCAAGGCGGCAGCGAGCTATCGCTACGCCAAGCTGATCATCAAGCTGATCAACGATGTCGCCGAAGTCGTCAACAACGACCCCGACGTCGCTGGAAGGCTGAAGGTGGTCTTTCTCGCCGACTACAATGTCAGCCTCGCCGAGGTAATCATTCCGGCCGCCGATCTCTCCGAGCAGATTTCGACCGCCGGTATGGAAGCCTCCGGCACCGGCAATATGAAGCTGGCGCTCAACGGCGCTCTGACCATTGGTACGCTCGACGGCGCCAATATCGAAATCCGCGACCATGTCGGCGCGGAGAACATCGCGATCTTCGGCATGGAAGCCGGCGACGTCATGGTCCGGCGCAAGCAGGGCCTGGATGCGACCGACGTCATCCGCCGCTCGCCGCGGCTGGCGCGGGCCATCACCGCGATCGAAAGCGGCGCTTTCTCGCCCGACGATCCCGCCCGCTTCGCTTCCATCGGCCACGCGCTGCGCTACCTCGACCACTACATGGTCTCAGCCGACTTCGATTCCTATTACGCGGCGCAGCGCGGCATCGACGCCCGCTGGCAGGTGATACCGGCCTGGACCCGCGCCTCGATCCTCAATGTGGCGCGGATGCCGTGGTTTTCCTCCGACCGCACCATCCGCGAGTATGCCGAAGACATCTGGCACGTACCGGTGCGAGCGGCTGCGCCGGTGCCGGAGGCAGGCGCCCAGCGCGAGGCGAAGGGTTAGATCGCGCGTTTCATCAAGCGCGCAAGCTCCCTGGACTTGCTTGAGCCACGACATGCTATGATAGCCGGATGGACGCGCCCGAAGGTATTCCGATTATCCTCTTGCCGGGCATGGACGGAACGGGAGAGCTCCTGAGGGCACTGGCAGATCAACTCTCCTTGTATCGCCCGGTTCAACTCATCGCGTACCCACCCGACCGACCACTGGGCTATGCTCAATTGGTAACCTATGTCAGGGAACGCGTGCCGAACCGTCCGTTCGCGGTTCTCGGCGAATCCTTTTCCGGACCGATCGCGATAGAGATTGCGGCCACGGACCCACGAGCCGTTGGATTGGTCCTGGCATCGAGCTTTGCGCGACATCCGCTACCAGCGCTGTTCACTGTACTCACTCGGCTCCTTGACCTCAGGTGGCTCCCCAAGCGCATCATTGCGGCAGTACTGATGGGATCGACAGCCACACCTGAACTCACCGCTCGCCTTCGCCGCGTATTGGCGACCTTGCCTCACAAGGTCCTTCAATACCGTGCCCGCGAAGTACTTCGCGTCGACAAGCGCAATCGACTACGCGAGGTCACGTGCCCCGTGATGTGCCTGCAAGGGCGTTTCGACCGCCTGGTGAGCAAGAGGCAGGTCGACGAGATCCTAACTGCGCAGCCACGCTGCCACGTGCATTGGTTCGATTCCTCGCACATGCTGCTGGCGACCTACCCCGACGCTGCGGTCAAGGCAATCAATCAATTTTGCGAGCACATCGACAAGAGAGGGTCTGCAATCCCGGGAACGGAAATCCATTACCCGTGAGGTCATTGAATTTGGCGGGATTGCAGCGATACTGCATCCGCGTCATTGCGAGGAGCGTAAGCGACGAAGCAATCCATTCCTCCGCTTGCGGCGCGATGGATTGCTTCCGCCTTCGCTCTTCGAGCTACGGCGGACAAGTCGCTTCGCTCGCAATGACGGTGTTTGCCGCGACCACGTCGCATCCAAAGACTGAAGGTATCCATGCTCACACAATCCCCTCACCTCTTCGACGACGCCACGCGGGTCACCGCCGGCGATAGCTGCTGGCAGGGCAGGACCAGCCCGGACTACTGGGCCTTTGTCGGCCCGTTCGGCGGCTGCACGGCGGCGACTATCCTCCGCGCGCTGATGGAGCATCCGCAGCGGGCAGGCGAGCCGCTGTCGCTGACGGTGAATTTCTGCGCGCCGGTCGCGGAAGGCGCGTTCGATCTCGACGTGCGGCTGGTCAAGGCCAACCGCTCGAGCCAGCATTGGTGCGTGGAGATGACGCAGGGCGGCGGCGATGTCGCGACGCTGGCGACCGCCGTATTCGCCGAGCGCCGTCCGTCCTGGTCGCACCAGCAGGCGAACTATCCGGACGCCGTGCCGTTCGCGCAGGCGCGCTCGTTTCCGAACACGCCGATGACCTGGACGCATCAGTATGATTTCCGCTTTGTCGAGGGCGAGCCGAGTTTTTACGGCTCGCCTGCCGCGACACCGCTAGATGCATTTTCCAAGCAGTGGATCGGCGACCGCACGCCGCGGAAGATCGACATGCTGTCGCTGATGTCGATGTCGGACGCCTTCTTCGGCCGGGTCTTTCTGGCGCGGCGGGAACTTGTTCCATTCGGAACGGTTTCGATCACGACGTATTTTCATACGGCGTCCGAAGAGCTGGCAGAGGAGGACATCACCCACGTGCTGGCAACGGCCGATGCCAGAATTTTCCACAGGAGTTACGGCGATCAGCACGGCGAATTATGGTCGCCGTCGGGACGCCTCCTCGCAACCACGACGCAAATCGCTTATTTCAAGGCGTAGTGGCGTAGGGTGGGCAAAGGCGCGAAGTGCCGTGCCCACCATTGATCCAACCGTGATCTCGTAGGTGGGCACGCTGCGCTTTGCCCACCCTACACGATCTTCGGAGGCCCCGGCTCATGTCCGAACCCGAAGCTGCCCAGCCGCGCATCGCCCTGCTCGGCGTCCCCATCGAGATCGGCGCCTCGCAACTCGGCACCTTGATGGGGCCGGACGCGCTGCGCACCGCGGGTATCGGACGCATCCTCGACCAGCTCGGCTTTGCCGTCGAGGACCATGGCAACATGGCGAAGCCCGGCCCTGGCCCCGCCGAGGGCCCACCGCCGGCGAACGCCAAATATTACGACACGATCAAGGGCTGGATCCGTGCACTCAGCGAGCGCTCCTATGCGCTGGCGCGTTCCGGTGCCATTCCCATCTTCATGGGCGGCGATCATTCGCTCTCGATGGGATCGGTGAACGGCGTCGCGCGCCACTGGCAGGAGCAGGGCCGGCCGCTGTTCGTGCTCTGGGTCGATGCCCATGCCGACTACAACACGCCGCAGACGACGGAGACCGGCAACATGCACGGCATGTCGGCCGCGTTCCTGTGCGGCGAGGGCGGCCTCGACGATCTGCTCGGCGGCGCGCCACGCGCCTCGATCGGACCGGATCAGCTCGATCTATTCGGCATTCGCTCGATCGATCCTGAGGAGAAAAAACTGGTGTTCGAGCGCCGCGTCGCGATTGCCGACATGCGCGCGATCGACGAGTTCGGCGTCGGCGTCCTGATCCGCAAAGTGATCGAACGCGTGCGGGCGCGCAACGGCGTGCTGCATGTTTCTTTCGACGTCGACTTCCTCGATCCCACCGTCGCTCCTGGGGTCGGCACCACCGTGCCTGGCGGCGCGACCTATCGCGAGGCGCACCTGATCATGGAGCTGTTGCACGATTCCGGGCTGGTGCGCTCGGTCGATGTCGTCGAGCTCAACCCGTTTCTCGACGAGCGCGGCCGCACCGCCCGCGTTGCTGTCGAACTGATCGGCAGCCTGTTCGGCCTGCAGATCACCGATCGGCGCACGCCGAGCAATGCGATGTTACCGGGCAACGGCTCGACGCCGGGAGGCTAATGCTGGTCAAGGCTCATGATGACGTGCACGAGACAGCCATTCACAGTGCGCCCCGGCGGGTGCGAGGATGACGGCGTCGCGACATGGAAGTCGCCGGCTTTCAGGTTGAGATCGCCGAACGAGAGATCGCCTTCGATGACAAGCGTCTGTTCGTCGGCGTCGTGGGCATGCGACCGATAGGACGCGCCGGGCGCCATTCGGATCAATAGATGTTGCCGGTGCTGCGCGCGGTCGACATGCAGCAAACGGCCTTTGATGCCGGGGCCGATCTCGAACCAGTTCGCCATCCCCGCACGTTTGGTCACAGTGCCCGGCAGGTCGGCGCCCTCGCCCTCGATCCGGTCGAGAATCTTTTCGAACAGCCCTGATGGCGGGGGCTCGGTCTCCGCCCCCGGCAGGCTGGCGAACATGCTCTCCCAATATTCGACCTGCGCACGCAGCGCCTCGTCCGATTTCAATCGCTGCGCGAAGGCGCTTCTCGCCTCCTTGCCGAGCAGCCCAAGGACATACTCGGCGGCATCGCTTGCCCCGGGCTTCACTGGCTTAGACATAGCTGCAACTTCTCAACAGCACGGTGAATCCAGGTCCTGATCGTTCCAACCGGAACGGCCGAATGCGCCGCCAGCTCCTCGTAGCTCAGACCGTAATAGTAGGCCAAAAGCACGGATTGCCGGTAGTTTTGATCCAGAAGACCGAGGCACTTTCGCAAGTCCGGCGCCAGTGCGGGATCGTGCGGCGCCTGGTTTGACAGCGCTTCGAGCACGGCCATGACGCTCTCGTCGGTCAGCGACACCGGCCCGCTCCGCCGCACCGGCAACCGGTCGAGCACCACCCGGCGCGTGACGGTCACCATCCAGCTCATCGCGCCACCTTTGGCAGCGTCGTACAGATAGGACTTTTGCCAGATCCGCAGCATCGCCTCCTGAAAGGCGTCCTCGGCGGCGTTGCGGTCGCGCAGTATCCGGCTGCAGATCCCGAACAGCGTCGGGCCCGCCTGCTCGTAGAGCTGACGAAATGCCGCCCGGTCGCCTTTGGCGACAGACCTGAGCACCTGCCCCAAATCGTCCTCGGAAATCTGTCGCATTCTGAGCGGGATAGGCCGGATATGCAATCAAGGGTGGCTGTTCCTCGCGGGACTATAGGGCTCAGGAAGCTACGGTTCAACGGGCCTTGGTTTCAAAGCAAGCGGCCCGGCCGGCGGCCAAATAAATCATCGCCGGGGGCTCGGCGGCCGAAACTTTTTTCGCTGATCATCCGTACTGGCGGCATACGGCCTGCTCAACGCAGTGTGTTCGCGGGCAGGCGATCCGACAATCGAGCTGGGGAAACCATGGTGAACGCGACGCCGCAGGGTACGACCGGACAACAGGACGGCAGAGCGGTTCTTCTGCAATTGCTTGCGGAAGTCGCCCGCGGCAACAAATCTGCCTTCGCAAGGCTCTACGGCCTCACCCACGCCAAGCTGCTGGGCATAGCCCTTCGCGTCCTGAGGGACCGAGCGCTGGCCGAAGACGTGCTGCAAGAGAGCTATCTGAAGATCTGGCGCCACGCCGCAAGTTACGATGCTGCGATCGCCTCGCCGATGACCTGGATGGCAACCATCGTCAGGCACGGCGCCATCGACAGCTTACGAAAACGTCAGGTCGACGCGCTCGAAGCAGAGGACAAGATCGCCGCGTTCGCGTCGAACGATTCCGATCCGGTCGACGAAATCCATCTCGCGCGGCTGCGTCCGAAGGCGCTGGCGGCGTTTGCGCGACTACCCGAACACAAGCGCCGATTGATCATGCTGGCCTATCTCAGGGACCGCAGCCGCCATGACCTGTCGAAGCGATTGGGCATTCCTGCCAACACCGTCAAGACGCATTTGCGGCGGGCGCTACTGGAGCTGCGAACCACGATGTTTGCCTCCATCGAGCCACGGACGCACAGCGCCGCGTAAAACGAAAAAGGCGGCCTTGCGGCCGCCTTCGTCATTCTCGAATGGTCCGCCATTGAACCGAGACGGTTACTCTGCCGCGAGCTTGGTGTCCGGCGCAGCGGCGCGGACTTCGGCGTCGACCTGGGCTTCGAACTTGGCAAAATTCTTCTGGAACATGCCGACCAGCGCGCGCGCGGTCTTGTCGAACTCGGCCTTGTCCTTCCAGGTGTTGACGGGATCGAGGATCTCGCTGGGCACGCCCGGCAGCGCCGTCGGCACCGCAAAGCCGAAATACTTGTCGGTGCGGAATTCGACATTGCGCAAGGAGCCGTCGAGCGCCGCGGTGAGCAGCGCCCGCGTGACCTTGATCGGCATGCGGCTGCCGGTGCCGAATTTGCCGCCGGTCCAGCCGGTGTTGACCAGCCAGCAATCGACATTGTGCTTGGCAATCAGCTCGCGCAGCATGTTGCCGTAGACGGAAGGATCGAGCGGCAGGAACGGCGAGCCGAAGCAGGTGGAGAATTCCGGCTGCGGCTCGTTGCCGAGACCGCGCTCGGTGCCGGCGACCTTCGCGGTATAGCCGGACAGGAAGTGATACATCGCCTGCGCCGGCGAGAGCTTTGCGATCGGCGGCAACACGCCGAAGGCGTCGGCCGCCAGCATCACGACGTTCTTCGGCTGGCCGGCGCGGCCGGTGCGCGAGGCGTTCGGAATGAAATCGAGCGGATAGGCCGAACGGGTGTTCTCGGTCTTCGAACCGTCGTCGAAATCGGGCACGCGGGTGTGTTCGTCGAGCACCACGTTTTCGAGCACGGCGCCAAAGCGGTTGCTGGCGGCAAAGATCTGCGGCTCGGCTTCCTGCGACAGCTTGATGCATTTGGCGTAGCAGCCGCCTTCGAAATTGAAGACGCCGTCATTGCCCCAGCCGTGCTCGTCGTCGCCGATCAGCGTGCGGTTCGGATCGGCTGAGAGCGTGGTCTTGCCGGTGCCGGACAGGCCGAAGAAGATCGCCGTGTCGCCCTTGGGTCCGACATTGGCCGAGCAGTGCATCGGCAGCACGCCCTTGGCGGGAAGGTAATAGTTCAGCGTGGTGAAGACCGACTTCTTCATTTCGCCGGCATAATAAGACCCGCCGATCAGGACGATCTTGCGGGCGAAATCGATCGCGACAACGTTCTCCGAGCGCACGCCGTGACGTTTGGGATCGGCGCGGAAGCTCGGCAGATCGATGATGGTGAGTTCGGGCACGAAATCGCGCAGCGCCGAAGCCTCGGGGCGGATCAGGAGCGTGCGGATGAACAGCGAGTGCCAGGCAAGCTCGGTGAACACGCGGGTCTTGATCTGGAAACTCGGATCGGCGCCGCCATAGAGATCCTGCGCGAACAGCGTCATGCCTTCGGCATGCTTGAGGAAATCAGCATACAGAGCGGAGAACTGCTCCGAGGTGATCGACTGGTTGCCGGCCCACCACATGTTCTTGTCGGTGGTGGCATCACGAACCGTGAACTTGTCCTTGGGGCTGCGGCCGGTGAACTCGCCGGTATCAGCGCACAGCGCGCCGTCCGCCGACAGCACGGCCTCGCCTGCCGCAAGTGAATATTGATAAAGCTGCGGCGCGCCGAGATTCCAGTGCACCGTCTTGAGATTCTTTAAACCGAATTTATCGGCGCCGAAGGCACCGTTACGTAGACCCGTCTCTTGCACGAAGACTCCTCCTCGAACCCGCGTTACTCTCGTCGCGCGCATGTCGCTTGACGCGCTCTGTCGCGGTGACCCCTCAATATAGCCTTCCGGCCTCGGTCCGGCGACCTAATACTGATGAACGCCGGGCTTGCCAAGCCGATCCACGCGAATTGGTTTATGCACGCGCGGGCGGTTGATCTGCATCAATCGCTTGCTGCGGCGCTTTTTTGGCCATTTGCTGTCATGGTTGCGCGACCATCCGCCTCAACGCGGCAGAGGCCGGAATTGTTGCGTCGCACAATCGAAATTTTTTAGCGCGCGGCGCCCTCTCCGATCAGCGCAAACGGCGCCCAGTACGCCGGGTAGGCATTGCGCGGCGAGGACGGGTCGTCGAGATAGGCCAGCATGGCCTGCCGCAGCGCCTCGGCGCGCCCGAGCCTGGGATCGGCCTTCAGGCGGTCGAAGGTCGAAATCGAAAGCCGCGTGGCGGCCTCCGAACTGACCGCCCAGTGCGACACCAGAAGCGCCCGCGCGCCGGCATAGAAGAAGGATCGTGCAAGCCCCGAGAGCGCTTCGGCGCCGGGCTTGTCGCCGGCAATGGTGTTGCAGGCGGATAGCACCACCCAATCGGCGTTGAGTTTCAACTGCGCGACTTCGCTCGCCGTGAGCAGGCCGTCATCAAGTTCACTCGGCTGCTTCGGGATGCTCAGCACCAGCGACGATTCGGCAAGCCCTTTCACGTCGCCGGCGACAAGGCCATGGGTGGCGAAATAGACGATGCTGTAATCGGCGAGTGCCGTACGCTTGAGCGTGGTTTCGCTGGCGTCTTCCCCGAGATGAATGTCGACCGTCGCAACGCCCAGATTTTTCGCAATCGTGTTGAGTTCGTCCGCGGTATCGGGCAGTTGCGGCAGCGCATCCGAGAGCCGCGCGCGATCGACGCCGGCCCCCTGCCAGAAATCGGTGTAGGCGCCGTTCGCAAGGCTGCGCGCGGCGGTCCTGGAACGATTGCCATCGGCAGGCTTCACAGCCGGATTGAAAATGGGATCGCCAAAGCCCGTCATCGGCTTGGTGCTCTGCTCCTTGCGCGCAAACACACGCAGCGCTTTCAGGCTCGCGGCCGATGGCAATACCGACACCGCCTGACGCTTCAGCAGCCAGGCCGCATCGCGATAGCCCTCGAATGTCTCGGGGATAGCGGCCTTCGGTCTTTCGGTCACCAAGAGATGGAACGGCAGCGCCGTCAGCGCGCCCGACGCCACCACCAGAAGCGACGGCTTGTCCTTGATCAACGCATCGATCGGCGCCAGCAACGTCCCGTGCAGTTCATTGGCGAGCGCGAGATCGAACAGTCCGGATTTGCCGGAAGCATCATTCGCCTTGCCGAGATCAAGACCGCGACGGAACGCGGCCACCTGCTGCGACAAGATTTCCGCACCGCGCGGAATCGGCTTCCAGTCAAAGCTCTCACGGGTGATCGCAATGACATAGCTTTCCACCTCGGTGACCGCGAACTGCACCAGCGCCTCGTTTTCCGACAACAGCGACTGGATCTCCTTCACCGTCATCGGCGATGGATTCGATAGCGCGGCGTAGTTGGGAAATTCCGCCGACAACGTCTTCTGCAGCGACGCCCGCTCGGTCGCAATCGCGGTGAGCCGGGCGCGGGCGCGCTGCTCGGAAGCCGGGTCGCGCTTCGAGCGCTCCTTCGAGACCGCCGCCACGATCGACTTGTCGAGCGCTTCCGCTTCAGAAGCGAGATCCTGATCCCGGCGCACCAGTTCGGCGAGGCGATCGCTCCCCGCTGCCAGCCGCACCGCCAGCTTGTTCACGGCAGAAGCAACCGATGACCGGGTGCCGCGCTGGATCACGCTGAGCATATCGTTCACGGCCTTGTCGCGGGGCACCAGATGCTGGCGCTCCGCATCCGCCAGTACCGGAAGGACGGCGCGGGGTTGAGCCCGTCCGCTTCCGATCAGCCGCTGCACCAATGGCAGCGCGTCACCGGGACGGCCCGAGGCCTGATAGAACGACGCCAGATTGTTGGTCGAGGTCGCGGTATCCGGATGGTCGGGACCGACGGCGCGTTCACGGATCGCCAAGGCGCGCTCGAACAACGGCTGCGCCTCGGCGTAGCGGCCCTGCCGTTCATAGAGATCGGCGAGATTGTTCAGCGACCGCGCCACATCGGGATGTTCGCGGCCCAGCACTTTTTCGCGGATCGCCAGCGACCGCTTGATCCGCGGCTCGGCCTCGGCATAGTGGCTCCGCACCTTTGCCACCTGGCCGAGATTGTTCAACAGCGTCGCCACCGCGGGATGCTCCGGGCCGGCGGCCTTTTCATAGATCGTCAGCGCCCGCTTGAACAACGGTTCGGAATCGCCGTGGCGGCCGAGCTTCTCGTAGTGCGTCGCCAGATTGTTGAGGGATTGCCCGATGTCCGGATGGCCTGATGGCAGCGACCTCTCGCGTATCGACAGCGCGCGCTTGAACAAGGGCTCGGAGTCGGCATAGCGCTGCTGGCGCTGGTACAGCGCGGCCACATTGGTCAACGCAGCCGCGATCTCCGGCGATTCGAGACCCGTCGTCTTCTCCAGGACCGCGATGGATCGCTTGAGCAGAGGCTCCGCCTCGCCATCCCTGCCCTGATTGCCGTAAACCTGCGCCAGATTGCTCAGCGCCACGCCAACCTCGCGGTTCACGGGGCCGAATCTTTTCTCGAGGCTTTCGAGTTGTGCCTGCGCCAATGCGACGGCTTCCGCATATTTTCCGGCGCGGCCAAGCTCGTTGACCTTGGCGCTGACCGCGGCGAGATCGCCTTTTTGCGCCAGCGATGGCACGGAGAGGCAGGTGCCCGACAACAGCGCCAGACACAGGGAAAATATCAATCGATTGCGGGATCTCATGCGGGCTTTCGCTGGTCAACTACGCGCAGGCTTGCATTAGGTCGCGGAAACGTCCGCACCCGTTCAATCCGCGTTCGCTATTGGCAGGCGTTAACCCTTGTGCGCCCTTTGTCAGCCCTTGGCCCGCGCCTCGCCCGCCAGCCGCACCAGCATCTTGCGGAGCGCCATCGCGCTGGTGACCCGCTCCGGGAAATCCAGCCGCAGCGTCGCGCTTTCAGCCTGCATATCCATGCCGTCGGGGTCGCAGCCGGTGCAGCGCCAATCGGCGGACTCGGCGCCCAGCAGTCTGGTAGCATAGAGGTTCATCGCGTCGCGGTGATCCTCATTCATATGCTCCACCGCGCCCTGCTCGGCTTCCAGCAGATCAGCGGCATCGCCGATCTCGGTCAGAAACTGCGCGGGGCTAAGGTCGATGATGCGGCCGAATCCGGCGACCAGATGCAGGCCCGACGGGACGATCCGGAAGAACGAGAAATCCTTGAAATCCACAAAGGCTTCGGCGGACGGATGGGCGTTCAGATAGCGCCGGCGCAAGATTTTCGCTGGCTCCCCGACGGCCTCCTCGGCCCGGCCCGCCAGCATGATCCGCGCGCCTTCCAGCGGATCGCCCGCGGCACGCTCGTCCAGCATCAACGATACTCGGCTGTCACCGAGAATGTTCTTGGTATGCAGCGCCAGCCTCGAAACCAGCAGGATTGGCGAGGCGTCGGCATGGCTCGCAACGTTGACGAGCGAGCAATAAGGGTCGCCGCTTTCAGGCATAAGCGTGGCGAGCGCGCCCTGCCGGCTGCGCCGTAGCAGCGAACGGGCGAGTTTGGAAGCGTCAAAATTTGCGGTCGGCTGCATGGTTTCTTCCCGGCCATCTTATTGCAAAAAGGGCCTTTTCTCGGCTGGACAGGGTGCTATATGGGGGACAGTGCGTCTCCCTGGGGGCGTTTTGCGGAACTCGGTCATAGTTCAGCCCAGCTTGCATTGCTCGTTGACCGTGTACGAAGCCCATTTATGCGGCGTCTGGCTGAAGTGCCCGCCGTTTAAGCCACTCTCTTATTCGAAAGCAGGCTCATGCCCACAATCGCCCTGGTCGATGATGACCGCAACATTCTCACTTCCGTGTCGATCGCGCTCGAAGCCGAAGGCTATCGCATCATGACCTACACGGATGGTGCCTCGGCGCTGGACGGCTTCCGCACTTCGCCGCCGGACCTCGCGATCCTCGATATCAAGATGCCGCGCATGGACGGCATGGAAACGCTACGCCGGCTGCGGCAGAAGTCCGATCTGCCGGTGATCTTCCTGACCTCCAAGGATGAAGAGATCGACGAATTGTTCGGCCTCAAGATGGGCGCCGACGATTTCATCCGCAAGCCATTCTCGCAGCGCCTCCTGGTCGAGCGCGTCAAGGCCGTGCTCCGCCGCGGCCAGCCCAAGGATCCGACCGCCGTGCCGAAGGAACCGGATGCGCGCGCGCTGGACCGCGGCCTGTTGCGGATGGACCCGGAGCGTCACACCTGCACCTGGAAGAACGAGCCGGTGACGCTGACGGTGACGGAATTTTTGATCCTGCAAGCGCTGGCGACCCGGCCCGGCGTGGTGAAAAGCCGCAACGCGCTGATGGACGCCGCCTATGACGATCAGGTCTATGTCGACGACCGCACCATCGACAGCCACATCAAGCGGCTGCGCAAGAAGTTCAAGGTGGTCGACGACGATTTCGAAATGATCGAGACGCTGTACGGCGTCGGCTATCGTTTCAAGGAAGCCTGATCTGCGTTCACCGGGCGGAAGTGTTGACTGACACATCCGCCCGGACGACGTAGAAGCGTAGACTAGACGGCGCATCACAACCGGCAGCTCGGCCATTGCTAGATCGAACGCAGCCCGATCCCAGCCTGAACCACGAGGATGCTCTGGAGCTCCTCGAACGGGAACGTGTTGCCGCCGAGGCTAGTGTGGGCGAGAAGGGCTGGCGGCGGCCGCTCGGTTGGCTGCGCCGGGCCGGACAGTTCTTCTTCGCGCTCTCCTTCTCCAGCCTCACGCGCCGGATCGTCTCGCTCAATCTGGCGGGCCTGGTCGCGCTGGTGGCGAGCATTCTCTATCTCTCGCAATTCCGCGCCGGCCTGATCGATGCGCGGGCGCAGAGCCTCCTGGTGCAGGCCGAAATCATCGCCGGCGCAATCGCCGCCTCCGCCACCGTCGAAACCAATACCATCACCATCGACCCGGACCGCCTGCTCGATCTCAAGCCCGGCGAAAGCTATGGCGCGCCGGACGAATCCTCAGGGCTCGATTTTCCGATCAATCCGGAGCGCGTCGCGCCGGTACTGCGGCGGCTGATCTCGCCGACCAAGACGCGCGCGCGCATCTATGGCGGCGACGGCGGCATGATCCTCGACAGCCGTAGTCTCTATGGCCGCGGCGACGTGATGCGGTTCGAGCTGCCGCCGCCCTCGACGGAGAAGCCGGGCTTTGTCGAGCGCGCCACGATCTCGATCCGCACCTGGCTCAATCGCGGCGACCTGCCGCTCTATCGCGAGCTCGGTCCCGAAAACGGCAAGGGCTACCAGGAAATCGTGCAGGCGCTCGACGGCGTCAAAAGCAGCATGGTGCGCGTCAACGACCGCGGCGAGGTGATCGTCTCGGTCGCAGTCCCGGTGCAGCGCTTCCGCGCCGTGCACGGCGCGCTGATGCTGTCGACGCAGGGCGACGACATCGACCAGATGGTGACCGCCGAACGGCTGGCGATCCTTAAAGTGGGCGGCGTCGCTTCCGCGGTCATGATCGTGCTGTCGCTATTGCTCGCGAGCACGATCGCGGGCCCGGTGCGGCGACTGGCCGACGGGGCCGAGCGCGTCCGCCGGCGCATCCAGACCCGCGTCGAGATTCCCGATTTCACCCGCCGCCGCGACGAAATCGGCCATCTGTCCGGCGCGCTGCGCGACATGACGAATGCGCTCTATAGCCGCATCGAGGCGATCGAGATGTTCGCCGCCGACGTCGCCCATGAACTGAAGAACCCGCTGACCTCGCTGCGCTCAGCGGTGGAAACGCTGCCGCTGGCGCGCAACGACACCAGCCGCGCGCGCCTGCTCGAGGTGATCGAGCATGACGTCAAGCGGCTCGACCGGCTGATCTCGGACATTTCGGACGCCAGCCGCCTCGATGCCGAACTGCAGCGTCAGGACATGGCGCCGGTCGATCTACGCCGGCTCTTGACGACGCTGACGTCGGTGGCCAACGAAACCAGGCTTGGACACGACGTCGCAGTCGAGGCGCGCTTCGAGGGCCGCGGAGCTACCGACCCATTCTTGGTGCCGGGCCATGATTCCCGGCTCGGACAAGTGATCTCCAATCTCTTGTCCAATGCGCAATCCTTCTCCACCCCCGGCGGGAAAGTGCGCGTCACCTGCCGCCGCGCACGCTCGGAAATCGAAATCATCGTCGATGACGACGGGCCGGGCATCGGCGAGGATGCGCTGGAGCGCATCTTCGAGCGCTTCTACACCGACCGTCCGCATCAGGGCTTTGGCCAGAACTCAGGGCTGGGGCTCTCGATCTCCAAGCAGATCATCGAAGCGCATAACGGGCGGATCTGGGCGGAAAATCGCCACGGCCCGGCCGACGCTGACGGCAAGCCAAGCGTGGCCGGCGCGCGCTTCGTGGTCCGGCTGCCCGCGCTATGACGGGGGAAGCCAGCGTGCACGCCTCCGCCGTACTGGTGGGCGAGCGCGCCGTCCTGATCCGCGGGACGTCGGGGTCCGGCAAATCACGCCTGGCCTTCGATCTGATTCTCGCGGGGCGTGCCGGACAGCTTCCGCCGGCCGTTTTGGTCGGGGATGACCGTGTCCATCTCGACACAGTGGCCGGACAATTGTGGGTCCGCCCAGCGCGGGAACTGGCCGGCCTGATCGAGCTCCGGGGCCTCGGCATACGCCGCTGCGACTACGTGAGCGAGGCGATAGTCGGCCTCGTCGCTGATCTCGCGGCCAGCGATGCGGAGCGGCTGCCGCCGCCGGAAACGCTCAGTATCTGCCTTAATGGTGTTGAATTACCGCGAATCCCCGTCGCAGCGGGCTTTGACCCCTTCCCACTGATTGTAGCCGCCCTGACCACAACCGATGGTTCCGGCTCCGTCAAACCTTTGGACAATTGCCCGAAGGGAATTGGTAACCATATAAGCCCCAATATCGCCACCGATTAATCCGGCGCAGGCCTCACTTCTTACCGGCAAATTCCGGAACAATAGCCAAGATGCCCTCTTGCGCGGGGCCTCTGGATGGTCAAAGTGGCGCGTTCGTGCGGTGCACCAAAAAGCACCCGCGAGGAGTTTCCGATGATTGGTCTAGTGCTTGTGACCCATGGGCGCCTTGCCGACGAGTTCAAGGCGGCGCTTGAACATGTCATGGGTCCGCAAAAACAAATCGAAGCCATCACGATTGGAGCGGAAGACGACTCCGATCTGTGTCGAAGCGACATCATTGAAGCGGTGAATCGCGTTGACAGCGGCGATGGTGTCGCCATCCTCACCGACATGTTCGGCGGCACCCCTTCCAACCTGGCGATTTCCTGCATGAGCCGCCCGAAGGTGGAGGTGCTCGCAGGCATCAATCTTCCCATGCTGGTCAAGCTTGCCAAGGTGCGCGAAGAGCGCTCGCTTCCCGATGCCATCGCCATGGCGCAGGAAGCCGGGCGCAAATACGTCACCATCGCCAGCCGCGTGCTCGCCGGCAAATGAGCGACGACGCCGCGCCCGGAAAGGAACTCGGGTCCGGCGTGCCTGCCGGCGCGATTTCCCGGGAACTTCTCATCATCAACAAGCGCGGCCTGCATGCGCGGGCCTCGGCCAAGTTCGTCCAGATGGTCGAGCGCTTCAACGCCGAGGTCTGGGTGACCCGCGGCAGTGAAACCGTCGGCGGGACCTCGATCATGGGCTTGATGATGCTGGCGGCTGGGCCTGGAACCACTGTTACGGTCTCCGCGACCGGCCCAGAGGCGCAGCAGGCGGTCGACGCCATCGCCGCGCTGGTCGCCGACAAATTCAACGAAGAAGGCGTGTGAGCGAGAGAGCCTGACGGCTCTTCTTACCTCGCCCCGCTTGCGGGGAGAGGTCGGATCGCATCGACAGATGCGATCCGGGCAAGGAGGTGCCTGTCTATCAACTCGCACCAGTATCGCGGAGAGAGCCCCTCACCCCAACCCTCTAAGGGCGAGCTTCGCTCGTCTCGACCCCGCAAGAGGGGCGCGCGGGAGAAGAAAATCAAAACGGATTCGTCACGATCCCGCCGTCGACGCGGAGCGCGGCGCCGTTGGTAGCGCTGGAGGCTTTTGAGCAGACGTAGCAGATCAGATTGGCGACTTCTTCCGGCTTGGCATAGCGCTGCAGCAGCGACGCCGGGCGGCGTTCGCTGAAGGTGCGCGAAACGAGGTCGTCGACGGTCGTCCCCGCGGCTTTCGCGCGTGCGGCCAGACGCACCGGCGCCATCTCCACCCAGGTCGGACCGGGCATCACCGAATTGACTGTTACGTTTGTGCCCTTGGTCGTCTCGGCTGCGCCGCGTGCGATGACGAGCTGCGCCGACTTCGAGAAACCGTAATGCACCATCTCCTTCGGAATGAAGACGCCGGATTCGCTGGAGACGAACACGACGCGGCCCCAGTCCTTGTGATCGAGCATCCGCTTCAGGTAGTGTCGCGTCAGCCGCACCCCGCTCATGACATTGACTTCGAACATTTTTGACCAATCGGCATCCTCGATCTCGAAGAATCCCTTTGGCTCATAGATGCCGAGATTGTTGACGAGGATGTCGACGTCGGGGAATTGCGCCACCAGCGCGCCGCAGCCCGCAGCATGGCCGAGATCGAACGCCGCTTCATGCACCTTGGCCGAGGGCGCAGCCTCTCGGACTTTTGCCACGGCTTCGGTAACCGTAGCCTGCTCGCGCCCGTTGACGATCACCTCCGCGCCCATTTGCGCAAGGCCAATCGCCGTTGCAAGCCCGATGCCGCGGGTCGAGCCGGTAACCAGCGCTGTCTTGTCCGTCAGATCGAGATTCATGCGTTCGCCCTCACGTTTCTTGGTTGGTCGCTTCTATTTGGCCGGCGGCACGATGAAGATGTTCCAGGCTGTCGCGGGACCGGGCATGCCTAGGAAGAATCGCCGCGTGGTCATCACCATGCGCTCGGCATTGGCGGCATGGGTCTTCATCCATGCCTCGCATTTTTCCAGCTTCCAGTCGCCGGTTTCGCAGATGCCGATGAAGCCGGATCGCTTCGCCTCTTCGAGCGAGGTCAGGCCCGACGACCACGGCTCATCCGGCGTCAGCGGCGCCGGATGATCGGGGCTGTAGAAGGTGACGGGCTGGCCGGTATCGGTATAGGCGGCGACCACCGGCCAGTGCGATCGGAAGCGGGTATGCCAGGCTTCCGTCAGCTCGCGGGCGAGTTCGGAGCGCGCCCGGTAGGTCGCGCCTGCCGTGCGCTTTTCACTGAGCTCATAGGCGACAATTTTGGGCGATGCCGCCAGCACGATCAGCGAAATCACCAGCCAGGTCGCCGTCAGGTTCATCAGCGCGACTTTCCGGACCCGCACCGCTGATATCGCGACCAGCGCGAGCGGCGTCAGGAAGAACAGCGGAATGCCCCAGTCGGTCTTGATGTAGACATGGAATGTCACGGCACCGAGCGGCGGCCCGATCGCCACCACCGCCTGGATGATCCAGACATTGAGCGCCTGGGACGTGTTCACGCCTGAATTGGCGCCGCGCGCCAGGAACGGAAACGGCGTCAGACGCCACGGCCGCCACAACAGCGCGATCGCGCCGAGCACCACCGGCAAGGCCAGCAACGCGAGATTATGCAAGACATATCCGAGCGCGAGATCGTCGATCATCGCGCGGTCGGTCAGCGAATAGGTGTCGCCAGCGTAAGTGAACGGGACGAAGTCCACCTGCTTCAGCCACATCAAATGCGGAAGCATCGCGACGAAGAGCGTGACGATCGCGACCCATGGCGCCGGCGAGCGCAGGAACTGCAGGCGCTGCGGATGGATCAGCGCGGCAAGGCCGATGGCGCCGATCATGGTCACCGCCCAGTATTTGGTCATCAACGCCAGCGCGCCGGCAAGCCCGAGCCACACGCCGGATTTGATGCTGCGCTTTTCGAACGCATCGAGATAGGCCAGCACGACGAGCGGCAGCGTGACGAGCTGCAACAGATCCGGATTGTACTTGAAGCCCTTGAAATTGAAGATCGGATAGAGCGCGAGCACCACCACGACGAAGAACGCGCGGCGATGATCCACTACGCGCAGCGCCAGCCACCAGCAGATCACGAGGGCGCAGCCCAACGTCGTCATCGCCAGCGCATAGCTTGACCAGTCGGTGACCGGAAACAGCATGAACCAGACGCCGGCAACCCAGCCGGACAGCGGCGGGTGCTTGCCATAGCCGAGCAGGAACTTCTGCCCCCAGGCGAAGGCCTCCGCGACGTCCATGTGAACGTCCTGCCCGGTCTTCAGGTTGACCAGAATCAGCGTCCACAGCACGGCGTGGACCACGGCAAGGCCGATCACCAGCCACAGACCGGCCTTGGGGTCGCTGGCCTGCGAGGCCAGCCACGCCGCCAGCCGCCGGATTGATGGAAAACGCTTGCCGCGCGCGGCCGTGGGCGAAATGGATGCAGTCGACATGGCCCATTCCGTAGCGTGTTTTGGGGCCGAGTGGAATCAGCTTGGCGTGAAGAAACCCCCTTAAAATACAGCAAGATGGTTGCCGCACCGGGGCGTGAATGCTATCCCGCGCCCCATGACAACCACGCCCATTTCCAACATCCGCAACTTCTCCATCGTCGCCCATATCGACCATGGCAAATCGACGCTGGCCGACCGCCTGATCCAGATGACGGGCGGGCTGACGGACCGCGAAATGGCGGGCAAGGAACAGGTGCTCGATTCCATGGATATCGAGCGCGAGCGCGGCATCACCATCAAGGCGCAGACGGTGCGGCTGAACTACCGCGCCAAGGACGGCAAGGATTACATCTTCAACCTGATGGACACGCCCGGCCATGTCGACTTCGCCTACGAAGTCTCGCGGTCGCTGGCGGCCTGCGAGGGATCGCTGCTCGTGGTCGATGCCAGCCAGGGCGTGGAAGCGCAGACGCTCGCCAACGTCTACCAGGCGCTCGACAACAATCACGAGATCGTGCCCGTCCTCAACAAGGTCGACCTGCCGGCGGCCGAGCCCGACAAGGTCAAGCAGCAGATCGAGGACGTGATCGGCATCGATGCGTCGGACGCCGTGATGATTTCGGCCAAGACCGGCCTTGGCGTGCCCGACGTGCTGGAAGCGATCGTCACCCGCCTGCCGCCGCCGAAGGGCGACCGGGATGCGACGCTGAAGGCGCTGCTGGTCGATAGCTGGTACGACGTCTATCTCGGCGTCGTCGTGTTGATCCGGGTGGTCGACGGCACCATGAAGAAAGGCCAGCGCATCCGCATGATGGGCACCAGCGCGGCCTACGACGTCGAGCGCGTCGGCTTCTTCACGCCGAAGATGCAGCAGATCGACGAACTCGGCCCCGGCGAGATCGGCTTCATCACCGCGGCGATCAAGGAAGTCGCCGACACCCGCGTCGGCGACACCATCACCGACGACAAGAAGCCAGTCACCGAGATGCTGCCGGGCTTCAAGCCGGCGATTCCTGTGGTGTTCTGCGGCCTGTTCCCGGTCGACGCCGACGACTTCGAAACGCTGCGCGCGGCGATGGGCAAGTTGCGGCTGAACGACGCGAGCTTCTCCTTCGAGATGGAAACCTCGGCGGCGCTCGGCTTCGGCTTCCGCTGCGGCTTCCTGGGACTGCTGCATCTGGAAATCATTCAGGAGCGGCTGTCGCGCGAGTTCGACCTCAACCTGATCGCAACAGCACCGAGCGTGATCTACAAGATGCACCTGACCGACGGTCAGGAGATCGAGATCCACAACCCCGTCGACATGCCCGATGTCGTCAAGATCGCCGACATCGAGGAGCCGTGGATCGAGGCGACGATCCTCACGCCGGACGAATATCTCGGCAGCGTGCTGAAGCTGTGTCAGGACCGCCGCGGCGCGCAGAAGGAGCTGACTTACGTCGGCTCCCGCGCGATGGTGAAATACGATCTGCCGCTCAACGAGGTCGTGTTCGATTTCTACGATCGCCTGAAATCGGTGTCGAAGGGTTACGCCTCATTCGACTATCATTTGACCGACTACAAGGTGGCGGATCTCGTGAAGATGCAGATCCTCGTCAACGCCGAGCCGGTCGATGCGCTGTCGATGCTGGTGCACCGTACCCGCGCGGAAGGCCGCGGCCGCGCCATGGTCGAGAAGATGAAGGAACTGATCCCGCCGCACATGTTCCAGATCCCGATCCAGGCCGCGATCGGCGGCAAGGTGATCGCCCGCGAAACCGTCCGCGCGCTGCGCAAGGACGTCACCGCCAAGTGCTACGGCGGCGACATCACCCGCAAACGCAAGCTTCTGGAGAAGCAGAAGGAAGGCAAAAAGAAGATGCGGCAGTTCGGCAAGGTCGACATCCCGCAGGAAGCGTTTATTGCCGCGCTGAAGGTGGATAGCTGAGGGAAAAGCTCAAGCGCCAGAGCATGAGAGCGAGTTCGGTCTGAAGCTTCCGTGACCGGACAACAAAAATACCGAAAACAACCCCATGCAAAGTAACCGACGACTGCCGTCGTGCTGCGCATCTTGCGAAACCATTTGACACGTCGGGCAATTCAGCGGCACGACGCCATCATCGCGGCGCGCGTGATCAGTGCGGTGCTTGCCAAATTCATTCGAACCGGCGAAATCCAGGTAAGAGGCATTCCCGCCCCCTCCTTGCCCCGCGACAGCGAATAGGCCACCATCTCCCCCGCTCAGACCAGAACGACAAATGAGCGGGGAATCGCATGGGCAAGTCCGCCGGGTCTTCCTACGGCTGGGTCGTCGTCGGCGTTGGTGCGCTGATGACGTGCGTGGTGTTCGGGTCGATGCTGTCGCTCGCGGTGTTCTTGCAGCCGATTTCGCAAGACATGGGCTGGTCGCGTAGCGGTATCTCGGCGGCCGCGACGATCGACTTTCTGGCGATGGGGCTGGCGGCGTTCTTCTGGGGCAACCTGTCCGACCGGTTCGGCACCCGCATCGTGGTGCTCTCGGGCACGCTGTTGCTCGGCGCCGGCCTGATCGGCGCGAGCCAGGCCACCAGCCTGTGGCAGTTCCAGTTTGCGTTCGGCGTCCTGATTGGCATTGCAGCCGGCAGTTTCTATGCGCCGATGGTGGCCGCCGCGAGCGCCTGGATCGAGCAGCGTCGCAGCCTTGCAGTGGCGCTGGTGTCGGCGGGCATGGGTGTATCGCCGCTCACCGTCGCTCCGTTCGCAAGCTGGCTGATCGCGTCCTATGACTGGCGCACGGCGATGCTGGTGATCGGCATCGTCGCGTTGGTGCTGTTGATTCCGGCCTCCTTGCTGGTGCGACAGCCGCCGGAGCCTTCAACGCCGGAGGCTGCAAATGGAACCGATGCGCCCGACGGGCAGTGGACCGTCGCGCAGGCCTTGCGAACACCGCAATTCGTCATTCTGGCAGGCGCCCACTTCGCCTGCTGCGCGGCGCATTCCGGGCCGATCTTCCACTTGGTCAGCTACGCCATGGTCTGCGGTATCGCGCCGCTGACCGCGGTCACGGTCTACAGCCTCGCCGGGTTTTCCGGTCTCGGCGGCCGGCTGCTGCTCGGCGTGCTGGCCGATCGTTTCGGCGCCAAGCACGTTCTGGTCGGCGGCCTGTTCGTGCAGGCGCTGTCGATCGCCACCTACCTCGCGGTCGGCCAACTCGGCGAATTCTATGCGCTGTCGGTGGTCTTCGGCCTCGCCTATGGCGGCGTGATGCCGCTCTACGCCGTGCTCGTGCGCGAATATTTCGGCGTGCGCATCATGGGCAGCATGTTCGGCGCCGTCTCCGCCTTTGCCAGCCTCGGCATGGCGCTGGGGCCGCTGGCCGGCGGCTGGGTGTTCGATACCTTCCACGCTTACAACTGGCTCTTTGTCGGCTCCTTCGCCATCGGTATGGCTGCCGTCGCGGTGGCGCTGAGCTTCCCGTCGGCGAAGCGGCCGCCGCAATCGTCGCTCGATCTCGAACGCGCGGCGGCGTGAGCCCACGCGAGGGCCGACAACAACTTGGCTATGCCTTTGATGCGATCGCCGGGTCGGCCGTTACTTCGCGCCTGTCTTGCGTCTGCTTGAGATTGACCTTTGCCCAGGCATCCAGCTTTCCGACATAGATCGTCATGCTGTGGTCGGCGATGTTCTGAAATTTTCCGGTCCTGACCAGCGCAACCAGGCCCCAGATCGTACGCCAGATCTTCTGTGGCCAGTTCGGCGACCGCCGCACCGGGGCGACGCCAACTTTTCCGAAATACCGGGTATCGCCGACGTGACGATAGCCAAGGATGGCTGGAGGGACTGCCGGCACTAGATCGACACCGTTGGTGATTCGATACAATGGAGCTTTGACGTACACGTCGAAGGAGGCGTCGCCTGCGCGCGGACAGCCAAACGTGTAGCAGGCCGCAACGCAATCGCGCACGCTCGCATCCTCGTCATTGGCCAGTTCCGCCGTGGCCATCAGCGCCAACGCCCCGCCGAGCGAATGGCCGGTAATGTAGATCGGACGCTGCTTCGCCTTGATGACGCGCTTGACGACCTCGAACATGGCGTCACGGATCGGCCAGTAGGCCTGAAAGAAGCCCGTGTGAACACGCGTACCGCCTTGCAGCGCAACGAATCGAGCGTTCACATTGGTTTTCCAATCGAGTTCGTTCTCGGTTCCCCGGAATACGACGACGATGATGTCGTTGCCTTCCACGATATATCCTGCCGTGCCGACATCGCGGTCGATCAGGGCGCGGCAGTCGACAAATCCCTGCTTGCACAAATCCGTGCTGAACGTCTTGAACGTCGCATCGTCGACGTCGAAATCGTTGTAGGCGCGATAGGCCAGCTTGGCCATCAGCAACGCCGTGCGATCCGAATAGGCGGCCCGGAAGGTCGGGATATTGTTGAGATCTTCAGGTTCGAAAAGGCTGATATCTGCCATTTTCAGCTCCCCTGCTCCACCTCGACTGTAACCCACTCCTCGACGTGACGCACCTGCGGTTGTAGCTATCAGCACAAGCCATGCCATACCGGCGCGCCGGCTTGATCGGCGGTGGCCGATGGGTCACGATTGCGGACACGAAAAGAACAAGAGAATGCGAGGAAACGCATGAACAGGCAGCCCGGGATCGACCTCGTGGAACGCGCGCGGGCGCTGGCGCCATTGATCATGCGCGAGGCCGACGAGATCGAGCGGACGCGGCGGCTGACGCCGGCGGTAACGGCGGCGCTGATCGAGAACGGGCTTTACCGCGCGCTGCTGCCGAAGAGTTTTGGCGGCATCGAGGCTTCGCTCGAAGCGTTCATGCTGATGCAGGAGGAGATCGCCAAGGCCGACGCCTCGACCGCGTGGTGCCTTGGCCAGTGCAGCGTCTGCGCGATGACGGCGGCCTATCTCGATCCCGATGCGGCCAACGAAATCTTCAATGTCGCGCCCGGCATTCTCGCATGGGGCGCGATCAATCATGAAGTCCACGCGGTTCCGGGCGGCTATAAGGCCAGCGCGCGCTGGGATTTTGCCTCCGGCTCGCGGCAGGCGAGCTGGCTTGGCGCCCATGTCCGCGTCGTCGAGGCCGACGGCACGCCGCGACGCAGGCCGGACGGCACGCCCGAAATTCGCACCATCCTGTTTCCGGTGACCAGCGCTACCATGCACGACGTCTGGGACGTGATCGGCCTGCGGGGCACCGGCACCGATTCCTATTCGGTCGACAATCTGTTCATCCCGGAAAAGTTCGCAGCGCTTCGCGACGAGCCGGTAGCCCGGCGCGAAAGCGGCCCGCTATACAAGCTCTCCACCAACATGGCGTTCGGCATGGGCTTTGCTGCAACCTCGCTCGGCGTCGCCCGCGCCACGCTTGACGCGGCGATCGACCTTGCCCGCGCCAAGACCCCGCAGGCACTGAAGGCGATGCGCGACAACAATGCCGTGCAGGGATTGATCGGCCGCACCGAAGCACAATGGCGCGCCGCCCGCGCCTATCTCTATGCGACCGCCGCTGAAGTCTGGCGCGATCTTTCACGCGGCGAGGCCATCACGGAAGCGCATCGCGTCGCGCTGCGCATCGCCGCTACCTGGACCATCCATCAATCGGCCGCCGTGGTCGACACCGCCTATCGCATGGCCGGCGCCACCGCCGTGTTCAACGCCAACAGGTTCGAGCGCCGCTTTCGCGACATGCATGCAATCGCGCAACAGATCCAGGGCCGCGACGCGCATTATGAAGATGCCGGCAAGGCGATCCTGTCAGGCAATCTCGACGCCCCGCCGACGATGCGATGAACGGCAATCGATATGCTTGAACCGCACCGCTCTCGTGTCGGAACCCGCACGCGCGCCATGCGTTGCGCCTCATGGGCGACCGTAACAGCGAGGGAGATGACCCATGCCCCGCGGAGACAAATCGAGCTACACCAACAAGCAGAAACGCAAGGCCGAGCATATCGAGGAAGGCTATGAGAAGCGCGGCATCGGCAAGAAGGAAGCCGAGCGGCGTGCCTGGGCGACCGTCAACAAGGAAACCGGCGGCGGCAACAAGAGCGGCTCCGGTCGCGGCGTGAAGGACACCAATGTCGCGGCGAAGAAGGGCGGCCGAATCGGTGGGCCGCGCGGCGGCAAGGCCGCGGCACGCCGGCCGGCTGCGGCGCGATCACGCTCGGCGAAGAAAGCAGCCGCCACGCGCAAGCGAAAGGCCGCGGCAAGGTCCAGCGCCCGCAAGACGACACGATCCAGCGCACGCAAGACAGGCACGCGCAAGACCGCGCGACGGGGATAGGCGTTTCGTTTTCGCTTCCGCCGGTTTGCATCCTGCTCTAGGCTGCGCGCGACAGCTCCAGGCAGGGTGCGCGGACCTTCATGAAAGCTACGGCACGGAAGAAGGCGGCAAAGCGTAGCGCCGGGAAGCCATCGAGTGTGGCTGCGAATTCCGCGGTGGAAGTCGTCTTCGGCGCCTATCCCAGTCCGATCAAGGCGAGGCTGTTGGCGCTGCGCCGGCTGATCTTGGATACTGCCAAGACAACCGATGGCGTCGGCGCGCTGGAAGAGACGCTGAAATGGGGGCAGCCGAGCTATCTCACGACCGAGAGCAAGAGCGGCAGCACGATCCGGATCGACCAGGTGAAGCCGGAAGCCGGCCGCTACGCGGTTTATTTCCACTGCCAGACCGATCTGGTCGAGACCTTTCGCGAGCTTTATCCGGAGCTGCGCTATAGCGGCAACCGCGCCATTCTGCTCGACGCCGGCGAGAAGCTTCCCGAGAAAGCGCTGCGCCACTGCGTGGCGCTGGCGCTGACGTATCACGCGAGGAAGAAGGCGGGAAATAGACGCCCGTAGCCCGGATGAAGCGAAGCGCAATCCGGGACGGCTCGCCCGCGGCACGACGGCCCCGGATTTCGCTTCGCTCCATCCGGGCTACGGTTGCTACGTTTGCGACTACGCCACCAGCGCCGCGCCCGCCGCTGCGCTCCAGTTGCCCTGCGTCTGCAACAGGCTCACGATCTCCCCATTGGGCCGCGCGCGGCTGAACAGGAAACCCTGGCCCTCGTGGCAACCCTCATTGCGCAGGCAACTCACCTCGGCCTCGGTCTCGACGCCTTCGGCCGTGATCGTGACGCCCAGGCCCTTGCCGAGGCTGATGATCGAACGCACGATCGCCTGCGCGTCGGGGTTGGCGGCCAGGTCCCGCACGAAGGACTGGTCGATCTTGATCTTGTCGAACGGAAAGCTGCGCAAATAGCTCAGGCTGGAATAGCCGGTGCCGAAATCGTCCATCGAGATACGAACGCCGAGCGCGCGCAGCGCATGCAGCGTCGCCAGCACCTCGCTGCTCTTTTCCAGAAGCAACGTCTCGGTAATCTCGAGCTCCAGGCGCTTTGCCGGCAGGCCGGACTGCTTCAGCGTATCCACCACCAGCGACAACAGATTGCCGACGCGGAACTGCAGCGGCGACAGGTTGACCGCGACGCGGACGTCGTCGGGCCATTGCGCTGCGTCCATGCAGGCACGGCGCAGCATCAAGCCGCCGACGGCGTTGATCAGACCGGTCTCCTCCGCCACGGGAATGAACTCGGCCGGCGAGATCATGCCGCGCTCGGGATGCGGCCAGCGCACCAGCGCCTCGAAGCCGGTGATGCGCCCGCTCGAAAGGTCGACCAGCGGCTGGTAATAGGGCCGCAGCGCATCGCCCTGGACGGCCTCGCGCAACTCGGTTTCGATCTTGCGGCGGGTCTGGGCGCGCGCGTCCATCCCGGCCTCGAAGAACGAGAACGTGCCACGGGAATCGTTCTTGGCGCGCGACAAAGCGAGGTCGGCATTCTTCAGGAGCTTCTCGGATTCATCGCCATCGCCGGGCGACATCGCGATGCCGATGCTGGCGCCGATCACGATCGAGTGCCCGTCCAGCAGATAGGGATCGCCGATCGCGTCGAGCAGGCGCCTCGCCATGAACACCGCATCCTCGGGCCGTGTCACGCCGGTCAGGACGATGGCGAATTCGTCGGAGTTGAGCCGGGCCAATGCATCGTCCTTGCGCAGCATCGATTGCAATCGCTTGCCGACGCCGCGCAGGAGCTTGTCGCCGACGCCGTGGCCGAGCGTATCGTTGATTGCCTTGAAGTGGTCGAGGCCGAGCACGAGCACCGCCACCTTCTCGGCGTTGCGGCGCGTGTGGAGCAGGATGTCGTCCATCTGCTGACGCAGCAAATTGCGGTTCGGCAGTCCGGTCAGGCCGTCATGCTGGGCCATGAACGTCAGCCGCGCCTCGGCGCGCTTGCGTTCGGTGGTGTCCATCAGCGCGAGCAGGACCGCGGACCGGCCGCCGTAAACGAGCTGGCGCGAATAGATCGCCAGATCGATCAGTTCGCCGTCGGCCCTGACATGCTTCCAGGCGTGGGCGGCGCGCTCGTCGCCGGCGTGCTCGCCGGCCCATGGCGGCTCGACGTCGAAGGCCTGCAGGTTGCGGATCGTCAGCTTCTCGAATTCGCTGCGGCTGTAACCGTAATGCTGAACCGCGGAGTCGTTGACGGCAAGGATTCGTTCGTCACCCTGCGCGCAGACGATCATCGGAACCGGATTGCTGTCGAATAGCAGCCGGAACGACGCCTCGCGCTGTTTCAACTCGGTGATGTCGACGCCCAGACCGATGATGCCGCCATCTCGGCGGCTGGTTGACAGCTTCGCAGCAGGCTTTGCCGGCCGGCCGGGAAAACGGACAATCGACTTCTTCGGTTTTCCGGCTGTTGTTGGCTTCTTCTTCGGCATTACCACGCTCTATTCGCACTCTGCGTGCAAAGTTTTCAGACAAGTATCTGAAAAAAAGGTATCTCTTGTCGTAGAAACTCCCATCGCACGTTTAGATACTCCGTCCGAGAAAAAGCACATACACACGCCTTGCGTGTGTGACCTCGATGCGCGTCGCAGATACAAGAGGCAAATTCGCCGTGTGGCCGCCGGAGCACAGCGGCTCGCGCGGCGACTGCACAAGGAATGCGCGAAAAGCCGCGCGTCTGCATGAATGTCCTTCAGTGGCCGGGAAGGTTATTGCACGGTTAATGCGATCGCGTGCAACGCCCGTTCAGCCCAGAGAGATTGCCGCTCCGGTACGACATCGTGGTCGTAAAGCCGCCTGCGGAACGCCGCATGTGCTGATATCTCAGCATCCTACATGCGGGAGGAAATCGACCGCTGGGCCGCGGTGATCAAGTCCGCTAACATCGAGCTGCAATGAGCGCGGCGGCGTTGAACGCCGGCGGCCGGTTTGCTACGCTGCGCATGCCATGATGATCCGTACCTCCAATATCGCTTCGGTCTACTTCCTCGCGCGCTGACCGCGTTGCCCGCTCAGGCGGGCGGAAGTTTTCGACAGAACAGTCCGGCCGCTCCTGCTTCGCGCAGGACCATGGCCGCTTGCCCAGCGATAAGAGGATTTTCATGCCTACCAGCAAACAAGTGCGCGCGCTCGGCGACGCGCAGATCGAGCAGTTCATTCAAGACGGCTTCGTTCGGATCGATCACGCCTTTCCGCGCGAGCTTGCGGAACAGGGGCGCGCCATTCTGTGGCGCGATCTGCCCTGCGATCCCGACGATCCCGCGACGTGGACTGAGCCGGTGATCCGCCTCGGTTACTACGGCGACGAACCGTTCAGGAAAGCCGTCAACACCCCGCAGCTTCATACGGCCTTCGACCAGCTTGTCGGACGGGGGCGCTGGTGGCCGCGGGCCGACCTCGGAACTTTCCCGGTGCGGTTTCCGAGCCCGCGCGATCCCGGCGATGCCGGCTGGCATGTCGATGTCAGCTTCCCGGCGGAGCACGCAAGCGCCGACAACCCTGATTACACCGATTGGCGTGTGAACGTGACGTCCCGTGGGCGCGCGCTGCTGATGCTGTTCCTGTTCTCCGATGTGGGAGAGTCCGATGCGCCTACCCGAATAAGGCCGGGCTCGCATCTGGATATGGCGCGCTATCTCGAACCGGCCGGCGAGGCCGGCATGTCGCATTTCATACCGGATACGATGGGAAGCGGCCGGCCCGAGGTACTGGCGACCGGCGAGGCCGGTACGGTCTATTTGTGCCACCCGTTCCTCGTTCACGCCGCGCAGATGCACCGGGGTTCTGCGCCACGTTTCATGGCGCAACCGCCGCTGCACCCCGCGAAGCCGTTCAGGCTTGCGCGACCCGACGGCGATTATTCGCCGGTTGAGATATCCATCCGACTGGCGTTGCAGGCGCGCGGGTAAACAGAACTCAAGATCGGAAGCTGGAGCGGGATCGTCCGAAATGATTGTCCCGCTCTGGTTTATTTCGATGCGTGTGTTGCGCGGGCCGTTGCGCGTGGGCGAGCCGCGACCTTGTAGGCGAGAGCAATTGTGTTTGCCGTGCCTGTCCTCCCCTGCCCATTCATGCTACGCTGGCGCGAATAGAGTGATCCGATGAACCCTCGCCTGATTCTGATCCCGCTCATCACCTTGATCGCCGCCGCCCATGCCGCCAGCGCATGGGCGCAGGACAAGGGCACGGTCAATCCGAAGCCGCTGCCGCCGCTTGCCAACCCCAACGATCCCAATGTCGCCGCCAAGGAGCTGTTCGGCCGCAAGCTGCTGCCGGCGGCCATGCCGACGCGCGTGCACGGATTCTACGCCCGTGGCTGCATCTCGGGCGCGGAAGGGTTGCCGATCAACGGCGACAATTGGCAGGTGATGCGGCTGTCGCGCAATCGCTACTGGGGCCACCCCGATCTGGTCGCGCTGGTAAAGCGGCTGGCAGCAAGGGCACGGCGAGATGCCGGCTGGCCGGGCATCTTGGTCGGCGATATGTCGCAGCCGCGCGGCGGGCCGATGTTTACTGGACATGCCAGCCATCAGGTGGGGTTAGATGCCGACATCTGGCTGACGCCGATGCCGAACCGGCAACTATCGCGCAACGAGCGCGAGGAGATGTCGGCGGTGATGATGGTGCGCAACGATCGGCTCGACATCGATCCGCACGCCTGGACGCCGACGCATCTTGCCGTCATCCGCGCCGCCGCGCAGGAGCCCAGCGTGCAGCGCATCTTCGTCAATGCCGCGATCAAGAAGGCGCTGTGTCGCGAGGCCAAGGGGGACCGATACTGGCTGCACAAGGTGCGCCCGATGTACGGCCATGACTATCACTTCCACATCCGCATCAGATGCCCGCCCGGCGCCGGCGAATGCGAGAGCCAACCCGAGCCGAACGAGGGCGAAGGTTGCCAACCTGCCGATCTCGCCTACTGGTTCAGCGATGCGGTGCTGCATCCGAAGCCGCCGAAAGTGCCGCCAAAACCGAAGCCGCCGATGACGATGGCGTCGCTGCCGCCGGCCTGCAAGGCGGTGCTGAACGCGCCTGATGCAAAACACTGACGATGTAAGCGAACAGACCCACTGGAGAATATCGATGAAGATCTGGCCCGTGATCGCATCCATCGCTTTCGTCACCAGCGTGCATGCACAAACGCCCTACGCGGGGATGCAGGCACGCTCGATCAAGGCGCTATCCGAGCAGCAGATTGCCGACCTCGGCGCCGGCCGCGGAATGGGCCTGGCGCTCGCGGCCGAACTGAACGGCTATCCGGGGCCGTTGCACGTTCTCGAACTCGCCGACAAGCTCGAACTCTCCACCGAGCAACGCGCCAGCATGCAGCGCCTGTTCGATTCCATGAAGGCCGAGGCGATGCCGCTCGGCGCGAGACTGATCGAGCAGGAAGCCGAACTGGACAAGCAGTTTGCGACCCGCACCGTCACGCCGGAAAGCCTGAAAGCGTCTACCGCGGCCGTCGCCGCCACGCAGGGGATGCTGCGCGAGACCCATCTGAAATATCATTTGTCGACCGGGACCATCCTGACCCCATCGCAAATGACAAAATATGCGGAACTGCGGGGCTACGGCAGCGGTGGGCACAAGCGACATCATCACCACTAACCAACCGACAAGTGACCCGGTTGCATCTTGCAAGGCGGTGCAGCCGCCTTTACCTCTGCCCCCTTCCTGACTATTGTCAGGGCTGGCGACATCCCGATCGACCGCAAGTCCACCAGGGATCACGGAACGGCGCTTCCGACAGTCGTCTCACCCAACCAACGCCTGTCTTGCGCACGGCAACCGCCGCTCGCCATCAGGCATGGAGCGCCCGATGAATCGTCTTGCCGGCCTTTTCCTGGCCTTCGCCATATCACTAACAACCACCCCCTCACCCGCCGCCGCGCAGGAAAAATCCCTGACGGTGTTTGCCGCGGCCTCGATGAAGAACGCGCTAGACGAGATCGACGCCGCCTATACCGCGAAGACCGGAGCCAAGATCACCGTCAGCTACGCCGCCAGCTCGGCGCTCGCCCGGCAGATCGAACAGGGCGCACCGGCCGACGTGTTCATCTCTGCCGACACCGACTGGATGGATTACGCGACCTCCAGGAAGACCATCAATGAATCGAGCCGGGTCAATCTGCTCGGCAACAGCATCGTGTTGATCGCGCCGAAGGACTCCAAGACCGACAATGTGAACATCGGCCCCGGCTTCGATCTCGCCAGGCTCGCGGGCGATGGCCGGATCGCCACCGGCGACGTCAAATCCGTACCCGCCGGCAAATACGCCAAGGCGGCGCTGGAGAAGCTTGGCGTATGGCAGGCCGCCGAGTCCAAATTTGCGATGGCCGAAAGCGTGCGTGCCGCGCTGACGCTGGTGGCGCGCGGCGAGGCTGTTCTGGGCATTGTCTATGCCACCGACGCCAAGATCGAGCCCGGTGTCAAGATCGTCGGCACCTTCCCGGCCGATTCCCATCCCGCGATCATCTATCCGGTAGCGGCGACGACGACTGCGAAGCCGGGGGCTTCCGATTATCTCGCCTTCCTGCGTTCGACGGCAGCAAAGACCATCCTCGAGAAATACGGCTTCAAATTCCTCGTCAGCCCGTCAACCTGATGTTCGAAATCTCGCTGGCCGAATGGACCGCCATCCTGCTGTCGCTGCGGGTCGCCATCATCGCAACGCTGGTGGCGACGCCGTTCGGCGTTGCGCTGGCATGGCTGCTGGCGCGGCGTGAATTCTGGGGCAAATCGATCCTCGACGCCCTGGTCCATTTGCCGCTGGTGCTGCCGCCGGTCGTCACCGGCTATTTGCTGCTGCTGACCTTTGGCCGTCGCGGCCTGGTCGGCGCATGGCTCGCCGACCATCTCGGCATTGTGTTCGCGTTTCGCTGGACCGGCGCTGCGCTCGCCTGCGGCATCATGTCGTTTCCGTTGCTGGTGCGACCGATCCGGCTCTCGATCGATGCGATCGATCGCCGTCTGGAGCAGGCTGCAAGCACTCTCGGTGCACCACCGTGGAAAGTATTTGCGACGGTCACCTTGCCGCTGGCGCTGCCAGGCGTACTAGCCGGCATGGTGCTGGGCTTTGCCAAGGCGATCGGCGAGTTCGGCGCCACCATCACATTCGTCTCCAACATTCCCGGCGAGACCCAGACCATTTCGTCGGCGATCTATTCGCTGATCCAGACCCCCGATGGCGACGCCGCGGCAGGACGGCTGGTTGTCGTTTCCACCGTGATCGCAATGGGCGCTTTGATCGCATCCGAATGGTTCGCGCGGCGCGCGACCAAACGCCTGCACGGGAATTGACCATGTTGCGCGTCGACGTCACCAAGCAACTCGGCGAGTTCTCGCTCGAAGCCTCGTTCGAAAGCCAGGGCCGCGTCACCGGCCTGTTCGGCGCATCCGGCGCCGGCAAGACCTCGCTGATCAACATGATCGCGGGCCTGCTGCGGCCCGACCGCGGCATCATCGCGCTCGACGGCGAAACGCTGGATGACACGTCGAAAGGCGTCCATCTGCCACCGCACCGGCGCCGGATCGGCTACGTGTTTCAGGACGCGCGACTGTTTCCGCATCTTAACGTGCAGCAGAACCTCGACTACGGCCGGCGCATGAACGGCCTTGCGGAAGATGCCGTGCAGTCTGCGCGCATCACGGACCTGCTCGACATCGGCGGCCTCAGGGATCGCCGACCCGGAAAACTCTCCGGCGGCGAGCGTCAGCGCGTCGCGCTCGGCCGCGCGCTGTTGTCAAAGCCACGCTTGCTGCTGCTGGACGAGCCGCTGGGTTCGCTCGATGAGGGCCGCAAGGAGGAAATCCTGCCCTACCTGGTGCGGCTGCGCGACGAGGGCATTCCCATGGTCTATGTCAGCCACGACGCGGCCGAGCTGCGCCAGCTCGCGACGCAGATCGTGATGCTCAAGCGCGGCCGGGTGACCGCGCTCGGCGGCGTCAAGGTGCTGACGACGTAGCGGGTAGTTGAGTTAGCTGCGAGCGACCGTGAAGGGCTCGACTCCCTCTCCCGCTTGCGGGGGAGGGCCGGGGTGGGGGTGTCTCCGCGAGTCACACTGCCCGTGTGGAGAGAGCCCCCACCCGGATCGCATCTAACGATGCGATCCGACCTCCCCCGCAAGCGGGAGAGGTAAGAAGACTCTCCGCAAAATCGAACAAGATCCCGCTGCAGTAGCTCACTCCGGAACGACGCGCACTGCGCCGCGCGCTGCGCTGGTCGTCAGCGCCGCATAGGCCTTCAGCGCCATCGACACGTTGCGGCTGCGCTTCTTGGCGGGCTTCCATGCCTCCGCCCCGCGGGCCAGCATGGCTTCGCGACGTTTCGCCAGCGTCACATCATCGACCACGAGGCTGATCGAACGCGCGGGGATATCGATCTTGATGAGATCGCCATCCTCCACCAACCCGATCAAACCGCCTTCGGCGGCTTCCGGCGAGATGTGCCCGATCGACAGGCCCGAGGAGCCGCCGGAGAAGCGGCCGTCGGTGATCAGCGCGCAGACCTTTCCGAGCCCCTTCGATTTCAGATAGCTGGTCGGATACAGCATCTCCTGCATGCCGGGACCGCCGCGCGGGCCCTCGTAGCGGACCACGACGACGTCGCCGGCCTTGATCTTGCCGCCCAGAATGCCTTCGACCGCGGCGTCCTGGCTTTCAAAGATCCGCGCCGGTCCCTCGAACTTCAGAATGCTCTCATCGACGCCGGCGGTCTTCACGATGCAGCCGTCCAGCGCAAGATTGCCCGACAGCACGGCGAGGCCGCCGTCTTTCGAGAACGCGTGCGCGGCATCTCGGATGCAGCCGGTGGCGCGGTCGGTATCGAGCTCCTCGAACCGGCGCTCCTGGCTGAACGCGACTTGGGTCGGCACATTGCCCGGCGCGGCCGTGAAGAATTTCCGCACGCTTTCGCTCTTGGTGCGCACGATATCCCAGCGGCCGAGCGCGTCCTCCAGCGTCTTGCTGTGAACCATCGGCAGGCCACGATTGAGCAGGCCGGCGCGGTCGAGTTCGCCCAAAATGGCCATCACGCCGCCGGCGCGGTGCACGTCTTCCAGATGCACGTCGGCCACCGACGGCGCCACCTTGCACAGCACAGGCACCCGCCGCGATAGCCGGTCGATGTCTTGCATAGTGAACGGCACCTTGCCTTCGTAAGCGGCCGCCAAGAGATGCAGCACCGTGTTGGTCGAGCCACCCATGGCGATGTCGAGCGTCATCGCATTCTCGAACGCCTTGAAGTTGGCGATGGTGCGCGGCAGCGCGGTATCGTCATCCTGCTCGTAATAACGCCGCGCGAGGTCAACGATCAGATGGCCGGCCTCGACGAACAGCCCCTTGCGGTCGGCATGCGTGGCCAGCACCGAGCCGTTGCCGGGCAGCGCAAGGCCGAGCGCCTCGGTGAGGCAGTTCATGGAATTGGCCGTGAACATGCCCGAGCACGAGCCGCAGGTCGGGCACGCCGAGCGCTCGATCACTTCGACATCCGCGTCGCTGACGCTGGTGTCGGCAGCGGCGACCATGGCGTCGATCAAGTCGACCGCGCGGATTTTTCCTTTGAGATTGACCTTGCCCGATTCCATCGGCCCGCCCGAGACGAACACGGTCGGGATGTTGATCCGCAGCGCAGCCATCAGCATGCCGGGCGTGATCTTGTCGCAGTTCGAGATGCAGACCATGGCGTCGGCGCAATGTGCGTTGACCATGTATTCGACGCTGTCGGCGATGATTTCGCGCGACGGCAGGCTGTAGAGCATGCCGTCATGGCCCATCGCGATGCCATCATCGACCGCGATGGTGCTGAACTCTTTGGCAACGCCGCCCGCCTTTTCGATCTCGCGCGCGACGAGCTGGCCGAGGTCCTTCAGGTGCACGTGGCCGGGCACGAACTGGGTGAACGAATTGACCACGGCAATGATCGGCTTGCCAAAGTCCTCGTTCTTCATGCCGGTGGCGCGCCAGAGGCCGCGGGCGCCCGCCATGTTGCGGCCATGGGTCGTGGTTCGAGAGCGGTAGGCGGGCATGATCTATCCTTCTAGGATCGGGAAAGGCGTCTTTTAGACGGGAAGCCCGGCCGCACAAAGCGGCTTGGCGCAGGGTCGCCATGCGCGGGTGACCCCAAAACGGGACAGGAACCGGACCTCCCGCGCCGCTAGTGCATTGGTTAGGTTTGGCAGCGGACGCGCTTCACCTCTCCCGCTTGCGGGGTCGAGACGAGCGAAGCTCGCTCTTAGGTCGGCGCGAAGCGCCGGGTGGGGGCTCTCTCCACTCGGCCAGTGTGACCCGCGGAGACACCCCCACCCCGGCCCTCCCCCGCAAGCGGGAGAGGGAGCCGCACCTTCTTCGTGGTCGCAATAGAACCTAATCCCATCACGCTTTAGACGACCTCGCGCGCCCGCAGTTCTGCGATCGCCTTCGTGTCGTAGCCGAGCGAGGCCAGCACCTCCTCGGTATGGGCGCTCAGCGCCGGCGCCATCCGGTCGAGCCTGCCGCCGCCATGGGCGAGCTGGAAACCGTTGCCGGCAAAGCGCAGGCGGCCATAGGGCGTCTCGATCTCCTGAATGGCGCCGCGCGCCGCGATCTGCGGATGGTCGATGACTTCCTCGACCTTCCAGATGCTGGCGCAGGGCGCGCCCGCGGCTTCCAGTATCTTCTCCCACTCGCGCGGGTCCTTGCTTGACAGCGCCTCCTCGATAATGGCCCGCAGTGCCTTCTCGTTCTCCTGGCGGGCAAACCAATCGACGAAGCGCGGGTCCTCCAGCGCGTCGGCGCGGCCGAGCGCCGTCATCAAGGCAATGTATTGCTTCTCGCTGTTGACGGCGAGCAGCAGATAGCCCTCGCCCGCCTTGAAGAGGTTGGCGGTCGGCCGGCGGCTGACGGCCTGATTGCCGGAAAGCTGCTGGCGGTGGCCGGCCACTGAATAGTCCGCCACCTGGCCCGACAGGAACGCCAGCGTCGCCTCCAGCATGGAGACGTCGACCAGCTGGCCCTTGCCGGTATGGGTGCGCTGGAACAGCGCGCTCGACACGCCGAAGGCCGCGGTGGCGCCCGACAGCACGTCGCAGACGGCAAAGCCCGCCCGCGTCGGCCCGGTCTCGGCGTGGCCCGTAATCGACATGATGCCTGACAGCGCCTGCATCTTGCCGTCATAGCCGGCGCCGAGCCGCTCGGGGCCGGTCTGGCCGAAGCCGGAAATGGCGCAGTAGATCAGCCGCGGATTGATCGCCGACAGCGCGGCGTAGCCGATGCCGAGCTTGTCCATCACGCCGGGACGAAAGTTCTCCATCACCACGTCGGCCTGCGCGGCGAGCTGCTTGACGATGGCGATCGCCTCCGGCTTCGAGAGGTCGAGGGTGAGGCTGCGCTTGTTGCCGTTGATCGCCTGCCAGCCCGGTGCCAGCCCACGCTCGGCCCATTCCCGGCTCAACGGCGTGCGGCGCATATCCTCGCCCTCGCGCCGCTCCACCTTGATGACGTCGGCCCCGAGCAGCGCGAGCTGGTAGCTCGCATAGGGCCCAGCCAGCACCTGCGTGAGGTCGAGAATCTTCACGCCTTCAAACGGTCGGGTCAAAGGGGATCCTCCTGCCTCTTTCTTCTTTCTTCCCTCGCCCCTTGTGGGAGAGGGTGGCTTCGCGAAGCGAAGACGGGTGAGAGGTTCTCTCCGCGAATACCGAGTGCGCAGTGAGATACCCCTCATCCGGCGCGGACTGCGTCCGCGCCACCTTCTCCCACAAGGGGAGAAGGAAAGCAGCCTCACGCTGCCCGGTTGCCGCGCGCGATCTCCTTCTGCTTGTCGAACTCGGCGCGACGCCGCGCCAGCTCTTCCGGACTCATCTGGGCGATGTTGTTGTAGTCGAGCTTCCAGGAAGCATCCTCGCTCCAGCGCAGCGGCGACTGCATCGTGGTGCGCGCGCCGGGTGCAGACTCCAACAGCCGCAGCGCCAGCTCCAGCGTCTGCGCCTGCGACTCCACGTCATGCGGCTTGCCCGCGGAATTGCCGAGCGGGAAATCCGAAAACAGGAAACGGGGCGCGGCCGCGAACTCGACGATATCCTTGGCGCAACCCATCACGACGGTGGCGATCCCGTTGGCTTCGAGATGGCGCGCCACCAGCGCTGACGTCTGGTGACAGACCGGACAGTTCGGAACGATCACCGCGACATCGACCTGATCGGCGAGGCAACGGGCGAGGATGTCGGGCGCGTCGACATCGATGGTGACGCGATGGCTGCGATTGGTCGGCGCGCCGAAGAAGCGCGGCGCGACCTCGCCTATCCGTCCCGCGGCCCTCGCCTTCACAAGCTGCGGCAGCGGAAACCAGGTGCCGCTGTCGGTCGCGGTCGTATGCTTGCGGTCGTAGCCGATATGCGAGATCCGCAAATCGTGCTGTTTCGAGGTATCGCCGTCATAGACCGTGTAGAACTTAGCGCTGCCATTATAGGCCGCGCCGGGACCCTGATCGCCCTTGGCGGGATCATATTGCGCGGCGGTCGTGACGATGGTCACGCGTGACTGCGCCAGCGGCTTCTTCAGCGGCTGAAACGGCGCATCGACATAGTGCGCCCAGCGGTACGGCGTGGTGTAGCCGATCGCAGCATAGTAGTCGCGCGTGCGCTGCATATAGGGGACAGGAGAATCGTAATCGGGTGCAAAGCCGAGTTGATCGTCTGACGGGCCGGACATTGTTGTGTCTCTCCTGCGTTTCCACCGTGAGGTCATCGGCTGACCTCCGGCTAAGCTAATGATAGTTCGCCTATTCCTCAACAGCGGAATGCGCCGGATGATGCACGGCGGCTGCGCATCGATGCATTGCACGCGGAGCCTTTGATCGTTGGCCCAGTCGCGCGGCAGTGCACCGCGATGCACAAGTCAGCAGAAAATCATGGAACTGTGGAGGTCGCCAACTCGTTCAGAATTGAGCACCGATGGCCGCAATGGAGGTTTGCCATGCCCGATACCGCCGGAATGAAGGATCACGTGTACAAGATCCTCGATCTCGTAGGGTCTTCCGAAAAAAGCATCGAGGACGCGATTCAGAACGCCATTACCCGTGCGTCAAAAACCATTCGCGAAATGAAATGGTTCGAAGTCGTGCAGACCAGAGGCCATATCGAAAATGGATCTGTTCGCCACTACCAGGTCACCTTGAGGGTTGGATTTACCCTGGAAGAGTAATTCCAGCGCAACGCGCGCGACAGGCGCAAGCCATGGTTCGCATTCCCGCGGAGTCAAACCCCGGCGACCGACGACCAGATCTCCGCCAGCTTGCGCCTGGCCTTCTGCCTGCGTGTCAGCGGCACGGCCTCCTCATCCTCAGGCAGGCGCAGGCCGACCACATTGACTCGGCCACCGCTGATGCTGCGCGCGACCAGCACGATCGGATCGAGCACGAGCTCGGCGCCCACCTTCGGCGCATGATCGAGATGAATGTCGAAATAATCCGCCAGCGTCAGCGTGGCATGCTCTTCGCCGGCCGATACGCCGTAGATCTGGGCCAGTTCGCCGAGGGTATGCTCGCCGGAAACCATGAAATCGCCGAGCAGATGCGGGTCGGGCGCCGAACTCGGCGCCATGTCGACAAAGAAACGGTCCAGCGCCTCGGCCTTTTCCGGCGGCGCCAGCAGATAGATGTAATCCCCCGCGGCAATCGGATCGGCCTCGGCGGGAGAGAGAATCCGTTCCTCGCGGATCACCAGCGTCGGCTTGGACCAGGATGGCAGCAACCCGCGCCGGAAATATAGGCTTTTCGGACGCACGGGATAACCGACCAGCTGCTGCTCGAGCTGGCCGGGCAGATCGAGCTCGACGCGCCTGGGACCGCGGTCCACGCGCGGCAGCGCTACATGCAGCCAGCGCGCCGCCGGCGCCAGCGTCCAGCCCTGCAGCAACAGCGAGATGATGACCACGACAAAGGCAACGTCGAAATAGAGGTAGGCCTTTGGCAATCCGACCAGCATCGGGATCGAGGCGAGGAAGATTGCGACCGCGCCACGCAGGCCGGTCCAGGCGATGAAGATCTTTTCGCGCCAGTTGAAGCGGAACGGCACCAGGCACAGGAACACCGCGATTGGCCGCGCCGCCAGCATCAGCACCAGTGCCACGATCACCGCCGGCCCTACGCTGTCCAGCAGCCGTTGCGGCGACGAGAGCAGCCCGAGCAGGACGAACATCACGATCTGCGCCAGCCAGGTCGCGGCATCCAAGAATGTGATCACCGAATTATGCGCGCGCGTCGGCCGGTTGCCGATTATGATGCCGGCGAGATAGACCGCGAGAAAGCCCGAGGCATGCGCGATCTGCGCCACGCCGAAGATCACCAGCGCGGCCGTGGTGACGAAGGGCGCATGCAGGCCCTGCGGCAGCGCTACCCGATTGAGCGCCAGTACCACCAGGCGGCCGCCGATCACGCCGATCACGCCGCCGAGCAGGCCCTCGCGGGCGAGTTCGAATACGACATGTCCGGGTGAGCTTTGACCGATCGAAATGAATTCGACCAGCATCAAAGTGAGGAAGATCGCGAACGGATCGTTGGTGCCGGATTCCGCCTCCAGCGTCGCCCCGACACGCGGGCGAAGGCGCAGGCCCTGGGTGTGGACGAGCAGAAATACCGCGGCTGCATCGGTCGACGCCACCACCGCGCCGACCAGGAGCGACTCGGTCCAATTGAGATCAAGCACATATCTGGCGACCGGCGCGGTCACCAGCGCGGTAAGCAATACGCCGATCGTCGCCAGCACCATCGAGGGCGCCAGCACGGTGCGGATGCTCTGAAATTTCGTTCGCAAGCCGCCATCGAACAGTATCAGCGCCAGTGCCACCGACCCCACCAGATAGGTGGTGCGGACGTCGTTGTAGTTGAGTTGGCCCGGCCCGGCATCGCCCGCCAGCATGCCGATCCCAAGGAACACCAGCAGCAAGGGCGCCCCGAAGCGCAACGCGAGCAGGCTCGACAGGATGCCCGCCATCACCAGAATGGCGCCCAGAAAGATGGCGATGCTGACCGAGTCGAGAGAAGCCATGAACCTCTGTAATTATCGCAAATACTTGCAATTGCATCCATATCGTTGCCACAGTTGAACGCCAACCCATTTCTGCAATAGCGGCAATACGCCCTGTTTTAAGGGCTAACCTGACTTGGCCGGTCGATGTATCGATGGTCCGCCCGCCCGGATTGTGGAAATCTGCCAACCGTTCGAATCAAATTGCCTGCGCTCCGCCTGACGAGATTTACCGATGGACATGGCCCTGAAGGAAATCATTGAGTTTCTGCAATCGACTGCGCGATCGGTCGGCGCAGAGGTCACCTCGCCATGGTTCTATCTGCAGTTCGGGCTGATGCTGACCGCCGCCGGCATCGCCTATGCGGCGGATGCGGCGATCCGCGCGCGGGTCGACATGACGTCGCTGGCGATGCGCTGGCCGTTGCCGCTCCGGCATTTCGTCCGCGTGCTGGTCGGCAGCGCGTCGACCGCGGTGTTCGCGGTCCTGGTGATCGCGGAGCGCGTCACGATGTACCACCTGACGTGGCCAAGCCGCAGCTATCTTCTGATGGTCGCCGCCAAGCTGGCGCTGGCGTGGCTCGTGATCCGGCTCGTGACTTCGGTGATCCGCAACGCCTTCATCGTCAAGCTGGTGTCGATAACGGCATGGTTTGTCGCGGCGCTGAGTATCCTTGGGCAACTCGACCCGGCAGCGGAAACGCTGGACTCGTTTGCGATCGAGATCGGCGGCTTGCGGCTGACGCCGCTGCTGCTGATCAAGGCTGGCGCACTGCTGATCGCTGCGCTTTGGCTGACCAACATCGCCAGCAACTTCATCGAAAGCAGGATTACCCGCGCCAGCGACCTGACGCCGTCGGTCCAGGTGCTGCTGGTCAAGATTATCCGCATCGGACTGATGGTGGTGGCGATCGCGATCGCGCTCGGTACCGTCGGCATCAACCTTTCGGCGCTAGCGGTTTTTACCGGCGCGGCCGGCGTCGGTATCGGCCTCGGCCTGCAGAAGATCGTCGCCAATTTCATCTCGGGCATCATCCTGCTGGCGGACAAATCCGTGAAACCCGGCGACCTCGTCACCATCGGCGACAGTTCGGGCCGGATCAGCGCGATGAAGACGCGCTACATCTCGGTCGCCGCCGGCGACGGCCGCGAGTTCCTGATCCCGAACGAGGATCTGGTGACGCAGAAGGTCGTGAACTGGACCTACACCGACAAGAATACGCTGGTGAAGGTGCTGTTCAGCACCAACTACGACGCTGATCCCCGCCTCGTCTGCAAGCTGGCGATCGAGGTTGCGGCGGCCGCCCCGCGCGCCATCAAGAACAAGCCGCCGAACTGCATCATCACCGAGTTCGCCGAAGCCGGCATGAAATTTTCGCTGACCTTCTGGATCGCCGACCCCGACGGCATGGACAACGTCAAGAGCGAGGTGATGCTGGCGCTGTGGGACGCGTTCAAGCGCGAGGGCATCCGCGTTCCCTATCCGGTCCGCGAAATCCGCGTCCGCGGCGGCGCGCTGCCGGTCGAGCAGGTGGTGGAGGTTTCCGGCTAGATGCAAGCTTTTTAAGGCGGCTCGGAGTCCCAACCTTGGCTTGCACTGAGCGGTCGGATCATTAAATTAGACGTTCAAATCAGCCTCTTTTTTCCGTTCCCGAAGCATGACCCGCCCATGAGCTATATCGAAGCAACAGATACCTCCTTGCGAAAAACCGGCCAGATCAAGCTGCATGGCGCGAGCGGCTTTGCCGGCATGCGCAAGGCCGGCGCGCTGGTGGCCAAATGCCTCGACGAGCTCACCGACATCGTCAAGGCGGGCGTCCCGACTTCCCGGATCGACGAATTCGTCCGCGACTTCGCCTTCAGCCACGGCGCCTACCCGGCGACGCTGATGTATCGCGGCTACCGCTACTCGACCTGCACCTCGATCAATCATGTTGTCTGCCACGGCATGCCCGGCGACCGCGCGATGAAAGAGGGCGACATCGTCAATATCGACGTCACCTTCATCGTCGACGGCTGGTATGGCGATTCCAGCCGCATGTATGTGATCGGCCCGATCGCCCGCAAGGCGGAGCGGCTGATCGAGGTCACCTATGAAGCGATGATGCGCGGCATTGCCGCGGTGAAGCCCGGCGCCACCACCGGCGATATCGGCCACGCCATCCAGAGCTTCGTCGAGCCGCAAGGCATGAGCGTGGTGCGCGATTTCTGCGGCCATGGGCTGGGGCGCATGTTCCACGACGAGCCCAACATCATCCATATCGGCCGGCCCGGCGAAGGCGTTATGCTCAAGCCCGGCATGTTCTTCACCATCGAGCCGATGATCAATCTCGGCAAGCCGCATGTAAAAATCCTGTCCGATGGCTGGACCGCGGTGACGCGCGACCGCTCGCTGTCGGCACAGTTCGAGCATTCGGTCGGCGTGACCGCGACCGGCGTCGAGATTTTCACGCTGTCGGAGCGCCACGGCGAGAAGCCGTACGCCGCCATCTGAGGTAGCGCATTCAGCCTGACCTGCTCGCGCCCCTGGGAGCGCGCTTGTGCCGATGGCGTTCAGCAGGGGACAGGCGATGACGACCCGCGAACGAGACCTTCGAGCGGGATTGGCCGCCACCTGCCTGGTCGCATCGGCCGCTTTTTTCGCAAGCCCCTTTTTCGCAAGTCATGGCACCGCCGCCGAGGACGCCCTGTTCGTGAGCAAGCGGATCACGCCGCAGGGCGAGTACACGTCCGGCATCGAAGGTCCCGCGGTCGACGCGTCCGGCAACCTCTACGTCGTCAATTTTCGACAGCGCGGCAACATCGGCAAGGTCGCGCCAGGCGCCTCGCAATCCCAGCTCTTCACATCGCTTCCCGGTGATAGCATCGGCAACGGGATCCGCTTCGACAGGCAGGGGCGGATGTACATTGCCGATTTCAAGAAACACAATGTGTGGGTCATCGCATCAGGCGAAACCACACCACGAATTTACTTTCATTCCGATCGATTCAATCAGCCGAACGACCTCGCGGTCGCGGCGGACGGCACGCTCTATGCCAGCGACCCGCGATTTGCACCACCCTCGGGCGGCCAGATTTGGCGCATTGTCCGTGGGCCGGATGGCAAGGGGCAAGGTGAAGTGATGTCCTCTACCAGGCGTCTTGGCGTAACCAACGGCATCGATTTGAGCCCGGATGGCGCTACCCTTTACGTGAGCGAGTCGAATTCGCGGCAGGTATGGGCCTATCGTCTCGACGGCAGCAAATTGCTCGACCCGCGGCTGATCAGGGGTTTTGCGGATTTCGAGGTCGACGGCCTGCGCACCGACGTCGACGGCCGGATCTATCTCGCCCGGCTTTCCGCCGGCACGATCGCCATTATCGGCGCCGATGGATCGCTCGAACGCGAGGTGCCGCTGCGCGGCAAGGAGCCGACCAACCTCACCTTTGGCGGTCCCGACGGCAAAACCGTCTTCGTGACCCAGAAGGACGGCGGCTTCATCGAAGCGTTTCGCGTCGGCCGCCCTGGCCGCGAGCCCTGTTTGCAAATGCCTCGCATTTGCTGAGACGGCGGAAAAACCAGCGGGCGTTGCAGCAACCTCTGCCTGTAATTGAAGCGGCTTCACACAGGAATAGCTCGCCTTGTCCGGGGTAGTAATGCGCGAGCCTTCCAAAAGAGAAGGCTTGCGGGCTAGGGATCAATTAAAGGGAGCAAGGGCAATGTTCGAGATTTCACGTCGCGATCTGGTCCTCGGAAGCACGGGGGCGGCGCTGGTTTTCGGCCTCAAGGGACCGGTTTCGTTCATCGGCGCGGCGCATGCGCAGCGTGCTGCGGACAGCCTCAAATACAAGGTCGGGGACATCGAGGTCTTCAGCCTGCATGATGGAACCATCGAGCGCACGGTCGCCGAGGGCATGGTCAAGAACGCCTCGCTCGACGACGTCAAGAAGGCGCTTACCGCTGCAGGCATCGGTCCCGACAAGATCGACAATCCCTTCACCGTCACCGCGATCCGAACCGGCGGCAAGGTCATCCTGTTCGACACCGGCTTTGGCGGCAACGGCCCGGCGACTGTCGGCAAGCTCGCCGACAACATGAAGGCGGCTGGCCTCGATCCCACGACGGTCTCGGCGGTCGTGATCTCGCATTTCCATCCCGATCACATCTCGGGCCTGTGGGTGAAGGAGACCAGCGCACAGGTGTTCCCGAACGCGGAAATCATGATGCCTGAGGTGGAATTCAAGTTCGCGACTGATCCGGCGCTGGTGGAGAAGGTGCCGGAGGCCAATCGTCCCTTCATCAAGCGGATTCAGGCGACCTTCCCGACCTGGAAGAACGTCAAGCAATACAACGATGGCGCCGACCTCGCGCCTGGCGTCAAGGCCATCGCCACGCCGGGCCATACCGTCGGACACATGTCCTTCCTGGTGGCGTCGGGCGGACAGCAGCTCTTCATCCAGAGCGACGTTACCGGCATCCATCAGCTGTTCGTGAGAAATCCGGGCTGGTTCTCGGCATTCGACGCCGACGGGCCGAAGGCGGAAGCGACGCGCCGCGCGTTCTTCGATCGCGTCATCGCCGAAAAGGGCATGATCGCCGGCTATCATTTCGGCTTCCCGAATGTCGGCACACTGACCAAGGACGGCAACGGCTATGCCTTCGCCGCCGTGAAGGCCTGATAGCGTATCGATCTGAAACGGTTGAAGGCGCCGCGCTTACCGCGTGGCGCCTTTTCGTCAACTGCCCCGCAATTCCGAGTTGCAAAAGCTGGCCGGCACGGCATGTTTACGATCGATGCCAACCGACACCAGCAATCCCCCGGATCAACCAGCCGACAAGCCGCACTATCACGGCCACCGCGAACGCTTGCGCGAGCGCTTCTATGCGGCCGGGCCGGAGGCGCTGAGCGACTACGAACTGCTGGAGATGGCGCTTTTCCCGGCCCTGCCCCGGCGCGATACCAAACCATTGGCGAAAGCGCTGTTGAAAAAATTCGGTTCGTTCGCCGAAGTGATTCACGCGCCGGTCGCACGCCTGCGCGAGGTCGACGGCATCGGCGAGGCCTCGATCAACCAGATCAAATTGCTCGCAGCCGCCGCGAGCCGGGTGGCGAAGGGCGAGATCAAGCGCAAGATTGCACTGTCGTCCTGGAACGACGTGATCGACTATTGCCGCAGCGGCATGGCATTCGCCGACAAGGAGCAGTTTCGCCTGCTGTTCCTCGACAAGCGTAACCAGTTGATCGCCGACGAAATCCAGCAGACCGGCACCGTCGATCACACGCCGGTCTATCCGCGCGAGGTCATCAAGCGCGCGCTCGAACTATCGGCGACCGCGCTGATCCTGGTGCATAACCACCCATCCGGCGATCCGACGCCGTCGCAAGCCGACATCCAAATGACCAAAGCGATTGTCCAGATCGCCACGCCGCTCGGCATCTCCGTGCACGACCACATCATCGTCGGCAAGAACGGGCATGCGAGTTTGAAGGGGATGAAGCTGATTTAATCAGCTTTCAGGCGCAAAGCGGACGTGCACCGGACGCGCAGGAACGGCGCCCTTTAGCCCCAAGCCTGCTCGCCATCAACCATAGACGTTGGGGATTAGCTACCTTGCCGGCCGCTGCAGAGAGCCCACGATCTCGCGCGCGGCGTCCTGCAGATCGGCAAGGTGCCGGGCGGCGAAGTCCTCTACCGTGAACGCCGTCCTGATCCAGCGAAAATTGATCGAGCCATGAACACGCCTGCCATCGAACAGCGCCACGGCAATTGCGGCTGCCCCATCATCAGCCGGGGTTTCTCCGTATCGACCCGCCACGTAGCTTGCGTCACGTGTGGCGTAACCCCGGCGCCGCACCTCACTGAGAATTCGCTCGAGCTTCCTCGGGTCGCGCGCGAACCAATCCTCCGGGTTGTTGGATTTCCGGAGTGTGCGCAAAGTCGCCTCCCGTTCCTTCTCCGGGCACCACGCGAGATAAGCGCGCCCGACGCCCGTCATCAGCCACCCCACCCGGCCACCAACCCGGCTGTGCAGCCCTGGGAGCACGAACGGACTGTGCGGCACAGTCGTCTCGCGTCTTTCCATGCAGTTGCCGGCGGGCACGAACAGATCGGACGGCCACTTAACCTTCTTACACAGCTGCGCCAGAACGGGTGCTGCTGCCTCGGCAACGCGGTCGTACCGGTCCCGCTTTCGCACCACATCCGTGAAAACGCTTAGCCGATAGCGGCCGTCGGCCAGACGCCGCGCGACCATGCCCGCCCGCTCCAGCGTGTTCAAAATGCGCAGCAGACTGGGCTTGGATATCGCCGTTGCAGCGTGGATCTCGTGCAGGGACGAAATTGGCTCGGAATGGAGAAACCGCAGGACTTGCAGTCCTCGCTCCAGTCCTCTGATTGTTTCGACCCTCGGCATTGCCGATGCCTCTCGCCCGTCGAGCTCGGCCATTCTTTCCGTTCCGCTTCGCGGAGTCCAGCGTTCCGGAGTCCGGAATTCAGCGTTCCGCTTAGCGGAATCGCCTCCGATTTCTGTGGTTTCCTGCACAACAGAGCCCGATCCTTCACGAGCGGGACATCCGAGGCGGCACGATGCTGTGCATCTACGAGGAGGGTGAGAATGGCAGCGCAAGCATTTCGTGGAATCTATTGGTGGGGGCACCTCCTGCTGGCAGTGAGCCTAGGAGCAATGGCCCAACCAGCGGTCGCGCAATCCTACCCGTCCGGCATGATCCGCATCGTCGTCGGAGGCGGCGCGGGCGCGCCGCCGGATATCATCACGCGCATCGTCGCGAACGAGCTTGGGCGGAGCGAGGGCTGGCGGATTGTCGTCGAGAACAAGCCTGGGGCCATAGGGACGCTTGCAGCCGGCGAGGTCCTCAAGCAGCCCGCGGATGGATATACGATCCTGGCCCTCGCCCTGGGCGCCTCGGCATCTCCCGCACTGCTGTCGAACATAACCTTTCGGCACGACACCGATTTCGCGCCGGTAATCAAGGTCATGACCGCGCATCACGTTCTGGTTGCCAATCCGGCGGTACCCGCGAAGTCGATGGCGGAGCTTGTCGCCTTGCTGAAGAGCCAGCCCGACAAATTCACATTCTCATCGGGCGGGTTCGGCACACCGGCCCATCTCGCAGGCGAACAGTTCAGACTTCAGACGGGAGTACGTGCGAGCCACGTCCACTATCGGGCCCTGCCGCAGGCGATCGGGGATCTCATCAATGGCACCAACCACTATCAGTTCATCACGCCTCTGCCTGTTCTCGACCTGATTGCCTCCGGCCAGCTCCGGGCGCTCGCCGTCACGGCGCCAACACGCATGGCAGCCCTGAAGGACGTTCCCACCGTCGTCGAGGAGGGATTCCCGGAGCTCGTTATCGCGGACTGGCTTGGCTTCGTGGTGAAGAGCGGCACCCCGGACGCCATCATCGGCAAGCTGAACGAGGCAATCAACAAGGCGTTGGCGACGGCGAGCGTGCGCGAGGCGTTCGCGAAGATCGCGGCGGAGCCCGCCGGCGGCACACCTGGCGAGTTCGGCGCGCATATCAAGTCGCAGATGGCGCACTGGGGCAAGGTCGTGAAGGACGCGGGGATCAAGCCCGAGTGACTGTCGAACAGGTGGCGAGAGCCAACCCATGCTCGAATGCAAAACCGCGGAAGCACGCGGTTTTGCGAACGGCGTTTTCCTGCACAATCATCCAAGCGGGCGATCCGACGCCGTCGTCGGCCGACATCCAGATGACCAAGGCGATCGCCCAGATCGCCACCCCGCTCGGTATCTCCGTGCACGACCACACGTCGTCGGCAAGAACGGACATGCGGGTCTCAAGGGAATGCGGCTGATCTAGTCTACTGTTACGGCTCAACAATCGCCTACCCGACGACGCGATCGGCATCGCCGCGGCAAGGTCTCGCGAATGAAATAGCGACCGAAAATACCAAAATTGGGTGTTCGCAACGCGCAGTTGCGCTAGTATCCAGGTGTCGAGCACCCCGCGCCCTGTCGCGTCGAGGGACCGACAAACTGACGTCGGATAGGTTTTCGTTTTCGGAGGACCGTCATGACCAGCACTTCAGACACCGTGAGAACAGCCGGCTCGGATACAGCGCCGTTGCGCGCCAAATGGGGCTGGATCGTCGCGCTCGGCGTCGTCTATCTGCTCGCCGGGTTTATCGCGCTTGGCAGCGTCGCGATGGCCACCGTCGTCAGCGTCTTTGTTGTCGGCGTAATGATGATCATCGCCGGCGTCGCCGAGGTGATTAGCGCCTTCCAGATCAAGAGCTGGGGCAAATTCCTGCTCTGGGTCCTGCTCGGCGTGCTCTATATCATAGGCGGTTTCGTCACGTTCCAGAATCCGCTGCTCGCGGCGGTGCTCCTGACCCTCATTCTCGGCGCATCGCTGGTGGTCTCGGGCATCATGCGAATCGTGCTGGCCTTCAGCATGAAACGCGAAACGCCGTGGATCTGGGTGGCGCTATCAGGTGTGATCACGCTTCTGCTCGGCCTGCTGATCCTGGCGCGCTGGCCGGTGTCGAGCCTCTATATCCTCGGCCTGTTCCTCGCCATCGATCTCATCATGGCCGGCGCCGGCTGGATCGGGCTCGGCTTCGGCTTGCGCCGCGCTCGTTGAGGTGTGGTTGGCGGACTGCGCGCGGCGCAGTCTCCTAAGCGACGAAAAGGAGGCGCCCATGCGCTGGATCTACCTCGCCGTCATCATTCTGTTCGTCGCCGCGACCGTCATCTTCGCGCTGCAGAACTTCGAGATCGTCACCATGTCGTTCCTCGGCTTGAATGCCCGCGTGCCGCTCGCGCTGCTCGCCGCCGTCGCCTACCTGCTCGGGGCGGCGACGGGCGGCAGCCTGTTCGCGCTGCTGCGTCGATCCTACGAAGAGTCGAGAGGAGGTTTCGGAGCGTCCTGATTGAGTGTCGTTTCATCTCCGACCAGCGAGGATGACGATGGATGAAACAGCGCGCGAACCTGTCCTCGTGGACCTAGCTTTGCAGGGCGGCGGCTCCCACGGCGCGTTCACCTGGGGCGTGCTCGATCGGCTGATCGAGGAGCCATGGCTACGGATCGAGGCGATCTCCGGCACGTCGGCGGGCGCGATGAATGCAGCCCTGGTGGCCGACGGGTGGACGCAAGGCGGGGCCGAAGGCGCGCGGGCGGCGCTCGCGGCCTATTGGCGGCGCGTGTCGCAGGCTGCGGCGTTCAGCCCGCTGCAGCGCTCGCCGCTCGACCGGCTGATGGGCCGCTGGACGCTCGACACCTCGCCCGCCTACGTCGCCATGGACCTGATGGCCCGCGTGGTTTCGCCCTATGATCTCAATCCGCTCGGCCTCAACCCGTTGCGCGCCATCCTCGCCGAGAGCATCGATTTCGATCGGCTCGCCCGCGCGCCGATCAGGCTGTTCGTCACCGCGACCAGCGTGCGCACCGGCCGCGGCCGCATTTTCCGCAACAAGGAGATCACGGCCGATGTCCTGCTGGCCTCGGCCTGCCTGCCGACCATGTTCCACGCGATCGAGATCGACGGCGAACCTTTTTGGGATGGCGGCTATGCCGGCAATCCGACGCTGACGCCGCTGGTGCGCGAAAGCAACGCGCACGACACCATTCTGGTGCAGATCAATCCGCGCGAACGGCCGGAACCGCCCCGCACCGCAAACGAAATCCTCAACCGGCTCAACGAAATCTCCTTCAACTCGCCGCTGATGAAGGAATTGCGGATGATGGCGCTCTTACGCCAGGTGGCGGACCCCGGACACGGCGAGGGCGCGCGCTGGGCCGGAATGCGCACGCACCGGATCATGACAGATACGCTCGCGGAGTTCGGCGCGTCGTCAAAACTCAACGCGGAGTGGGCGTTCGTCTCAATGCTTAAAGAAGAGGGCCGCAGGAGCGCCGACGCATTCCTCAAGGCGCACGCTGACGACCTCGGCCAGCGCTCCACCGCCGATCTCGATGCACTGCTGGCGGAGTGCTAGGGGCGATGACTCTGTTGGGACTTCTCGGCATCCTGATCGGGCTCGGGCTGCTGATCCTGTTCGCCTATCGGGGCTGGAGCGTGCTGCTGCTCGCGCCGGTTGCCGCGATGGTTGCCGCGCTGTTTTCGCGCGAGCCGCTGCTGGCCCACTGGACCCAGACCTTCATGGTCAGCGCGGCAGGCTTTCTGGCCCAGTTCTTTCCGCTGTTTTTGCTCGGCGCCCTGTTCGGCAAACTGATGGAAGACAGCGGCTCGGTCGCCGCGATCGCGGCCTTCATGACCGAGCGGCTGGGCACACGGCGGGCAGTGCTCGCGGTGGTGCTGGCCGGAGCGCTCGTCACATATGGCGGCGTCAGTCTGTTTGTTGCCTTCTTCGTGCTCGCACCGATGGCGCATGAGCTGTTTCGTAACGCCGGCATCCCGCGGCGGCTGATGCCGGCGGCGATCGTCCTCGGCACCTCGACCTTCACCATGTCGGCGCTACCAGGCACGCCGTCGATCCAGAACGCGATCCCGATGCCGTTCTTCGGCACCACGCCGTTCGCCGCGCCCGGCCTTGGCATTATGGCATCGTTGATCATGCTCGGCTTCGGCCTGTGGTGGCTCAACCGCGAGGAAGCCAACGCAAGAAAGAACGGCGAAGGCTTCGGCGACGGCGTGCCAATGCCTTCCGCAAGCCTTGCCTCCGACGAAACGCTGCGCGAACGCGCCACCACCGCGCGCGAGTTCGATCCGGCGGAGATCGTACACGGTGCGGTGACCGACGCGCCGCCGTCGGTTGTGCTCGCAGGGCTCCCGCTCATTGTGGTGATTATCGTCAATCTCGCGATGTCGTTGTTCATCCTGCCGGCTCTCGACACCCGCTTCCTCGCCGAGGCGCGCTGGGGCGGAACGTCGCTCGCAGCCGTCGGCGGCGTATGGGCTGTCATCACAGCCCTCGCCTGTGCGATCGTGGCGGTCCTCGCCGTCAGCCATCGGCGATTGCCGGCCCTGCGTGCCACCATGGACGCCGGCGTCAACGCCGCCGTACTGCCGGCTGTGAGCGTTGCGAGCCTGGTCGGCTTCGGCGCCGTGGTGGCCGCGATGCCCGCCTTCGATGTCGTGCGCGACACCGTGCTCGGCATCGGCGGCGGACCGCTGGTCTCGCTCGCGGTGGCGACCAACGTGCTCGCCGCGCTTACGGGCTCAGCATCAGGCGGGCTGACCATTGCACTCGACGCACTCGGAGGAACGTACATGACGCGTGCGGCGGAGATCGGTCTCGATCCCGCGCTGCTGCATCGCGTGGCGGTGATCAGTGCCGGTACGCTCGACAGCCTGCCTCATAACGGCGCGGTCGTCACGCTGCTAGCCGTCTGCGGATCGACGCACCGGGACAGCTATCGCGATATCGTCATGGCCGGCATCGTCGGCCCACTCGTCGCCCTCGCCGCCGTCATCGCGCTCGGCTCGGTGGCGGGATCGTTCTGAGCCATAGGCGACTGGCGTCATTTACGGGGAATGCGGGGTCATGCGCCAAGCCATGCCGTGAGCCTTGATCTTTGCCTGACCAAACCGTCCTGATTGAAGTGGTGAATACAGAAGTGCGCCCATGAATCTTCGTACGCCATTTCCATGTCACCTGTGATCGAGGTGGTACCTAGCCCGATTTCTGCGTAGGTAAACTCGAAACTGCCACTGGGACGCGCCAGCGCAACGTGGAATGGTTGACCGGTAAACTCATCGATCATCGGCCTGCCGTTGCTCTGCATGACGCCGGGTATCTCTACTCTTGCGGTTCTGAGTTCCAGGTCCGCATCGAGATGAATCGGCAGGAACAACGTCTCGCAAACTTCCGAGCATGTGGACGCGAATACGGCGAAGAAATTGCTCAATGGTTTGCAGGCCTCGCCTGAGAGGATCGTTTCAAGCGCGATCCGTTGAGCTTCATCGGCACGCTCGTCGATAACCATCTGGCGCCGGCCGCTTCCGTCCTTGATTTCGCCGGGCCACTTGTACAGCGCCGCCCAATTCAAGCCTGAGAGTGGCGTATCGTTGAAGTGGCCTTCAACGATGGTGCCGACGAAGGCCGACTGACAGTAGCCGTGGGTACTCGGCAAATTGAACTGGCAACCGCAGTTCATGGCGCAATTGCAGTTATCATAAGTCTCGCTCTTGAAGAGCCATTGATCAGCCATCTGCACCTCCATGATGCTCCACTCCCTCGGCGGAGCGTTATTCTGGATAATGCGGAAGAAGTTGTCCGGGTCGCCTCCACGCTGCGAGCCGCGTAGTTTGACGCCACAATTTTCGCCAGCAGACGAGTGTCGGTCGAGCCACTGGGTTAGAACCGCGGGCTTGTATGGTAACGTTCACACCCCGTTCGCCGCAGAAGTTTAGCGGAATTGACCTGCGACTGAAATTGGGATGCTTGGATTTCCGGATGTGTCCCCCCACCCGAAGGAACTCGAAGCGGCCCCGGGGCGTTCGCAGTTAGGGGTAGACTGAACTTGCCTCGCGCGGTCCCCCACCGCCATTTGTGACCCCAACCGGACATCGCGCCCTGAAGACGGGAACTGTGGTATCGTCCGTGAAACGCGATGGAGGAGGACCAACGTCGTGAAGCGGGACCTCGACCTCATCGTCTATGGTGCAACAGGTTACACTGGCCGTCTGATCGCCGAATATCTGGCGACGTCCTATCGCGGCGATGATGCTCCGTCCTGGGCGATTGCTGGACGCTCGATCGACAAGCTTCAGAAGGTGCGTGCCGACATCGGCGCACCGGACGATGTGCCCTTGGTGAAGGCGGACGCCGCCGAGCCGGCCAGCCTGCGGTCGATGTGCGAGCGTGCGGCCGTGATCATCACCACGGTCGGGCCTTATCAGCTCCACGGTCCCGACCTTGTGGCGGCCTGCGCGGCCACGGGCACCGGCTATGTCGATCTGTGCGGCGAGCCGGTCTGGATGCGGCGCATGATCGACGCCCAGCACGACGAAGCGAAACGGACCGGCGCGCGCATCGTGTTTTCTTGCGGCTTCGATTCCCTCCCGTTCGATCTTGGCGTGCTCACGTTGCAGGAGAAGGCGCGCGAGAAATTCGGACGCCCGGCGCGGCGGGTCAAGGCTCGCCTGCGCAAGATAAAAGGCGGTATGTCCGGCGGCACCGTGGCGAGCGCCCAGGCGACGTTGGCCGCCGCTGCGCGCGACCCGGCCCTGATCCGGCTGCTGGCCGATCCCTTCGCGTTGACGCCGGGGTTCACCGGGCCGTCTCAGCCGTCGGGCCTTATCCCCGAGTACGACCCGAGCATGAACATGTGGCTCGTTCCGTTCCCAATGGCGCCGATCAACACCAAGAACGTCCACCGCACGAACTTTCTGTTGGATCATCTCTACGGAAAGGATTTCGTTTACGACGAGATGATGGTCGCGCCGGGATTTGGGGAAATCGCTGGCGTGGCGACCGAGACGCTCACCACGATGGTTTCCTTGTTCAGGACCGGCGGTCTCAAACCCGGCGGAGGCCCGACGCGGGAGGAGCGCGAAAAGGGCTTCTACGAGATCCTCTTTTTGGGCGAACTGCCGGATGGCGGACGGGTCGAGGCGGTGGTCACGGGCGACCGCGATCCGGGCTACGGCTCGACCAGCAGAATGATCACGGAAAGCGCTCTCTGCCTCGTGCGCGACGTACAGGGCGAGGGCGGCGCCTGGACGCCGGGCGCGCTGATGGGTCCGGCGTTGCGCAAGCGTCTGACGGAACGCGCCGGCCTCACCTTCACCGCGCATTGAGGTAACGCTCGGAACTGCAGCGGCGTGCTGGATTACGTGGCTATCTCGGAAATCACAGACAAAAAAGCAGGGAGGATGCCATGAGCGGTGCAAGGCTAAAACATTACGGCTGGGGCCGCGAAGACGAAGGCATGACTTCCGAGGAGCAGGCTTTTGTGCTTGGCCGCTACCATGCGAAGTTCGCGCGCGATACGTTCGAGACAAAAGCCGTGCCGCGTCTTGAGGACCTGGCACTGCGGGCGCAGCGCGTAGCGCCGCCGGCCTCACTTACCGCTTTCTGCACGAGCGAACGCTACGACCGGGTAGCGCACACCTACGGCAAATCCTATCCAGACTACGTGCGAGCCATGCTTGGCGACTACGATAGCGCGCCCGACGTAGTCGCATATCCGCGCAACGAAGCAGAGATTTCCGCTGTGATGGACTGGGCCGGTGGCGTCAGCGCCTCGCTGACGCCGTTCGGGGGCGGGTCGAGCGTCTGCGGCGGCGTCGAGCCGCGAGTCGATGGGCTTCGCTATAAGGCGGCCGTCACACTTGACCTACGCAATCTCGGTAGGGTTGTCGAGGTAGATCAGATATCGCGCGCCGCACTGATCGAAGGCGGTGCGTATGGTCCATCGTTGGAGAACCAGCTTAAGCCGCACGGCGTCACGTTGCGGCATTTTCCGCAGAGTTTCGAATATTCAACCCTTGGCGGCTGGATCGCGACACGTTCGGGCGGCCATTTCGCCAGTCTCTACACGCACATAGACGATTTCGTCGAAAGCCTGCGCGTCGTGACGCCGCGCGGCATACTGGAAACGCGTCGATTGCCGGGATCGGGCGCTGGACCGAGCCCCGACCGCATGTTCATAGGCTCGGAAGGCACGCTCGGCGTGATCTCGCGCGCCTGGATGCGATTGCAGCCACGTCCGAAATTCCGTGCCGGCGCATCGGTTCGTTTCCATTCATTCTTCGGTGCGGCACGCGCATTGCGTGCCATCGCACAGGCCGGCCTCTATCCATCGAACTGCCGCATCCTTGACGCGCAAGAGGCGTTCAACACCGGTGCGGCCGACGGCAGTGTCGCGATCATGGTGCTCGGCTTTGAATCCGGCGACCATTCGCCGGATTCCTGGATGACACGTGCGCTCGAATGTTGCGCCGACCATGGCGGGACGCCGGAGGCCGCAAAAGCCGGCGATGCACATCTCGAAGGCGCAGCAGGAATCTGGCGGAACGCATTTATTCGCATGCCATACGCGCGCGAGTTTTTGACACCGGCCGGTCTCATCAACGACACGTTTGAGACTGCTATCACTTGGGATCGGTTCGAAAGTTTCCACGACAAAGTGAAGGCGGCGACGGAGCGTGCGATCCTCGAAGCGACTGGCCTGAAAGGCGAGGTCACCTGCCGCTTCACCCATGTCTATCCGGACGGGCCCGCGCCCTATTTTTCTTTCCACGCTCTCGGCCGCCACGGTGCGCTTCTGAAGCAGTGGCAGGCGATCAAGAGTGCGGCCAGCGACGCGCTGATTGAGGCGGGTGGTACGATCACGCATCATCACGCTGTCGGCCGCGATCATCGGCCTTGGTACGATCGCCAGCGCCCGGGTCTTTTCGCGGCCGCGCTTCGGGCAGCAAAAAGAGAACTCGATCCACAAGGCATGCTCAACCCGGGAGTGCTCATCGATCCGTAACGCGGGTCGACGCCCAACGGAGTAAGCGAATAATTGTGCTATTTGCTGCGGTGCACGAGTCCGCTGTTGGACCCATCTAAGACGCGAATGACCCAACTCAGAGGCGTTTGAACGCGGTAAGTTCTGGGGCATAGCGGACAATATCTACTCATGAGACTTTTCTCTCGACGGCTTCTCTCGACGACCCGAGGGCCCTCGCTTTCTTCGATGCGGCATGGAGGCCGCCGCTTCAGGAACGGGACGACAAGACAGCGCAAAAATGGTAAGGTAGCGCCGACCCGACCGATAGCGGGAGGACGAACATGACCACTTTCGTTCTCGTCCACGGCGCCTGGCACGGCGGCTGGTGCTACAAGCGGGTGGCGCGACTGTTGCGCCAGGCCGGGCACGAGGTCTATACGCTTACTTTGACCGGCCTCGGCGAGCGCGCTCACCTGATGCATCGCGGGATCGATCTCGACACGCACGTTAAGGACATCGTCGGTGTCATGTGCTGCGAGGAATTGTCGGACGTGGTGCTGTGCGGCCATTCCTATGGCGGCATGGTCATCACCGGCGTCGCCGAGCAGATCGCGGCGAAGATCCGTTCCCTGGTCTATCTCGACGCCTTCGTGCCCGAGAACGGCAAGTCTTTGTTCGACTATCTGCCGGCCGAGCAATCGGGACAGATGCGTGACGACGCCACGCAGAACGGCGAAGGTTACAAGATCACGCCCATTCCAGCGGCTGCTTTCGCCGTCAATGACCAGGACGCCGCATGGGTCGATGCGATGTGCGTCAAGCAGCCGCTGGCGACATTCGAGCAGAAGCTCGAGGTCAGTGGCCGACAGGTACCGAAGCGCGTGTATATGCTTGCCACCGGCCGGCGGTCATCGCCCTTCCAGCAATTCGGCGCGCGCTTCAAGGCCGATCGAGGCTGGCAGTTCGTCAGCTTCTCCTGCGGGCACGACGTGATGATTGATCAACCTGAGGAACTTGCCGCTGCGCTCATCGCCGCCGCTTAGGGAGGCACGCGCACTCCGGCGAGAATGGATTGTTTTTCCACGCACAATGCTCACGCGGGGCCCGAAGCAGCGTAACTAGGGGCTGGGGCCCTGGCCCCGCGCCATAACATCCACGCATGAATGTCGCGAATCCCAGAAAGGAGCCGACCATGACCCAGCGTATCCCTGTGAACTATTCCGCGGCCGAGTGGAGGCTCGTCACCATCATGGGCACGATGCCGCCGCGTGTCCCCAACAATGACGATGATGATGACGACGAGGACGAAGAAGACAACGATACCGAACCGGACGAAGAGCCGCCGGTCGTCAGAGAACCCGACGAAGACGAATAAGCGCGAGGGCTCGTGCAACGGCGCGCAATGCCGGCGACGGATTCATCAGCGCCCGGTCATACGGTCACGCAGGTTTGAGAGGACTGCGGTTCATCCCGCGACGTCGGCGGTCCATCCTGGATTGAGCACGGTGCGCGACTACATATCTGGTGCAGCGCCTAAACTGCAATTTTGTATTGCAAAGCTGGCGGCGGCGTTCCGTTACTATGCGCCTTTTGCGCGGGAGTTTCCTCGCCGCGATGCTGGAGGATCGGATGTGGGCGACACGCAGAACGTTCGTGCAGGCCTCCTTGGCGGCGACAGTCGCCGCGCCGCTCCTGCCAGTCTTTCTGCACGCCGAGGGGAGCTCTCCCATTCGCCGTCCCATACCCTCGACCCGCGAGGAGATTCCGATCGTCGGGCTGGGGACCTGGATCACCTTCAATGTCGGCGACGATCCGGCGCTCAGAAACGAATGCGCTGGCGTCATGGCCGCCTTCTTCGAGGCGGGCGGCCGCATGATCGACTCCTCCCCGATGTATGGCTCGTCGCAACCGGTGGTCGGCTACGGCCTGCAAAAGCTCCAGCGGCCTGCCGCGCTGTTCTCGGCCGAAAAGGTCTGGACGTCCTCGGCGACGGCAGGTCCGGCCCAGATCGAACAATCGCGTCGCTACTGGGGTGTGCCGAAATTCGACCTTGTTCAGGTGCACAATCTCCTCACCTGGAAGCCGCATCTGCAGACGCTATTCCAGATGAAGGCGGCCGGGACGGTGCGGTACGTCGGCATCACCACATCCGAAGGCCGCCGGCACGATCTCGTCGAACAGATCATGCGGAGCGAGCCGATCGATTTCGTGCAGTTCTCCTACAATGTCGTCGACCGCGAGGCCGAGACGCGGCTGCTGCCGCTGGCGTCGGAGCGCGGCATTGCCGTCATTGTGAACCGCCCATTCCGGCAGGGCGCGCTGACAGACCGGCTCAAGAACAAGCCGCTGCCCGAATGGTCGGCCGACCTCGGCGCCTCAAGCTGGGCGCAGCTCATGCTGAAATTCATCCTTTCTCACCCAGCCGTCACCGTCGCCATTCCAGCGACCACCCGTGTCGATCACGTCCGCGAAAATCTCTCGGCTGCTGCCGGACCGATGCCTGATAGCACCATGCGCGAGCGCATCGCCGCTCAAGTGAAGGCGCTTTGATGTCGGAGTGGTGGACCTATCGGGCGGAAGATTTCCTGCTGTTCTCACCCCGCGTCTACTGGCGCATGTTCGAATCGCACAATGCGGCGCTCTGGCCGCTGCACGTCGTGACGCTCGCCGCCGGCCTCGCCATCGTCCTGTTCATCGCGTGGCGGCCGGGGACCCGGGCGCGCTGGATCGCACTCATCCTGGCGATGCTTTGGATCTTCGTCGGCTGGTCTTTCCTGTGGAACCGCTACGCCACCATCAACTTGGCTGCCGCCTATCTCGCGCCGGCTTTCTTCATCGAGGGTGTGTTGCTCCTCGTCGCATCCCTGCTCAACGCCCTCACCTTCGACTGGCGCCGACCTGCCGGTTGGATCGGATATGTCCTGCTTGGCTTCGCGCTCGCCGGACAGCCGCTGCTTGCGCCGCTGCAGGGACGCGGCTGGGCCTCGTCGGAAGTCTTTGGCATCGCGCCAGATCCGACTGTTATGGCGACGCTCGGCGTTCTGCTTCTCGCTCGCGGCAGGCTTTTGCCGTTGCTGCTGCCGATTCCCCTGCTCTGGTGCCTTCTGAGCGGTCTGACCCTGCAGACGATGGGAGAGCTGCAGGCCTGGTTTCCTGCTGCCGCCCTCGCGCTCGCCATTGCAGCTTGGCTCTGGGCGGTCATCCGTCAGCGCCGATCGCCTTCACCCGCATGACTCCGATGCCCATCCTCAACTAGCTGCGCCGCGAACGCGGTCGATCAAGGCGAGCGGGTCGGCGGGCAATGCGTCGCCGCTCCATGCAATGTGCTGATCCGGCCGCGACAGCACCAGCCTGCGACTATAGGGATCGGCCGCATCGGCCGCGTCGATATCCAGCACCGCCAGCGGCACACGCCGGCGTTCGGCTGCGGCAACCAGCGGTGCCGTGTCGGTTGCTTCGTGAAACCTCAACAGCGTGAATTCAGGACCGAGCGCATCGTATAGCGACTTCTTTTTCCCCAACCAGATGTGCGGCGTCCGGCATCCAGGCACGATCGACGGCGTGTAGTTTGCCATCGTGTAGGGCGGACATGCCGTGCCGTCATAGGCGATGATCGGGGAGCGGTCGTAATAGGTGCCAAAGTTGAGGCCCGCGCAAGCATATTGCTGGACGTTGGTGGCGTAGGTTTCATTGCCGACTTCGGCACGCGCGCGCAGCCCCTCGGACCCCGCATCCTCGATCATGTCGGGCACCGCGCCGCGTCTGCGGATTTCGGCCTCGGCATGCGCCATGGCGAAGCGCGAAACCTGATCCGTGATCGGCAGACGCTCGGCCTCATAGGCGTCGAGAATGGCTGATGGCGCCCAGCCGTTGAGATGGGCGGCCAGCAACCAGGAAAGGTTCGCGGCATCGGCGATGCCGGCGTTCATGCCGTAGCCGGCATAGGGCACCCAGATGTGCGCCGCATCGCCGGCGATGAAGACGCATCGATCGCGGAACTTGTCGGCCAGCAGCCTGCGGCCATACCAGTCCTCTTTCGAAATGATCTCGTAACGGAAATCCGATCCTACTCCTAAAATCGTCCTGATAGCCCAGTCGCGGTCGACGGAATCGAAATCCGTCTCGTCGGGTCGCAAGTAGTTGTGCATCAGCCATCGTTCGCGGCCGTCGATCGCATAGACCATGCCGGCGCGGCGTGGATTGATCGCGCCGGTCCCCCATGCGGACGCATGTCGCTGACGATCGATCAGGTCCGGTGCCCGAATGTAGGTCGACTGCACGCGCTGGATGACCGCGTCACCCTGCAGCTTCGCCCCGATCGCCTTGCGAACGACGGACCGGGCGCCGTCGCACCCGACCACGAAGCGGAATTTCAGGCGATGCGTGGCGTCGCTTTCGAGGTCCCGGAGCGTCGCCGTCGCGCAGTCGTCAGCGATCTCGATGTCCTCAGCGGCAGTCCGGTTGAGGATTTCGATGCGCGGCTGGCTTTCAGCGTGCGCGAACAGGATGGGCTCCAGGAAAATCTGGTTGATGCGATGGGGCGGTTCCGGCGTCGGCCAATTGCCGTCAGGGCCGCTCATGTCCGTAAACCTGTCACGCCGGCACGGAATTGGAATCCGCGTCAGCTCCTGCCCGGTGAAGGTCGTCCGATAGCTGATGTCGTGGGGATAGTCGGGAGGCAAGCCGGCGTCGCGCACCTTTTCGGCCAGGCCAAGCCGCCGGAAGATTTCCATCGTCCGGGCTGCGACGTGGTTGCACTTGGGCTCCGGCGGCTGCGCGCGCGGGCGCGTTTCAACTACCGTGACCTTGATCCCCCGCCACGCCAGATCGATCGCGAGCGTGAGCCCGACCGGTCCGGCGCCGACGATCAGAACGGCGGATTCATCGACGTGCGACATCTGTCTTGCTCCGAGCCTGCTGCCGCGCGCCACCTATTCCAGCGTGGCGCCTGACGCCTTGACGATCGGCGCCCAACGTTCGATCTCGCTTCGCACATAGGCCGCGAAGCTGTCCGGCGTAGAGCCTGTCAGCGGCTCCAGGGCCAGCGCGTTGAGCTTCGCGCGTGTCTCGGGAGCGGCCACCAGCGCGGCGATTTCGCCGGCGAGCCGATCGATGACAGTTCGCGGCACGCCGGCAGGCGCTACGACGCCCTGCCAGGCCACCAGCTCGAAATTTGACAGACCAGTCTCGGCAAGCGTCGGAATGTCGGGCGCCGATCCGACACGGGCGGCGGCCGTGACACCAAGCGCCCTGAGTTTGCCCTCGCGAATCTGGGGCAATGCGGGCTGCAGATCGACCACCATCAGCGGGATATGACCGGCGATCACGTCCAGCATGGCCGGCACGCTGCCCCGATAGGGCACGTGCTTGATATCGAGCGCAGCGGCCGTCTTGAGCATCTCGGCACCCAGATGCTGGGGGCTGCCAATTCCGGCGGAGCCGTAAGACAGTTCACCCGGCTTCGACTTTGCATAGGCAATGAATTCGTTGAGTGAATGGACCGGCAGCGAGGGGTTGACGACGAGCACGAACGGCACCGCGGCCACCAGCGCTATCGGAGTGAAATCGGCGGCCGGATCGTAAGGCAGTTTTCGGTAGAGCGTCTTGTTGATGGCCAGCGTCGTGGAGGTCGCCATCAACAGCGTATAACCGTCCGGCTGGGCTTTCGCGACCTGGCTGGCTCCGAAGATCGTGCCGGCTCCCGGCTTGTTTTCGACAATGACGGTTGCGCCCATGCCGGTCTTGAATTGGTCGGCCACGAGCCGCCCGAGCAGGTCGGTCGTCCCTCCCGCCGGATAGGGCACGACGATGGTGATCGTTCTTGCGGGATAAGCGGGTTCGGCACCGGCGTGCGACGCCGCCAGGCTAACCACGCCTCCGGCGCAACCGGCTATCAGCTTCCGACGTGTCAGCAGCATGTGTGCAGTGCTTTTCTTTGTTGCAACGAAGGCATGTTCGCGAACCCGTCACGAATAGCGCGTGTTTCCGCCCGAGGTCGATTCCGCAGCCACGCCCAGCGCTGTGCAAAGTTGCACAGCCACGACATCAGGCTGTAAAATAGCTCGATGGCCGGCACGGATGATATCAACTGGGATGACTTGCGCTATTTCTTGCGGGCGCTGGAGGCGAAGTCGCTTACCGGCGCTGCACGCAGCCTTGGGGTTGAACACACCACCGTCGGACGCCGCCTGTCCGCGCTGGAGCGTTCGCTTGGCGCACCGCTCGTGCTGCGCGGGCCGCATGGCCTGCAGCTCACTCCCTTGGGCGAGAAGCTCACGCCCCTTGTTCATGATATGGCGCGCGCCGTAGCCGCCGTGGACGGTCTCCTCAACTCGCGGAAGACTGCCATTCGGCTTGCCGTTCCGTCCGGGTTCACGCGGATCTTTGCAGTCGCCCTCGGCCAGCCGAACGCCAGGGGACTGAAGTTTTCTCTGGATATTCTGAGTGGAGCCAATCCACGCGACCTCAAAAATAGCGAGACCGATCTTGCCGTCCGCAGCGGACCGCTTGCAGATCAAGACCTGATCGCAAGCAAATTGTGCGAGGCGGGCTTTTCGCTCTATGCCTCGGATGCGTATCTCGCGCGCCGGCCCGCATCCCGCGATCCACGTGATCTCAGCGGACATGATGTCATCGGCTATCACGCCAGCCTGTCCGCTGTGCCGCCTTCCAGGTGGCTGGAGAAGCACGCCACGAACGCCAGCATCGTGCTACGCAGCCGGCAAATGACCGATATGTTGAGCGCCGCGTTGAGCGGTATAGGTGTGGCCCTCCTCCCCTGCATGCTCGGCGACCAGGAGGCGACGCTCACGCGCCTTACTCCGCGCGTGCTCGCGACGCAAACCTTCCTGCTCGTCTATCGGCGCGAGTTGAAAAGCTCTGAACCGGTGCGCGCCGCAATCGGCTTCGTAAGGAGCGTGATACGCCAAAATGCCGTTCTCATTAGCGGCGCCCGTACATCCCGCTGAACATGGGTGGAGCGTATCCGTCAGAGGACCTGCGAAACATTGTAGGCGATGCCGCCCTCGACCAGATATCCCGATCCGATGCAGACGATGTCGTTCATCCAGGCATATTGCGGTGCGCCGGTCTCGAACAGCGGATTGGTTCGGAAGTAATAGCGCGATGGATCGACCTGATATCGCCTCGCGGGATCAGCCATCTCGGCCCGCAATTCGGGCGGCGTGATCCAGCGGCCGCCGTAAGTCATGTGCACCAGCGCATCGTCATGGGTGCGAAGCGTCAGGCGGACGTCGAGCGACATAGCGCCGTTGGCGCGAAACAGCGCCCAGTCGCCGCCGCCGGGCACCACCTCGCCGCGCAGCCTTGAGCCTTCGAAGGTGCCACCGGCCGCGCCGAACAGGATGCGGCGACCGAGCGGGCCGTCGCCGATGTTCAGTTTCGGGTTGAGATCGACGACAATATCGAACAGCGGCACCGTCCGGATCGCTGCGACGGGCTTGACGCGCGGATCTGCTGTCATTGTCTGGTGTCCTGGTTCGGGGGAGATGTCATTCGGCGGCAAGTTGGCGAACGCCGGCATCGCCAAAAATCTTGCGGCGCACTGCGTCGGTCGAGACGCCGGATTGAGAGCAAAGCTCGGACAGATCGAAGAAGAATTGCTCGCGGACGATCCGGTCGTCCTTGAAGGCAAACCGGATGAAGACCGGAAGCTCGGCGCGCCGGCCGTTCGGCGTCACGCCGAAACGGTCACCGGTCATGGTCATCTGCACGCGGCCCCAGCAGACCAGCGTATCTTGATTGGCCGCGTGGCCCTCCAGGACGACGTCGTAATCCGGGAATGAGGTGAAGAACCGGGTCAGCACCTTTTCGTTTTCAGCCAGGCCGCGGGCGCGGGTGCCGAAGGCCGGCGTTTCCAGCAGCATATCGTCGTGCAGGACCTCTAACGCCGCCGGCACGTCCTGACGGCTTTTGGCTGTCGCCAGTGCCTGCGCCAGTTCGAACATCCGATCGCTGTTCATGATCGATCCTCCCAACATCATCGCGGCAGACTCGCCCAAGTTCATACTGCATGTTTTTTACATACCGTCTGTATGTTATATGTTGGTAGGCTCACAGGCGTCAAGTGGTATGTCGGGGCATGCAGGAAAGTGGACGCGAACGAAGCCGCCGCGAGGAATACACGGAGGCCACGAGACAGGCGCTGCTGGCGGCCGGCCGACAGATTTTTGCGAGCGAGGGCTATCAGGCGGCAGGGATCGAGGCGATTTCGCGCGCCGCGCGGGTGACGCGGGGCGCCTTCTATCACCACTTCGAAGACAAGAAGGCGCTGTTCGACGCCGTGGTCGTCGTCTTGCAGATCGAGGCCGCCGCCAAGATCGAGGCACGCGCGAAGACGCAGCGCAAAGTATGGGACCGCCTGACCGAGGGCATCGAGGCCTATCTCGACGTCTGCCTCGAGCCGGCCTATGCGCGCATTGTGATTCAGGAAGCGCCGGCCGCGCTCGGCAATGCGCGCTACCGGGAGATCGAGGAAGCCCATCCGATGGCTCTGCTCACCGCGACGCTGGCCGCGCTGAAGCGCCAGGGCGAGCTCGACTTCGAGGACATCGAGCTGCTGAGCCGGATGGTCGATGCGATGATCTGCGAGATGGCGCTGTTGCTGCCAGGCGCGGACAATCCGAAAAGGCTCCGCGCCCGCGGGCAAAAGATCATCGGCAACCTGCTCGGCACCTTCCGCACGCCATAGGCGCAGGCGCGCTCATGGCGCGATCCACCGCCGCACGGCGTCCGCCGTGTCGGCCGGCGTGGTGTTGAAGCAGATCCTGCTTTGCGGCGCGGCGAGGTGAACCAGGTTGATGATCCGCTCGAACAGATGCAGCCGCTCCGGAGGCACACGCAGCCCGGCGCCGATCACCACGCAGTCATAATGCTTGGCCCCCAGCGCTGCGGCGGCGACGGCTTCGGCGGTCTCGCCGAGATCGATCAGGCAGCCGTCGACCTCAAAGCCCATCGCGCGAAGCTGCTCGATCTGAGCCGTGAGGTAGCTCGTCACCAGTTCGGCCGTTAGGCCCGGAAAGGCGCTGAAGTCGACGAGGGATGGCTCGATCCCGATCGCGAGCACGGTCTTTTTCGTCATGCGGGTGCTCCAATGATTGCCGGAGAAACGCGCGCGTCAGCCGACAGGTTCCTACCGCGACCTTGACATCATAGTTCGTCAACCATCGAAGCATTGTTGTCACCAAATCGGCCATGATCGCGTGCCTCGCCGGCTCAGGACCGAGCCGGTCGTTTCACAGGAGAACGCCATGGCTGCCACCAGCAACGCAAACCAGAACCTGATCGTCACCGCATTTTGGGAAGTCAATTCGGGCGAGGAAGCAACTGTCGCGGAGCTTCTGAAGGATTTTCTGCCGCAGGCGCAGCGCGAGCCCGGCGTCAGGGAGTTCCAGATCCACCAGAACATCGCAAAGCCGCGGGAGTTCTTTTTCTACGAGGTATTCGCGGGTGAAGCAGCCTTCGCCGAGCATCAGCAGACCGACCACTTCAAGAACATCATCCTCACGCAGGCGATCCCGAAACTTGCCAAGCGCGAGCGCTCGCAGTTCCGCTTCATCTGACATCAGCAAGGCTGCGGCGGGCCGCCACCGGCCTCGGTGGCCCGCCGCCGCAACAATTCGCGTTCGCGCGTGTTGGCCGCAAGCGTCGACGCGAGTTCGAACGCGGCGCGCGCTTCTGCGGCGCGGCCGAGCTTGTGAAGCAGATCGCCGCGGACACTTGGCAGGAGGTGGTAGTTTTTCAGCGCCGGCTCGCCCGCGAGCCCATCCACGATCGCGAGCGCCGCTGCCGGCCCCTCGGCCATACCAACCGCAACGGCGCGGTTGAGCTCGATCACCGGCGAGCGCACCAACGCCGAGAGTTCAGCGTAGAGCTTTGCGATGCGCGGCCAGTCGGTGTCGGCGGGGGTACCGGCTCTGGCGTGACAGGCGACGATGGCCGCCTGCAGCGTATAGAAGCCCTGGCCGCCGCCAAGTTCGTGCGCCCGGTCCAACGCCAGCAACCCACGGCGGATCTGAAGCCGGTCCCACCGCGCGCGGTTCTGGTCCATCAACAAAATCGGATCACCGGCTGCGTCGGTGCGCGCCGCAGCGCGCGAAGCGTTCAGCTCCATCAGCGCGAGCAGGCCGTGGGCCTCGGCTTCCTGCGGCGCGACCAGCGTCAGCAGGCGGCCCATGCGCAGCGCGTCGTTGCAGAGCTGCGGCCGCAGCCATTCGTCGCCGCGGGCGGCGGTGTAGCCTTCGTTGAAGATGAGATAGACGACCTCCAGCACCGAGGCGAGCCGCTCCGACAACTGCTCGCCGCGTGGGGTTTCGTAGGCGAGCCCGGATTCCGACAGCGTGCGCTTGGCGCGCACGATGCGCTGGGAGATGGTCGCCTCCGGCTGCAGAAAGGCGCGCGCGATTTCCTCAGTGGTGAGGCCGCAGATCATCCTGAGCGCCAGTGCCGCGCGGGCTTCGCGCGACAGTTTCGGATGGCAGGCGGTGAAGATCAGCCGCAACAGCTCGTCGCCGATATCATCATCGAGGGCGGCGTCCGGGTCGGGCATCGCCTGTTGCTCCTGCTCCAGCTCGCGCGTCAGCATCTCGTGCTTGCGCGCGAGCATGCGGCGGCGGCGCAGACCGTCGAGCGCGCGGCGTTTGGCGGTCGCCATCAGCCACGCGCCGGGCTTGTCCGGTACGCCGGTGACGGGCCAATGCTCGAGCGCCGCGACCAGGGCTTCCTGCGTCAGGTCTTCGGCCAGAGTCACGTCGCGTAGCATTCGCGACAGGCCCGTGATCAGGCGCGGCTGCTCGATGCGCCAGACCGCGAGGATGGTGCGATGGATGTCGGCGGCCGTCATCGCCGCCGACTATCTCTGCCGATCGTCCCGATCATGCGTGGGCGCGAATGCCGGCCTCGCACGCGCCATCCACCCCCGGCGTCGCAAGCACGCGAACCTCGCAGGTGCCTTCCCAGCCCGGCATGTGCTCAAGGTGCAGTTGCATGAACTCCTTCGCGGCAGCCACAGCCTCTGCCATGTCGCGAAGCTCGAAGATCGCGTAGCCGCCGATCAGTTCCTTGGTCTCGACAAACGGCCCGTCGATGACGCCGAGCTTGCCGTCGGTTATTTTGACCTGTGCACCGCTCATGGCAATCGGCATCAGTCCGCCGGTATCGAGCATGCGGCCGGCCTTGATCTCGCGGTCGGCGAGCTTGCCCATCGCCTCCATCAGGGCCGGCGTCGGGCCTTTGTCGGGCTGGGGCGAGGTAACAATATACATGAAGCGCATGGCAAAACTCCCGTTAAGGCGAGTTGCGGCGGTGATCGCCCGCAAAACTGGCTCGCTATGGGAGACGACGAACGGGAAGGCGCCGGATCGACACGGGCTTGATAAAATTTGTCCGGCTGCCTGGAGCGGCCGGCCCATAAGATTGCAACGGGGGATATTCGCCTTGTAGGTTCTGGGATCAATGCGTATGGGGACCAAATATGAAATTGCGCGCCTTCCGGCTTGGATTTCTCGGTTCTTTGGCGATCACGGCCATATTCGCGTTCGCGCCGGCCAGCGCCGCGACGGTCGTAGCGCTTGGCGCCAGCAATACCTTTGGCAAAGGGGTCGCGCGCAGTCAGGCCTATCCGGCGCAACTCGAGGCGATATTGCGGGCCAAGGGGGCCAACGTCCGTGTTGTGAACGCCGGCATTAACGGCGACACCACGGAAGGCATGTTGCGACGTCTGGACCAGGTCGTGCCGAAAGGCACCAGTGCCGTCATCCTGCAGCCCGGCGGCAACGACCGGCGCAAGGGCTCGCCCGATCGGACGTCGGAAATTCAAAGCCGGCTGAGCGGCCGCGGCATCCCGGTGATCATGATTCCAAACAGCGCGTTCAGGGGATTACCGCATCAGCCGGACGGCCAGCATCTGACCCCGGAGGGCTACCATATGCTCGCTGAACAAGTTGCGTCCCAGGTCGCGGGAGTGATCGGCCGCTAGGCCGTGCACTCAGAAAAGCGATGTCGGCTTCTGGGAGCCGAGCGGAATCTTCTGATCGGTTAAAGCACGACCGCTGGTGACCCCTTGCAGACATCATCACCCGCTTCCCGTGCGAGAGGGCTCGCTCACTCGTTAAGGTTAGCTTATGCTTTTCGCGATTTTTCATAATGACTGATCTTCGACTGGAGAAAGGGCATGTCGCAAGCCGAGGGTTCGTCCGCAAGCGAAAACGTCGCTTTTCAGGCTGCTTGCGGCTGGCGCCAGAGTATTCTTGCGCTCGTGATAGTGCTGGCCCCCATGGCGCTGGCCGTGATTGTAATGGCCATCGGCCTTGCTGCCCGAGCAGCGTGGCTAGTTATGCACGGCGCACCCGTTGAGCCAGCGACACCAGCGAGCATCAGGCTGTATGGCTTGTTGTCGTACGCGGTCGGCAGTTGGATCGCAGTAGCATTGGCGTGGCTCTGGGCGAAGCGTCAGGAATGCGAACGGGACGTCTTCAAGTTTCGTAGGCTGACCTGGCCAGCCTTCGCAGCGAGCATTGTTGGTTTCGCGATCGTTACGTTCAGCGTGCCCATCGTGACACATTGGCTAGCTAGCGTAACTGGGGGCCGAAGCCAGGACGTTCGCATCGATTTCCACGATGCGCATTCAGTCGCGATTGTCGTTTTTCTGTTCGTGTTTACAACGCCGGCGAGCGAAGAAGTTCTCTACCGTGGGGTATTGGTAGCTTGGCTGCGTCGGCTTGGCTGGAAAGATTTCAACATCTTGGTACTCGGCAGCCTGATCTTCGCTGCCAATCATATTATTCCGCTCGGGTTCGTATGGGGTGTAGCGATGATTCTGTTGGGCGTCGTAACTTACGCGCTCCGTCTGCGATATGAATCTCTCTCTCCCGCTTGGCTCGCCCATACCCTTTTCAATGGGCAACTTACCCTGTCTTATCCACTGATCGCTTGGTTTGCGCTGGCCTTCTAGCCGCGGAAGTCTCTTGGATTGCGATGCACATTGACTCGCCACCGATGTCCGCAAATGGGCCCTTCAGGGACCTCCGGCGATGTCCGCTCTTGTGCTGCTGCTGAGCGATGAGCCGACATCAGGCGCGACCAGGACCAAGCGCCTGATTATGAGTTCACGATCCGAACAACCGGACGCTACTGTCCCCGCAGCATGATCAGGGGATCGGCGGTATCGGGCACGCGTCGCCACTGCGCATTGTCATCGGCCTCGAATTGCCAGCTCTCCCCGCCCTTCGACGTCAGGATCATCTGCCCGCGCTCCAGCCGCCACTCCGTCGGCGCGAAGGCTGCGACCGCGGGATCGCATTTCGGCTTCAGGAACACCTGGAAATTATCGCCGGTCGCCTCGGTGTTGGTCAGCGTCAGGCCGCAGATCGGCCGGCCGTTGCCGCGAACCATCGACCAGTCGCCGATCATCTGGTCCATCGACTTGGCGAGCGAGCGGGCGGCGGCGAGGTTCTGCAGGATGTAGACCCCCGCGCCGGACCGCAGGCCTTCGAAGATGCCGCTCTCGACCTCGGTGAAGTCGATCACCGGCTGGCCGGCCGCATCCTGCAGCCGGACGATATCCAGCCCCTTGATGTTCCAGGCCGTGATGTCCTTGGTGAACGGCAGCGCCTTTGCACAGCCGGGCTCAAGCTCGAGCTTGAGCCCCTGCGGCGTGGTATCGCCCTTCAGCGTAATGACGCAGGTCTTGCTGCGCTCGGTGGTCGCGAGCTCCCACTGCCCGACCATGTCCTTCTTCAGGGTCGAGGCATCCTGCGCCGCTGCCGGCGACGCCAACGCCAGCAGCGCCGTCAGCGCTGCCGCCATGCCCGACCACCTGCGCAACATCAGCGTCCTTTTACCGGGGTTTCCGGAACCGGCGTCAACGGCGCCTTGCCGGCAAACCAGTTCTTCAGATTGTCGACGACGAGCTGATCCATGGCGTTACGCGTTACCACGGAAGCTGAGCCGATATGTGGCAGCAGCACGACATTTTGCATCGCCTTCAGTTCGTCCGGCACGTTCGGTTCGTTGGCGAACACGTCGAGCCCGGCCGCCAGAATGGTGCCGGATTTCAGCGCCGCGACCAGCGCCGGCTCATCGACGACAGAGCCGCGGGCCACGTTGATCAAGACGCCGCGCGGGCCGAGCGCCTTCAGCACGTCGGCATTGATCATCTTGGCGGTCGAGGCGCCGCCAGGCACGATCACGACCAGCGTGTCCACCTCCTTCGCCATTTCGATCAGGTCGGGATAATGCTTGTAGGAGACGGCCGAGGATGGGTTGCGCGAGTGATAGCACACCGGCACGCGCGAGGCCTCCAGCCGCCGTCCGATCGCCTGGCCGATGCGGCCCATGCCGACGATGCCGACCTTGCGGTCGCGCAGCGAACCGACGCTCAAGGGATAGTTCTGCGTCTGCCACAGGCCGGAACGCAGATAGCGGTCGGCCTTGACGAACTCGCGCACGGTCGAAATCAGAAGCCCCATGGCGACGTCGGCGACTTCTTCGGTCAGCACGTCGGGCGTGTTGGTGACCACGATATTATGCTCGCGCGCGTACGCGGAATCGACGTGGTCGTAGCCGACGCCGAAGCTCGCGACGATTTCGAGCTTGGGGAAATGCGACAGCGCCTTACCATCGGCCGGCACCATGTGATAGGTCACTGCCATGCCGCGGATCTTCGCGACCGTATCCGGCGTCAATCGCTCGAGGTCGGCACGGCTCTCCGCCATATGCAGGACGTACTGATCCGAAAAGCCGTTTTCCAGGATCGGCCGGACCGGGCCGTAGATCAGGAGATCGATCTTCTCGGACGAAACATTCGCGGCAGCCATCAATTTTCCTTTCCAAGCGCGCTTTCATGCCAGCGCCGTAATACCAGGTGCGAAACTAGCGCCAGCAGCCCATAGATGACAATCCCGGCCACCGACAGCAACAACAACGCCGCGAACATTCGGGGAATGTTGAGGCGATAGCCTGACTCGGCGATCCGGAACGCAAGGCCGGAGCCCGAGCCCGCGGAGCCCGCTGCGATTTCGGCGACCACGGCGCCGATCAGCGACAGCCCTCCCGCGATCCGCAAGCCGCCGAGAATATAAGGCAGCGCCGCCGGCAGTTTCAGGTACCGCAGCGTCTGCAGCCGTGACGCGCCATAGAGCTGAAACAGCCCTGCCAGATTGCGATCCACCGAATTCAGCCCGAGCGTGGTGTTGGACAGAACGGGGAAGAATCCCACGATCCAGGCGCAGACGATGACCGCGGTCTGCTGCGGCAGATAGATCAGCAATAGCGGCGCAATTGCGATGACAGGCGTGACCTGCAGGATCACCGCATAGGGAAACAGCGAATATTCCAGCCATTTCGACTGATTGAACAACAGCGCCAGCGCGATGCCGCCGATGGCGGCCGCGATAAAACCTTCCAGCGTGGTGAGCAGGGTGACGCCGAGCGATTCCGACAGCACCGGCCAATCGCCGACCAGCGTCTGAAACACGACAGATGGGCTCGGCAGCACGTAGGGCTGGATGTCATTGACGCGGACCACGAGCTCCCATAGCGCCAGGCCCGCCGCGAGCACGACGATGGGCAGCAGCATGCGGCCGATGTGCTGCAGGGAACTCATGCGCTGCGCTGCCCGGAATAGGACGGCGCGAGCGCGCTGGAGACTTCGCGGCAGTAGGCTGCATATTCGGCCGAGGTGCGAAACGCCTCGCCGCGCGGCTCCACTGTCGCGATGCGAAACTCGCTCGCCAGGCGGCCCGGCCGCGCCGTCATCACGATCACCCGCTGCGAAAGGTAAACCGACTCGAACACCGAATGGGTGACGAAGATGACGGTCTTGTGCAGCTTGCGCCACAGATCTAGCAGATCGTTGTTGAGGCGAAAGCGCGTGATCTCGTCGAGCGCCGCGAACGGCTCGTCCAGCAGGAGAATATCCGGATCGGTGACGAGCGCGCGCGCCAGCGAGACCCGCATCTTCATGCCGCCGGACAATTCACGGGGATAGGCCTCGGAAAATTCGGCAAGTCCCACCTGCGCCAGCGCGTCAGCGATACGCCGGTCGGCGTCGGCCGCCGGCGCATGCGCCAGCTTCAGCGGCAGGCGAACGTTTTCGCGCACGTTCGCCCACGGCATCAAGGTGGGCTCCTGAAACACAAAACCGATGGGATGCCGCCCATCCGCCTTGCTCGCGCGATGGGAAACGTCCACCGTGCCGGCGCTCGGCGCAGCCAGTCCTGCGATCAGCCGCAGCGCGGTCGATTTTCCGCAGCCCGAAGGCCCGAGCAGTGAAACGAATTCACCCTTTGCGACATCGAGATCAAGCGGCCCAAGCGCGGTCACGCCGTTATCATAGATCTTGGTAACGGCACGCAGACGCACGGCAAGGCCCGCCGCGTCGATATCCGCCTCGGACAATGCAGGCCCCGCCATCTCGCGTCAGTTCTTCGGCCGCAGGTCGAGACCGACGCCCTTGTTGACGAAGCGCAGCGTATAGGCCTGGCGGTAGTCGATGTCGCGGCGAACCACGCCGGCGCGCACCATCTTGTCGAAAAAGCTCGCCACCCGCGCGTCGGTCATGGCCCCGATGCCGTCGCGCAAGGTATCGCCGGAATCGACGATGCCGTATTCCTTCATCTTGTCGACGGAATAGCGGAGCAATTCGTCGGTCATTTCCGGGTTCATCTGCTTGATCATCGCGTTGCCGGCCGAATTGTCGCCGTAGAGATAATTGTACCAGCCGATCATGGAAGCATCGACAAAGCGCTGCACCAGATCCGGCTTCTTGTCGACGATCTCGCGGCGGGTCTCGATCAGCGTCGAGTAGGCATTGAAGCCGTGATCGGCCAGCAGGATCACGCCGGGCTTGAAGCCTGCGGTCTTCTCCACGGCGTAGGGCTCCGAGGTGACATAGCCCTGCATCGCGCTCTGCTTGTTCACGATAAAGGGTTGCGGATTGAAGGTGTAGGGTTTTACCTTGCTCTCGCTGAATCCGTATTCGGACTTCAGCCACTGGAAGTAGCTCGCCACGCCTTCCTTGGACACCAGGAGCGTCAGCGGCTTGAGATCTTCGAGTTTTGCAATCTTGGTTTCCGGATGGGTGAGGAAAACCTGTGGATCCTTCTGGAAGATCGCGGCGACCGCAATCAGCGGCACGTTGTTGGCGACGGCGTCGAACGATTGCAGCGTGTTCGCGCTCATGAAGAAGTCGAGCTTGCCGGCGGTCAGCAGGATGCGGTTGTTGGTATTGGGGCCGCCGGGCACGATGGTGACGTCGAGGCCGTATTTCTTGTAGGTGCCGTCGGCGACCGCCTGGAAGAAGCCGCCATGCTCGGCCTCTGCAACCCAGTTGGTTCCAAACGACACCTTGTCGAGGGTTTGGGCGCGCACAGGCATCATGGCGGAAACCAGTGCCAGAAGACCTGCGGTTAACGCTCGCGGCAAAAAGCCCGGCTTCATGGTTGGACTCCGTCGATCGTTCTGGCCCATGATGGAGGCAGTGGACGTTGAACAACGTCCCCGAGGATTCGATCCGGAGATCGGACCAATCCCCGGAATATCTAACAAACTACCCTGCAAATTCATCCAAAGAAACGCTTCGCTCGATGGCTTCAACCGTTCCGCCCCACGACTGGACCGAGATCCACTGGACCAAGGTCGCCAAGGCCGACGCCGCGCGCTGGATCGCGGTGCTGCCGCTGGCGGCGACCGAGCAGCATGGCCCGCATCTGCCGCTGGAAACCGACGTCCTGATCGGGGAAGCCTATCTGGCGCGGGTACGCGAGCTGGTGCCTGTGGCGCTGCCCGTCACCTTTCTGCCGCTGCAGCCGATCGGCATTTCCACCGAGCATATCGACTATCCGGGAACACAGACGCTGCCGACCGATGTCGCATTGAAGGAATGGATGGCGATCGGCGTGCGCGTCGCGCAAGCGGGCATCCGCAAGCTCGTGATTGTCACGAGCCATGGCGGCAACAGCGCGGCGATGTCGCTGGTTGCGCAGGATCTGCGCGCGCATCACGGCCTGCTCGTGGTGACGACGAGCTGGTCGCGCTTCGGCGCGCCGGATGGATTGTTTTCCGCCGAAGAGATCCGTCACGGCATTCATGGCGGCGCGGTCGAGACGTCGATCATGCTGGCGCGCTATCCGCACACCGTGCGGAAAGAAGCGATCGCCAATTTTCAATCCTCCAGCATCGCGATGGAGAAAAAATTTCGTTGGCTCTCCGCGCATCGGCCGGTCCCCTTCGCATGGCAGGCGCAGGACCTGCACCAGAGCGGCGCGGTCGGCGACGCCACCCAAGCTTCCGCGGAGAAGGGCGAACAACTGCTTGATCACGGCGCGCGCGCATTCTGCGAATTGCTCGAGGACGTCGACACATTCGATCCGGAATTGTTTCTTCGGAAAATGGGAAGCTGAGATTTCCTCACCTAACTGTTTGTAATATCTAAGAAATAATTGACGAAACCATATTTCCGGCGGTCTTTTCGAACCGCTTTCCGGGGCGCTCCGTCCAACTGGGCATGCGGACCACAATGGCCGCTCAACACAGGATGGAGACTTCCATGTCGATCAAGACCAAGTTCGCCGCTATCGCTCTCGCCACCCTTGCCGTCACCGGCGGCATGGCTTCCACGCAGGCTCAGGCCAAGCCGTTGCACTGGGGTGTTGGCGCCGGCCTCGTTGGCGCGGCCATCGTCGGCACCGCGATCGCCGCTTCCGGCCCCGGCTATTACTACGATGGCTATCGCCGCTGCGGCTGGGTTCGCCAGTACGACGCCTTCGGCAATTACATCGGCCGCGTCCGGACCTGCGCTTACTGATTTCTGCGGCTGACTTGGTTGCTGTTTGAGAAGCGTCTTCCTTTCCAGGCAAACCACATCAGTCCCTGAAAACGCTTCTCTTGATTAACACGTTTTCTTCACGCGAACCGGAAGGCCACTTCGCTCGAAAACGCTTTGTCGTGGATTTGCGTCCGGCACGGGCGCCTCATCCACCCCCGTGCCGAACACGACCCGCCCGGCGTCCCACCGGGCGGGTCAACCTTTTGCAGCCCAAGCCAACCGTCGTCTTCCCCAACGGCGGCCGCGATCTGTCAACCATGTCTCCGAACATCCGTAGGCGATGTGTCCGAACGGGTCGCTGAACCGGTAATGACGCGCCGGCCGATGTTGCAGCCCCGTCATGCAACGGTGCGATGAAATCGCAGCTGCCGGCCTCTTCTTGCTATTGCGAATTGCTTGCAATAAGCGTCACGGCGTAAATTGCGGAAGGACCCGGCTTGGCGCTGACTGGGGGACCGCAGGAATCCGATCGAAGGCGACGGGGTTGTATGACTGCATTTGCTGGTTGGCGACGGGCGTTCGAATCTGCAGAAATGGCAGACAGCGACAGTACGGGTCGCGCCGGGAGTCTGCTCATTGTGAACCGCAACCGCCGATCCCTGGAACATGCGCTGGCCTGCGCCGCGCTTGGTTCGCTGGCGCTCGGCAGCCCGGCGGTGGCGGCCGACATTCCGCTGAAAGCGCCCTATCTCCGCCCGGCGTTCGACTGGAGCGGCTTCTATATCGGCGGGCATGTCGGTTATGGCGGCGGCAGCTTTGGCCCCAACACCAATCCGTTGCCGCTGCAAGGCGTATTCTTTCCCCACAGCATCACGGGCCTGATCGGCGGCTATCAGGAAGGCTATAATTTTCAACTCCCGAACAATCTGGTGCTGGGCGCCGAGGTCGATGTTTCGTTCCCAAGCACGCTCGATCGTCCAAGGCTGGTGCCAGCCCCTTTCAACACCACCTTGGACTACATTGCCACGGCCCGCGGGCGCGTCGGATACGCGTTCGGAACGCTGCTGCCCTATATGACTGGCGGTGTTGCCTGGGCGCGGACCCATGTCGACATCAATGACGCCGATGGAAGCGTGCTGTCCACGCGCGGGCATACACATCTCGGCTGGACCGCAGGCATCGGCGTCGAGTATGCCGCCGATGCCAAATGGAGCGCAAAGCTCGAATACGACTATATCGATCTGGGAGCCCGAACCTATGGGCTTGCGGATGTGCCGCTGCCGGACGTCAGGGTCGATCCGAAGATCCACACGGTCAAGCTCGGATTGAACTACAAGATCTGGGACGGGCCGGGATCCGCGGCATCAAGCGATTACGCCATCAGTCCACCCACCCCTCCCGCGTCCAAGGACTGGAACGTCCACGCCCAGACGACATTCCTTCCGCAGGGCTATCCGAGCTTCCGCTCGCCGTATCAAGGTACGAACAGCCTGCCCGGCGCCGGGCGCGTGCGAGAGACCTGGACGGTCGGAGCCTTTCTCGGCTGGCGGTTGTGGGATGGCGGAGAGTTCTATTTTGGTCCCGAGCTTGCACAGGGCTTCGGAATCGGCGGCACGTTAGGCCTGGGAGGTTTTTCAAACGGCGAAGCGCAAAAAGGCGGCGCCGAGTATCCGAGATTCCGCGCACAGCGTTATTTCTTCCGGCAGACGTTCGGGCTGGGCGGCGAACAGGAAGAAGTGGCCGACGCGGCCAATCAGTTGCCGGGCAAGCGCGACATCGACCGGGTCACGGTGACGGTCGGGCGATTTGCCGTCGGAGATTTCTTCGACGGCAATTCCTATGCAAAAGACCCTCGTCTGGATTTCATGAACTGGGCAATGTGGGCGTCTGCGGCCTATGACTTTCCGGCCGATCTCCCCGGATTTACCCGCGGCGCCGTGGTCGAACTCAACCGCAAGGATTGGGCCGTCCGCGCGGGCCTGTTTCAGGTGCCCTCTGCTCCCAACAGCGATGTCCTCACCTTCAAGACCGGCGGAGCTGTTGTCGAATTCGAAGAGCGTCACACTGTGTTCGACCAGCCCGGCAAATTGCGGCTCGGCATCTTCGCCAATCGCGGCAATACCGGCAACTACCGCAACGCGCTGGCGATCAGCGCCGCAGACCCGACGCTCGACATCAATAACGTCATGACAGACATCCGGCGCCAAAATCTCAAATACGGATTCTACGTCAACGCCGAGCAACAGGTCATGAAGGACGTCGGCCTGTTCGCCCGCGCGAGCTGGAACGACGGCCGCAACGAAATCCTGTCATTTACCGACATCGACCGCAGCGTCTCGGCAGGTCTGTCGGTCAAGGGCAGCTATTGGGGACGCCCGAGCGATACATTCGGTTTGGGCGGCGCAATCAATGGGCTTTCCGGCGCGCATCGCGATTTCCTGGCGGCCGGCGGTCTCGGCCTGCTGATCGGCGACGGCCGTCTCAACTACAGCAACGAACGAATCCTCGAGACCTACTACGCCTACGCCATCGACAAGAACTTCACGTTCACCGCCGATTACCAGATGATCACCAACCCCGCCTACAACGCCGACCGTGGCCCGGTCCACATCTTCTCCGGCCGTTTCCACGGGGAGTTTTAGTCTGGGCCTTCCGCTCAACTGCGAGCAACCCACTTGGGGCAGGGGCTCAAGCGAGCCCCGCGTCACGCTTCTCCACCGGGAGAAGCGTCGCCAGTCCTGACGGCCAGCAGCTTGTCGATGCGTCGGCCATCGAGATCGACGATCTCGAAGCGCCAACCATCCACTTCGATGTGGTCGCCGACGTCAGGTATCCTGCCGAAATGGCTGAGCAGGAAACCGGCAACCGTCTCGTAGTCGTGGGACACCGGCACCTCGAACCGCAGCAGCGAAGCAAACTCAACGGCGGGCATCCAGCCTGAGATCAAATACGAACCGTCGTCGCGTCTGACGGCTGCCGCTTCCGGCGGCCCCTCCTCCGTGTGAAAGCCGCCGACGATCGATTCCAGGATGTCTGCGCTGGTCACCACGCCCTGGAACACGCCATATTCGTCGTGGACCAGTCCCATATGGACGGTGGAGTCGCGCAGGATCGCGACAACGTCCCTCGCATCGAGAAATTCCGGAATGACCGGGGCCGCGCGGACCAGTTTGCCGATGTCAGGCGCCTGCCCCGACAGACAGCAGTCGAGCATGTCCTTGGCATTGACGATGCCGACTGCGGCATCGGTGGCCGGATCGAAGACCACAAAACGGGAATGGCTGCTGGCGGCCAGCGCGGCGCGGACGGTTTGCATGTCGTCGGTCAGGTTGATCATGCTCACCTCCCGGCGCGGCGTCATCACGGCACCCACGGGAAGATCGCCGAGGCGCATGACGCCCGCGATCATCTCCTTTTCGCCGGGTTCGAGCACGCCGGCATTCTCGGCTTCGACGACCAGCGTGCGGATTTCATCCTCGCTGACTTTCTCGCCGGCCGCACCACGGTGACCCAGCAGCCACAATAATGCTCTGCCCGATCGATCGAGAAGCCACACCGCAGGTAATGAGATCTTAGCAAGCAGCGTCATGTAAGGCGCTACGCGCACCGCCACCGATTCCGGATCGCGCAGGGCAATTTGCTTGGGCACCAATTCACCGATGATGAGCGACGCGTAGGTAATAACCGTCACCACGGTGCCGACGCCGATGACGTCAGCCAGAGCTTGCGACCATCCGGCTTCGACCAGCATGTTCGTCAGTCGCAGACCGAGAGTGGCGCCGGAAAATGCCCCGGACAGCACGCCGATCAGCGTAATACCGATCTGCACCGTCGAGAGAAATTTGCCCGGATCGGACGCCAGAGCCAGCGCGCGGCGGGACCCTTTGACGTTCTTTTCAACTAGCGCGGCCAGTCGCGCCGGCCGCGAAGAAACGATGGCCAGCTCTGACATTGCGAGCAAGCCGTTGGTGACAATCAGGACCGCAACGATCCCGAGATCGAGGTAGATCATTATCTCCTTTTCTTGTGGGTACCGTTCCCACCACTTCCCACCACGGAAGCAAATCTCTTACCAGAAATCCCATCCGGATGAGGTCAAAAGAGCGTGGGAAGCCGCTGGGATTTTTATCCCGCCGGTTGGAACGAATCCGCGCGTGCCATCGCCCAGGCATCGCGGAAGCGCGGATCCTGGGTGCCCTCGATCAACTCGCCCGGTCGCAGCGCCGGATAGAGTTTCGCGAACGACATCACCTCTGTGCTCGACGTGCGCTTCGAGAAGTGGATTGGCCGCAGCTGCTTCGGGTGGTCGAGGCCGGCGGCGGCGAGAAGCTCGGACAGCGCATGCAGGGTGGCATGATGGTACATGTAGACCCGCTCGGTCTTGAGCGGCACCACCAACGCCCGGGCGCGGATCGGATCCTGCGTCGACACGCCGGTCGGACAACGATCGGTGTGGCAGCTCAAGGACTGGATGCAGCCCAGCGCGAACATGAACCCCCGCGCGGAATTGCACCAGTCCGCGCCGATTGCCATGGCGCGCGCCATGTCGAAGGCGGTCGCGATCTTGCCGGCGGCGCCGATCTTGATGCGGTCGCGCGCGTTGATGCCGATCAGCGCGTTGTGGACGAAACTGACGCCCTCGCGCATCGGCATGCCCAGATGATCCATGAACTCCAGCGGAGCCGCGCCGGTGCCACCCTCATTGCCGTCGACGACGATGAAATCGGGATAGATGCCGGTCTCCAGCATCGCCTTGCAGATCGCCAGGAACTCCCAGGGGTGGCCGATACACATCTTGAACCCGGCCGGCTTGCCGCCCGACAGCCTGCGCATCTCGCCGATGAATGCCATCATTTCCAGTGGCGTCGAAAACGCGCTGTGACTGGCCGGCGAAATGCAATCTTCGCCCATCGCGACGCCACGGATCCTGGAGATCTCCTCCGACACCTTGGCCGCCGGCAGCACGCCGCCATGGCCGGGCTTGGCGCCCTGGCTGATCTTGAGCTCGACCATCTTGATCTGGTCGTCGGCCGCGACGCGGGCGAATTCCTCCGGATTGAACGAACCGTCGCGGTTGCGGCAGCCGAAATAGCCGGAGCCGATCTCCCAGATGAGGTCGCCGCCGTTTTCGCGATGATAGGGACTGACACCGCCCTCGCCGGTGTCATGCGCGAAGCCGCCCTTCTTGGCGCCAGTATTCAGCGCCCGCACGGAGTTGGGGCTGAGCGCGCCAAAGCTCATCGCCGAGATGTTGAAGACCGATGCCGAATACGGTTTGGTGCAATCCGGGCCACCGACGGTGACGCGGAATTGCGTGCCGCCATGAGCCTTCGGCGCCACCGAATGATGCATCCATTCGTAACCCTCGCGATAGACGTCTTCCTGGGTGCCGAACGGCCGCTTGTCGAGCTGCATCTTGGCGCGCTGATAGACCAGGGCGCGGGTATCGCGGGAGAACGGCATGCCGTCCTTCTCGCTCTCGAAGAAGTATTGCCGTATCTCCGGCCTGATCTCTTCGAGCAGGAAACGGATATGCGCCGAGATCGGATAGTTGCGTAAGACGGCATGATTCTTTTGCAAGAGATCGCGAATGCCGAGCACCGTGAGCGCGCCGAAAATCACGATCGGGATCAGCAGAATTTCCCACACCTTCACGTTATGGTCGAAAATCCCGATGCCGATCAGCAATGCCGTGACGACGGCGCAGACCGTCAGCACGATGTAGCGTGGCGAGAATGGCAGCAGCAGCGTTTCCATAGAACCCTCAGCCGGATTGTCGTGTTGCCAGCGCCAGCTTAGTCCAACCGCCGGAACGAGCGCTACACGATATACGAAGCGCTACTCGCGGAAGTGACGGCGGCTTAGAAAAATAGTTGGCGGATTTAATAAACCTGTCGCACTTTTGCAGTGCAGCGTAACGAGCCAACGCCCGGCCAGTCAGTGGCTGTGCAGCCGCATCTCGTGCGGAATCTTGCCCTGCTGCAGGTCATGCTGGGCCAGCCACGCATCGGTGGTCAGAATGGCGCGATCGATGTGGTCGGCGGTTCGCGAGAAATCGTAGGGTGAGCCGACCAGCGGGCATAGCGGCGGCACCACGAAATACTCGATATCGGAACCGAGCATTTCGAGTTCGTTGACCAGTTGCCGCGCGATCAGGAGCGTAAGCGCATGCAGCGCGTTGGCGACCGCGCCGACCGGCGGCGCCTGGCTCGCGCAGGCGTGCCCGGTCGGCAAAATGATCAGGCGCCTGGCGCCCTTCTTCACCGCGACCCGTATCGGCGTGTTGCTGGAGATCGCGCCGTCGGCGAGATAATAGTCCTTGTAGCGGATCGGCGAGAACGCGCCCGGGATCGCGGTGGACGCGACGATCGCCTCCGCTGTGGAGCCTTCCGACAGTACCACGCTGTCACCGGAGACGATGTCGGTGGTGACGATATGCACCGGCAGCTTCGCCTCTTCCAGATTGCGATAGGGGATGTGATCGTCGATCAGCTTGCGGATACCGTCATGGGGAATCAGGAAATCGCGGTGCCACAGAAAACTCAGCACCGTCCGCCAGCTCATCGGAAAGACGTCGTGCCGCTGCAACCCGCGCCAGATGGCGGCGAGCCGCTGCACGCCATCGAGCGTGGGATCGCCCGCATAGAACGCACCGTTCAGCGCCCCGACACTGCAGCCGACCACCATGTCGGCGTGTACGCCGTGGGCGGCCAGCGACTGCAACATGCCGACCTGGATGGCGCCAAAGCTGCCGCCGCCTGCGAACACGAAGGCGGTCTTGGCACGGCCGATCTCGTCGCGTACGGACACGCGCACACTCCCTCATCGCCGCGTCGGCAACGAGCCGCGCGACGTGCGGGAGTTGTTATAGCAGCGGGGGGATAGGGTGGGCTACGGTGCCGTCATTCCGGGATGGTCCGAAGGACCAGACCCGGAATCTCGAGATTCTCAGGTGCGCAAGTGCGCACCATAGTTCGATGCTTCGCATCGCCCCGGAATGACAGAGAACTTTTCAGCGCTCGACGAACGCCTTTTCGATCACGAAATGGCCGGGCGTGTTGCCGCTGCCTTCGATGAAGCCGCCGGATTCGAACATCTGCTTCAGCTCTTCCAGCATCCCCGGGCTGCCGCACATCATGATGCGGTCGGTCTCGATGTCGAGCGGCGACTGGTGGATGTCGTTGAACAATTGCTCGGACGAGATCAGATCAGTGATACGGCCGCGGTTGCGGAACGGCTCGCGGGTCACGGTCGGATAGTACAGCAGCTTCTCCGACAACAGCGGCCCGAACAGTTCGTCGTCGCGCAACGTGGCGACCAGGTCCTCGCCATAGGCGAGTTCGGATACCTGCCGGCAGCCATGGACGAGCACGATGGTCTCGTAGCGCTCATAGACGTCGGGATCCTTGATCAGGCTCGCGAACGGGGCCAGCCCCGTGCCGGTCGAGAGCAGCAGCAGGCGCTTGCCCGGAATCAAATTGTCGGTGATCAGCGTGCCGGTCGCCTTGCGGCCGACCAGGATCTCATCGCCCTCGCGGATCTTCTGCAGTTTCGAAGTCAGCGGACCGTTGGGGACCTTGATCGAGAAGAACTCGAGCTCTTCCTCGTGATTGGCGCTCGCCATGCTGTAGGCGCGCAGCAGCGGCCGCCCTTCAACCTCGAGGCCGATCATCGCAAACTGGCCATTCTGGAAGCGGAAGCCGGAATCGCGGGTGGCCCGGAAGCTGAAAAGCGTGTCGGTCCAGTGGCGGACAGAAAGAACTTTCTCTCGATAGAACGCGCTCATGTGTTTTCGTTTTTCCTGACGTCTCGATGTAGAACGTTTCGGTCTTCGGGCCTCAAAGTGCCGAAAATCAGCGAAATCATCGGCGATCTGGCGCTTCATTTGCGCACGACACACACATAGTCAATATGACCTACAGCACAATTGAGAACTCGGAATAGCTGTCGGTCTATTTTGCAAAAAGGTTCGATTGGCTTCGTTAATGCCGCTTTCACGCAATTAACTTGCTGAATTCGACGCTGATCTGGCAATAAATGACTACGGCAAATTAAGAACGTTTCAAAAGAGATCGCATGCGAAGCCCAGGCGAGTTTCGAACGGGAAAACCGGGCTTCTATCCGGACCAGACGGTCTATGCGGAATTTGCCTGCGCCGAGTTCGGGCTGGAATTTCGCGACCTCGACGGCGGCTCGGGACTGCTGTTCAGCGTCGCCTCGCGCGACCGGCAGCTTCATTTCGGCGCCGGCCGATGCTCCTGGTATCCGCAGAACAACGCCACCGCCTCGGCGCTGGCGTCCGACAAATATTTTGCAAGCCGGATTCTGCGCGACGCCGGCGTGCCGGCGCTTGGCGGCGAATATTTTTTCCTGCACGACCGCCACCGCGCGCATCGCCCGGCGGGACATGAGCGCAACGACGCGATCGACCATTTCAAGACATTGGGCGGCGCGGCCTTCGTCAAACCACTCACGGGATCGCGTGGCGATTTCGCGCAGGCCGTTCACGGCGAAGCGGCGCTCATTCGTTATCTCGACGACGTAACGAAGTATTACGACGCGGTCCTGATCCAGCCGATCATCGAAGGGATGGAGTATCGCGTTTTCGTGCTCGACAATGATTCGCTCTACTGCGCACGAAAATATCCACCGTCCATCACAGGCGACGGCGCTCACAGCATTCGCGAACTGCTCGCTGCCCATAACGACGCCCTGCGCGCCCGTGGCCTGTCGCCCGCTGCGCTGCCAGTCAACGATCCATCGCTCGATGCGGTGCCGGCGAAGGGCGAGCGCCGCGAGATCCCCGGACGGATGAACCTGAGCGCGGGCGGCACGATGATGCTGGCGCCGGCGCCTTCCGAAAAGGCAGTTAAGATGGCGCGGCAGGCCGCCCGCGCGCTCGGGCTTCGTGTCGCGGCGGTGGACATGTTCGTCGATGTCGGTGGCAATCTGGAGACAATCGAGATCATCGAGGTGAATTCAAACCCCGCGATCCGCTTGCTGGAGGATTCCAATCGCAGCGACCTGATCCTGAAAATCTGGCATCACACCTTCGCCGCTATGGGATTGCTGTAGTGTTCGACCTGCCGAAATACGGCGACGGCATCTGCCTTGCGCGCATGGCGGAGCTGTTGGACGTGCTGGCCGTCGATCGCGCCTGGCTGCGACGCATCTCGGTGGTGGTGACTGGATCGAACGGCAAGGGCAGCACGGCGGCGATGTGCGCTCGAATCGGCCGTGCCTACGGTCTGCGCACAGGCCTTTTCACTTCCCCGCATTTGTTTCGTTTCAACGAACGCATCCAGGTCGATGGCGTCGAAATCGGCGACGATATGTTCGCCCGGCTGCAGGCTCAGGTCGAGACCGCTGTCGCCGATGTCGCGAGGAGACGCGGTGAACAATTCGGCAGCTTCGAAGCGCTGTTCGCGCTGGCCTGCCTGCACTTCCAGAAGAGCGGATGCGATTTCGCCGTGTTCGAGGCCGGCATCGGCGGGCGCTACGATCCGGTCCGCCTGATCGGTGCCCGCGAAACCTGCGTTACTTCGGTTGATTACGAGCATGTCGAATTGCTCGGCAACACGCTTGAACTGATTGTATCAGACAAGAGCGACGCCTGTGCCGCCGGCGGCACGATCATCTATGGCGAGAACTGCGGCGGCCTGCGGCGCCACCTCGTCGAGTATAATCGCTGGCGCGGCTGCACTTCGCTATTCGTCCGCGACGAGATCGGAATCGGCAATGAGGTTGTGGCCGTGTCAGGCCAGCATTTCGATTTCCATTTCGGAGATTACGATTTCCCTGGCATCGAATTGAGCCTGCCCGGCGCGTTCCAGTTCAACAACGCGGCCATCGCAACGACACTCTTTCTGCTCTGGCTGCAACGCGAGCAGCCGCACAAGGAGCCCGAGCGGATCGAAACTGCCATCCGTTCGGGTCTGCGTGACGCGCGATGGCCCGCCCGCCTGGAGGTGATCCAGCAAGATCCGCTCACCGTGATCGATGTCGGCCACACCCCTGATGGCATCAGGCAATCCCTTGCGAGCCTTACGTCGGTCCATGGCGCCGACGGCTGGATTCTCGTCACCGGCGCTTCGCGCGACAAGAAGGCGGACGAGATCGTCGGTGCGCTGGCGCCCTCCTTCGATACCATCATCTGCACCACGGCGCATCACAAGGGCGCCGACGCGCCAGCCATCGCCGCCGCGGCGCGGCTCGGCAATCCCACAGCAAACATTCAGGTTGCCGCGACGATCGCGGAGGCAGTGCGCCTCTCGCAGGATATGGCCCGGTCACAAAAGCGAAAAGTGTACGTGGCGGGCGGATTATTCCTGGCGGTCGAATACGCGACGGTCGTCAAGGGCGGCCGCGCGGAAGATTTGGATTTTTTCTGAACGTGGCGCACAATCGGCGCAACCGAACGGCTTGTCCGCGATCATGATCCGGAAGGCACGTCATAATGCAACACCGAGGGAGAGAACGTCATGAGCGACACCGTCAATCGTCAGATCCTGCTGGTCGAGAAGCCGACCGGCAAGCTGGGACCTGAGCATTTCAAGATGGTCAACGGGAGCGTTCCCGCGCCGAAGGACGGCGAGGCGCTGGTGCGGACGCGCTACATCTCGCTCGACGCCGCCAATCGCGCGTGGATGCACGGCGCCACCTACCGTGCTGCGGTCGAGGCCAACACCGTGATGGCGGGCGGCAGCATCGCCGAGGTCGTGTCCTCGAAAGCGCCGGGACTTGCGCCGGGCGATATCGTGTTCGGCGACACCGGCTGGCAGGATTATGCCGCCGTGTCCGCCAAGCATCTCACGAAGATGCCCAGGATCGAGCCGATGACGCATCTGCTCAGCGTCTACGGCGTCGCCGGCCTCACCGCCTATTTTGGTCTGTTGCATGTCGGCAAGCCGAAGGAAGGTGAAACCGTCGTCGTGTCAGCCGCCGCCGGCTCGGTCGGATCGATCGTCGGGCAGATCGCCAAGATCAAGGGCTGCAACGTCATCGGCATTGCCGGCGGCAAGGACAAATGCCAGTGGCTGACGTCCGAACTCGGCTTCGACGCCGCGGTCGATTATAAGGACGGCGCCACCTTCAAGGCGCTGCGATCAGCCGCCCCCAAGGGCATCGACGTCTATTTCGACAATGTCGGCGGCGACATTCTCGAAGCCTGCCTGTCGCTGATGAACAACCGCGGCCGCATCGCCTGTTGCGGCGCGATCTCGCAATATGACGGCGTGCCGTCGGCCCACGGCCCGCGCGGCGTGCCCGGCCTGATCGTGGTGAAGCGCCTCATCATGCAGGGCTTCATCGTGATGGATTACATGGACCAGAGCGCTGCGGCATTGAAGGACCTGCAGTCCTGGGTGGCGTCAGGCCAACTCAAGGTGAAAGAAGACGTGATCGACGGCATCGAGAACACGCCGCAAGCGCTGATCGGCCTGCTCGCCGGCGAGAACCGCGGAAAACGGATGGTGAGGGTGTAGGGCCAGATCCGCACGCGTAGGGTGGGCAAAGGCGCAAAAGCGCCGTGCCCACCATCTATCCATTCGCTCGTATGGCGGTGGGCACGCTTCGCTTTGCCCACCCTACAATTTAATGCCCCGCGACCGGCGCTTGTGGCGCGGCCTGCACCCCAGCCTTTTTCTGCTTCCGGTCCTTCAGCCAGTTCTCGAACCGCTGGACCACGACAAAGAACGTCGGCACGAACAGCACGGCCAGACAGGTCGAGGCCAGCATGCCAGAGAAAGCGGTGATGCCGATCGATTTCCGGGCGTTGGCGCCGGCGCCGGTCGCAAGCACCAGCGGGATCATGCCGAAGATGAACGCAAACGACGTCATCAGGATCGGCCGGAACCGGGCGCGCGCCGCGTCGATGGCGGATTCCAGCAACGGCTTGCGGTCGCGCACGTGAAGCTCGAGCGCCACTTCCACGATCAGGATGGCGTTCTTGGCCGACAGCGCGATCAAGAGGATAATGCCGATCTGGGTATAGAGATTGTTCTCGATCCCCAGCCCGGTCAGCACGATCATCGGGCCGAGCAAGGACAGCGGCACCGCGAGAATGACCGAGATCGGCGCGTACCAGCTTTCATACTGTCCAGCCAGCACAAGATAGACCAGCAGCAACGCAAGCCCGAACGCCCAGTAGATCTGCCCGCCGACGACCTTCTCCTGGTACGACATCGCCGTCCACTCGAAGCCCGTGCCCGGCGGCAAGGTCTTGGCGGCGATCTCTTCCATCAACTTCATCGACTGGCCGGAACTGTAACCCGTGGCCGGCAGGCCGATGATAGTCGAGGAAGGATAGAGATTGTACAGGCTGATCAGCGAGGGACCGACCGCCGGCGTGATCTTCGCCACCGTGCCGAGCGGGATCATGTCGCCATTGCTGTTGCGTACCATCATGTTCTGGATGTCGCGCGGCGTCAGGCGGAATTGCGCGTCCGCCTGCGCATAGACCTGGAAGGTACGGCCGAACTTGTTGAACTGGTTGACGAAGCTCGAACCCATGTAGGACGACAGCGTCGAGAAGATCTGGTCGGTCGTGACATGCAGCGTCTGGGTCTTGATCCGGTCCACCTCGATGTCGAACTGTGGCACCGTCGAGCGGAATGGCGAACTCACCCGCTGCAGCGCGCTCTGTGACGACGCATTGGCGACGATCGCCCCGGTGATGGCCTGCAACTTGCTGAAATCGGAACTGCCGTCACGCAACTGTACCTGCATCGCAAAGCCGGCGGCGTTGCCGATGCCTTGGATCGGTGGCGGCGGAACCACCAGGATCCGCGCCTCATCGATCACCGAGAGCTTCTCATTCAATCCGACGAACAGCGACCGCAGATCCTCGCCGACGCCGCGCGCGCTCCACTCTTTCAGGATCAAATAGGCGACGCCCGCATTGGCGAGGCTGGAAGAATTGTCGAGCGCAGAGAGGCCGGCAATGGTGATCACCTGATCGACGCCCGCGGTTTTGCCGGTTATCTCGCTGACCTGGGTAAGCACACGCTGCGTACGCTCAAGCGCCGCACCATCAGGCAATTGCACGGCGACCAGGAGATAGCCCTGATCTTCGATCGGAATGAAGCCGGTCGGCACCCGCGACAGGCCGTAGCCACCGATGGCGATCAGGATCAGCGCGCAGATGACAGATATATTGCTGTGCGCGACCAGCCGGCCGATCAGCCGGCCATACCAGGCCTCTATGCGGTTATAGACCGCGTTGAAGCCGCGGTAGAAGAAGTTGCGTTGCTCCGGCGGCACCGGCCGCCGCAGCCACAACGCACACTGCGTAGGCTTCAGCGTCGCCGCATTGATGGCGCTGAGCAGCGCGGTTGCAGCAATGACCAGCGCGAACTGCGCATACATCTGCCCGGTCAATCCCGGCAGAAACGCCGAGGGCAGGAACACCGAGATCAGCACCAGCGTGATGCCGATGATCGGCGCGAACAGCGCGTTCATCGCGCTGATCGCGGCGTCATGGCCGGACATGCCCTTCTCGATATTGTGCGCGGCGCCTTCGACCACGACGATGGCGTCGTCGACCACGATACCGATCGCGAGCACGATTGCAAACAGCGTCGAGATATTGATGGTGAAGCCGAGCGCCGCCATCGCCGCAAAGGCGCCGATGATCGTCACCGGCACCGTGGTCGCCGGCACCAGCATCGCGCGCCAGTCCTGCAGGAAGATCAGGATCACGACGAGAACGAGCAAACCTGCTTCGATCAGCGTCTTGTAGACCTCATTGATCGATTCCGAGACGAATTTGGTGGTGTCGAACGGCGTGTCGTAGGTCACGTCCTGCGGAAACGCCTTCGCCAACTCCTGCATCTTCTTCTCGACGGCCTGCTGAACCTCGAGCGCGTTGGCGCCGGGCGACTGGAACACGCCGATGCCGGTGGCCGGCTTATTGTTCAGCGAGAACACCTGGCTATAGGTCTGGGCGCCGAGCTCGACCCAGCCGACATCGCGCACGCGCGTGACGTCACCGCTAGTGCCGGTCTTGACGATCACGTTCTCGAACTCGCTGGTGTCGTCGAGCCGTCCACTGACGTTCAGCGTATATTGGAACGCCTGCCCTGCGGGCGTTGGCGGCGCTCCGACCTGGCCCGCGGTGACCTGCTGGCTCTGCTGCTGGATCGCGTTGATCACATCCTGCGGCATCAGGTTGCGTGCATACAGCTTGTTCGGATCGAGCCAGACCCGCATCGAGTACTGGCCGGCGCCGAACACCGTGACGTTGCCGACGCCGGGCAGGCGCGAGAGCTCATCGCGTATATTGATGGTGGCGTAGTTGCTCAGGAACAGGCTGTCATAGGTCGCTTTCGGCGAGGTCAGCGTCACGAACAGCAGAATCGCCGTCGATCTTTTCTGCACCGTGACGCCCTGGTTCTGCACCGATTGCGGCAACTGCGCCAGCGCGCTCGACACCCGGTTCTGCACCAGCACCTGCGCGAAGTTGAGGTCGGTGCCAATCTTGAACGTCACCGTCAGCGTATAGGTGCCATCGGCGCCGCTGTAGGACTGCATGTAGAGCATGTCCTCGACGCCGTTGACCTGCTGCTCGATCGGCAGTGCCACCGTATCGATCACGGTTTTCGCGCTGGCGCCGGGATAGCGGGTCGTGACCTGGACCGTCGGCGGCACGACCTCGGGATACTGCGCGACAGCCAGCCGGAACAGGCAGACGCCGCCGATCAGGACCATCAGGATCGCGATGACGTTGGAAAGAACGGGCCGCTCGATGAAAAACTTCGAAATCATGGCCGGCTCCTACTTGGCTGCAGCAGGCTGTGCTTCGATCTTCTTCAGTTGCGGATCGACCTTCTGGCCGGGAATCGCGCGCAACAGCCCGGCGGTGACGACACGGTCGTCAGCCTTCAGGCCCTCCTCGATGACGCGCAGGCCGTCTTCCAGCGGCCCGACCCGCACCTTGCGCTGTTCGACGATATTTTCGCCATTCACGACCAGCAGATAGCGTCCAGCCTGATCGGCGCCGAGCGCGACATCAGGCACGAACAGCGCGTTCTGCACCTCATCCACGGGCACGCGGACGCGGACAAAGAACCCCGGCAGCAACGCGCGGTCGGAATTGGGCAGCACGCCACGCACGGGAAGCGTACCGGTCGCCTGGTTGAGCGTCGCCGCGGCATAGTCGAGCTTGCCCTTGTGCGGAAAACCAGTCTCGGTCTGCAGCCCGACCTCGACCGGCAACTGCCTGAGATCATCCGGCGTCAGCCCGCGCCGGCGGGCTTCCGCCCGAATCCGCAGCACGTCCTGCTCATTGACGTTGAAATTCACATAGATCGGTTCGAGCGCCACGATGGTGGCGAGTTGCGTCGGCGACGACGCGCCGACGAGTTCACCAATGGAGACGAGATGCGCACTGACAACACCGTCAAACGGCGCGGTCACATTGGTATAACCGTAGTTCACCGCCGCGATCTTGGTATTGACCTGGGCCTGCAGCAGGTTCGCCTGCGCGTTGTCGCGGTTAGCGGTGGAGGTATCCAGCGTGGCCTGGGAAACGGCTTGTCGCTGGACCAATTCCTGCTGACGCTTGAAGTCCGCCTCGGCCTGTCGCAGCGATGCTTGTGAGCCGGTCTCTGCCGCCTGCGCCTGTTCAAGCTTCAGCTTGTAGGTATCAGGCTCGATCGTGAACAGCGACGTGCCTTCCTTCACATAGGCGCCGTCCTTGTAGTTGATCGATTGCAGAAAGCCCTGCACGCGCGCGACCAGATCGACATTCTTGAATGCTGCGGTATTGCCGGTCGCCTCCAGATAGCGCGTGAAGGAGCGTTGCACCGGCACCGCGACGTCGACCTTCGGCGGCGGCGGCGGGACAAAAGTATTTCGTTCGCAGGCACTTAAGATACCCATCGCCGCAATGGCGAAACCCGCACGGCAGGCGGCGGCGCCTTTTTGTGCGGCGGTGCCGTATGTTCTCAAGCGTGCAGCCGAGCGCGAAGCCTTCATTTTCAGTGCCTCAACAGGTTCTGTTCTGGAAAAGGCTTTATTCAGAAATCGGCTTTCCGCTACCCCATGAAAATAGCAACAATCCGCTTGCAGCGGAACCGGAAAGCGAAAATGATGCAGCCCGATTTTTTATGTCGGCACGTTCGATATTTCACATCGGCTGAAGCGGCGGCTTCCGGCGACGACAAAAGGATTTATTCAAATGATCAACACGTTGACGCGCGCGACAGCGTACGGGCCGTTGTTGGCGGCCGCGATATTCGCAACTGCAGCGCCCGCGTTTGCGCAAGCGCCAAGCCAGGCACAACGCGACGCCATCAAATCCCAGTGCCGCTCGGACTATATGGCGCACTGCTCTAGCGTGCCGCCAGGCGGCGAGGCATCGCTGCAATGCCTGCAGAAGAACATGTCGAGCCTTTCATCAAGCTGCCAGAGCGCGGTGCGTGCGGTAGCGGCGCCGGCGGCTGCGCCCGCCAAGCCGGCCGAGACCGCGGCGCCGAAAACCGCAGCACCGGCCGCTGCAACGGCGCCGGCTAAATCTGCCGAGCCAACGGCCGCAGCCGCCGCTCCGGCGGGACAGCCGACCAGCGTACAGGTTTCCGCCGTCCGCAGCGCCTGCCGCTCCGACTATCCGAAGGTCTGCGCGGGCGTGCCGACCGGCGGCGCCCCGGCGCTGCAATGCCTGGAAAAGAACAAGGGGAAGCTGTCGGCTGGGTGCGAGAAAGCCGTCGCCGCCGCCAGCGGCGGTGGAGCGGCAGCACCTGCGGCGGGCGCGGCTCCGGCGGCCGCAGCTCCGGCAGCCGCCGGCGCGGCACCGGCAGCAACAGCGCCGACGGTCATCGCGCTTCGCCCGATGCGGCCGCGCGAAGAACTGTTCGTGCTGCGATCGGCCTGCGGCGCCGACGTCCGCTCGATTTGCGGCGGCGTTCCCGCCGGCGGCGGCCGGATCGTGCAGTGTCTGGCGACCAATGCCGCCCAGCTTTCACCGGCGTGCAAGGACGTTCTGTCCCAGTTCGCGGCGCGATGATCACGCGCCTGCTGCAGCGGTCTTCCATTGATCCGGAAACCGCCGGTCACTCACCGCCGCGAAAGGCGAGGATGAGTTGTATGAGCCGCACTGACAGCGAGACATAAAGGATCGTCATCACGGTTTGGTACGCAATATGCCAATTGAGCTTCGCGAGCCTGTAAAGCCCGTCGACGAAGTTCAAGAGCAGGAGAATGACGCCGAACAGCATGACGCCGCGGCCGATGAGACCATGGCGCAGATAGCCGAACAGGACGATCGCCGGCTCATTGCTGGAGACATGGGCGCCGGCCGATACGATCAACGTCCCGATGATCATCTTCTCGACGTGCGAAAATATTTCCTTGGAGACCGGCTCGACATGTTCGGAATAGAACGCCAGCCATCTGGCCCTGACCTCCGCCATGAGTTTTCCTCGAATTTTCCTTGGGTTTTCTTGCAGCGATGAATGGGAGCTTCACTACAGCGGGTCCGCGATCAAGAAGCAAGGAGGGCGGCCATCCTGATCCGCGGATACTCACGTCAACGGTCGGCCGCCTCAGCGAAGGGAGAAGAACCGATGCTACGCACCTTCCTGACCGCTACCGCCCTGCTGTGCATTGCGCAGACTGCATCAGCGCAGGAGCTGACCGCCGAGCAGCGCAGCGCCTGCATGGGCGACTTCGAGAGATATTGCAAAAGCGTCACCCCAGGCGGCGGACGCATCATCGCCTGCCTCTCCAAACAGAACGACAAGCTCGCGCCGGCCTGCAAGAAGGTGCTGGCGGCCGCCGAGAAGAAATGAGGGGACGCTCGGCGTTCATGCCGGCCGGCAACCGAAACGAGATCGGCGTGCACGCATGCCGCGACACGCATCCGCAGAACCTTCCGAAGAAACTTTCAAGAAAAGGACCGATCAAGGCTGAACATCAACAGTACAAGTCCGGGAGACTGACATGCGTTACTTGCTGATCATTGCATCCGCCCTTTTCGCCTTCGGCACCACCATGACCTTTGAGTCGACCGAAGCCAACGCCGTGGTATGCGTCAAGGGCGTGTATCGCGCCGGCTGCGCCGGAACGCGCGGCGCGGTCGTCGTCCGCAAGCCTGCCGTGGTCTGCAGGACCGTGTGGGTGAACGGCGCGAAGGTTCGCCGCTGCACCTGAGCCCGCAGCGTTTCCATCGAAGGCCCAGCCACGCCGGGCTGCCGCAGAGCGGACAACCGTTCGCGGACAGAACCGGTGGGGCTGACCAGACCATATACGTCCGGTCCTGATGTGGTCGGGACCGGACCCAAGCCCTGTTAAGCCTCGTTCCTTGATCATTTTTCTGTAGCGCAAATTTCCAGCGCGGATTAGTCTGCGATCCAAATTAGTAAGTATACTGTCGATTGGGAGGAAGACGTGCGTATCGCCGTCATTGGCGGAGGCCCCGGCGGCCTCTACTTCGCCTATCTCTGGAAGCGGCGTCATCCGGACGCTCATATCGATCTGTTCGAGCAGAATCCCGAAGGCGCGACCTGGGGGTTTGGCGTGGTGTTCTCCGAGCAGGCGCTGGAATTCCTGCGCGCCGACGACCCCGAGACGGTCGATGCCATCGCGCCGCGGATGGAGAGCTGGAAGAATATCACGCTCAATCTGCGGGGTGAGAGCGTCGAGATCGACGGCATCGGCTTCTCCTCGATCGGCCGGCTCGAATTGCTGACCATCCTGCAGCAGCGCGTGCGTGCAGCCGGCGTGACGGCGCGATACGACACCACGATCCAGTCGCTGGACGAACTTGCGGGATACGACTTGATCGTCGCCGCTGACGGGCTGAACTCGCTGGTGCGCCGCGGTTTTGAAAAGGAATTCGGCGCCTCGGTTTCGCACTCGACCAACAAATTCGCCTGGTACGGCACCAGCAAGCGCTTTGCCACGCTGTCGCAGACCTTTGTGAAGACCGATCGCGGTTCGTTCAACGCGCATCACTATCGCTATTCGCCTTCCATGAGCACGTTCCTGGTCGAATGCGATGCGGCGACCTGGCGATCTTACGGCTTCGAGCACAAGACCATCGAACAGTCGCAGGCGATCTGCGAGGAGATCTTCGCCGAAACGCTCGACGGTCATCCGCTGGTCTCGAACAAATCGGTGTGGCGCAATTTTCCGTGGATCTGGAACGAGAACTGGTCGCACGCCAACATGGTGCTGATCGGCGACGCCCTGCACACCGCGCATTTCTCGATCGGCTCGGGCACCCGGCTCGCGATCGAGGACGCGATCGCGCTGACCAAGGCGCTGGAGGCGGAAGGCGATATTCCCGCTGGCCTTGCCCGCTACCAGGCCGAGCGCAAGCCGATCGTGCAGAAGCTGGTGACGGCGGCGCGCACCAGCGCCGACTGGTACGAACGCTTCGGCGAACACATGAAGCTCGATCTGATGGATTTTGCCTACAGCTACATCACCCGTTCCGGGCGGATCGCCGACGCGCGGCTGCGCGCGATGTCGCCGGAATTCATGGCGCGCTACGAATCGACAAAGAAAATCGGGAGCCAGGCATGACGACGACGATTTCCGATTTGGTGCCCCGCGACAATCCGGGCGCGCGCGAGATCGGCTTTGCGATCCCAGAACGCTATAACGCCAGCCGCATCCTGTTCGACAATCTCGCGGCTGGTCGCGGCGACCGGCTAGCGCTGACCGGCCCCGGTGGCACGCGCACCTATGCCGAGCTCTGCGCCGAGGCCTCGCAATGGGGGCACGGCTTCCAGTCGCTCGGCCTGAAGCGTGGGGACCGCATCCTGATGTTCCTCGATGACACGCCGGTCTATCCGGCGGCCTTTTTCGGCGCGGTGCGCTCGGGCTTCGTGCCGCTGTTGATCAATACGCTGACGCCACCGGACCTCCTGCAGTTCTACCTCTCCGACGCTGGCGCCGCCGTGGCCGTTGCGGAGGCCGAGTTCGCGCCGCGGTTCAACGCCGAGGCCTGCAAGGACACGCCGCTGCAAACCCTTGTTGTGGTCAATGGGACCGCAGGCGAACACGCCGTGCCGAAGGCCCTCAACGCAGCACAATGGCTGCAGGGATTCCCGACCGATCTGCCGGAGGCCGACACCGGACGCGACGACATGGCGTTCTGGATGTATTCATCCGGATCAACAGGCCGCCCAAAGGGCATCGTGCATCTGCAGCACGACATGGCCTATAGCGAGCAGGCCTTTGCGCGCAGCGTGCTCAAGCTCGGGCCCGACGACATCTGCTTCTCGGTGCCAAAGATTTTCTTCGCCTACGGTTTTGGCAACGCCATCACCTTCCCGTTCACGGTCGGTGCGGCGACGCTGCTGCTGCCCGGCCAGCCGAAGCCAGCCGCGATCTTCGAGGCGATCGAAAAGTACCGGCCGTCCGTGTTCTACGGATTGCCGACGCTCTACACCTCGCTGACCAAGGCCGAGGGTGCGGCCGCCACCGATTTCTCGTCATTGCGGATGGCGCTATCGGCGGCCGAAGTGCTGTCGGCGGAAGTCTTCAACGGCTGGAAGACACTGACCGGCCTTGAGATCATCGAGGGGTTAGGCTCGACGGAAGTTCTGCACATCTATCTCTCCAACCGCCCCGAGCAGAAAAAGCTCGGCGCCGCCGGCCTGCGCGTGCCCGGCTACGAAATCCTGCTCAGGGACAAGGACGGCCGCGAAGTCGGCGATAACGAGGAAGGCATTTTATGGGTGCGCGGCGATTCCAACACGCCGCTGTACTGGAACCGGCCCGACAAGTCGGCCGAGACTATCCGCGAGGGTGGCTGGATCTACACCGGCGACCGCTTCATGCGCGATTCCGACGGCTTCCATTTCTTCCGCGGCCGCGCCGACGATTTGATCAAGATTTCGGGCCAGTGGGTCTACCCGCTCGAAGTCGAGCTCTGCCTCGCGGAACACCCCGACATCAGGGAATGCGCCGTGTTCGCCGCCGAACTACCCGACCGGCGCATGACGCTGAAGGCGGTGGTCGTGATGAACAAGGGCGAGTTCGACACCAGGAGCGCCACCAAGACATTGCAGGATTACGTTAAGGCAAAACTGTTGCCCTACAAATATCCGCGCGAAATCACCTTCATCGCCGAATTGCCGAAAACCGGCACCGGCAAGATCGACCGCCAGGCGTTGATGAAGATGTAGCGGTTTCACCGTCATTGCGAGCCAACGGGTCGCGCCAATGCGCGCCCGATGACAGGCTCCGCGAAGGAATCCATCTTTCCACTCGGGGATAGATGGATTGCTTCGTCACTTCAGCGCAAAATTGCTCTGCAATTTTGTCGCGAGCTCCCTTGCACAAACGCTTCGCGTTTGTCGCAGGCAATGACGGTCTCAACTATCCAATCCGGTTCCGCCATAGAGCCACGCCAGATCGCCCTGCCACTCACCTTGCGTCTTTGCGCTCATGATCGCGTTGCGGATACGGGCATGCTCGCCGGCCGGGTGATAGACGTGCTCGCCGATCGCGCGCGACAGCAACTGCACCTTCGCGGTGCGCGGAAAACGCTGCGCGCGATAGGCTTCCAGCGCCGTCGCATAATCATCGTGGCTCGCCAGCATGTGCGACAGGCACACCGCGTCCTCCATCGCCTGGCAGGCGCCTTGCGCGAAATATTGCAGCATCGGATGCGCGGCATCGCCGAGCAGCGCGACGCGGCCGTCGACCCAGCGCTCGATGGGATCGCGGTCGCACAGCACCCACAGCCGCCAGTTCTTGCCGTGACGAATGATCTCCTTGGCGCGCTCATTCACATGGCTAAAACCCTGCATGACTTCCTCGTCGGTGACGGGCTTGCCCGCCACCGGCTCCGGCGCGTCGTTGTGACAGGTGATGGCCAAATTGAATACCTTCCAGCCCGACAGCGGGTAATGCACGATATGGCATTTCGGCCCGGCCCACAGCGTCGCCGCGTTCCAGCGCAAATCTTCCGGCATCTGCTCGGTCGGAATCACCGAGCGATACGTCGTGTGTCCGGACACCCGCGGCGCCCCATCGGCGACCACCTGCTTGCGAACGTTCGACCACAGCCCGTCGGCGCCGATCAACAGCCGCCCCGTGACGCGTTCGCCGTTCGAGAGCCGCGCCGTCACCGACGCGCCGTCCTGGTCGTAGCTGGCCACCTCGCTGCTCACGCGCAGTTCGATCAGCTCGTGGCTTTGGCAGGCACGCAGGAAAACCCCATGCAGATCGCCGCGATGCACCACAGCATAGGGATTGCGGAAGCGCGAGCGAAACGCTTCGCCGAGATCGACATGGGTGATCTCTTCGGCCGTCAGCGCATCCATCAGCCGGAGCTGATCGATATAGACCGCCATGCCACGCGCCGCTTCGCCGACGCCGAGATAGTCGAAGGCGTGGAAGGCGTTGGGCCCGAGTTGGATGCCGGCGCCGATTTCGCCGAGCGTCGATGCCTTTTCCAGCAGGATCGAGCGGATGCCCTTTTGCGCGAGCCCAAGCGCTGCGGCGAGTCCGCCGATCCCGCCACCTGCGATGAGAACCGGCCCTGGGTCCATCAGTTCGATTTCCCGAGATGTTCGAGCGCGTCTTCGGCACGCAGTGGTACGCGAGAGGCCTCGTTGTTGAGATCGACGAGCTGCGTCAATAGCGCCAGCAGTGTCTTGCGGTCGGCCGGCTTTAGCGGCTGCAGCATCCTGACCTGCGCCCGCTCGACCGAGGACATGATGTCGCGCAGCACGATCGCGCCCGATTTCGAGAGATAGAGCAGCTTGACGCGCTTGTCCTCCCGCGACGGCTTGCGCTCGATCAAAGCCTTGCTCTCCAACCGCTCGATCACGTTGCCGAGCGTGGAGCGGTCGAACGCGATCACCGCCGACAGCCGCGTCGCGTCGATGCCGGGATGGGTGTGGATGGCGACCAGCGCCGCATATTGCACCGGCGTCAGGTCGAACGCGCTGCATTCCTCGACGAAGATCGAGACCGCGATCTGCTGCATCCGCCGGAACAGATAGCCGGGCGCGGTGTAGACCGCGTCCATGGTGATGGGCGGGGGCTTACTCGGCATCGGGCTGCCTGTCCGGCGCCGCATCCGCGAACGCCTTCATCTCTTTGGCCGCGGCCTCGGCTTCGAGCAGGCGGGGAAAGCCTGATACGTCGACGCCGAAGCGTCGCGCATTCGCGAGCTGCGGCACCAGGCACAGATCGGCCATTGTCGGCGCTACGCCGAAGCAGAACGACCCCTTCTCGTCCCTTACCAGGCCTTCGCAGGCGGCAAGGCCCTCGCGATTGGCCCATGCCGCCCACTCCGTCACCTTCTCCTCCGCCAGGCCGAGCTGGCGCAGCCGGGCCAGCACTTTCAAATTCTGAACGGGGTGGATGTCGCAGGCAATCGCAAGCGCAAACGCGCGCACCTTGCCGCGGCGCAGCGGATCTTTTGGCAATAGCGGCGGATTGGGATGGGTCTCGTCCAGCCACTCGATGATGGCGAGCGACTGGGTCAGCACCGTCCCGCCGTCGCCCTCCAGCGTCGGCACCAGCCCCTGCGGGTTGATCGCGAGATAGTCGGGCGCGGTCTGTTCGCCCTTGCGAAGGTGATGCGGCAGGTGCTCTGCCGTAAGTCCCTTGAGGTTGAGCGCGATCCTGACCCGATACGCGGCGCTGCTGCGGAAATAGCCATGCAGCTTCATCGGAACCTCCCGGTCTATTGTCATTACGCCCTTGATCGGCGGTCATTGACGCTACCCATATTGTAAGTATACTGTCAATCGGCAGAACACAAAAATGACGGGAGGCTTGACCATGGAAGCCGTGCAGAAGACCCCGGAGCGCGAGGCGTTCTACAAGAAGATCGACGGCGAAAATCTCTCGGCATTGTGGAACGTGCTCGGCGACCTCGTCACGCCGGAGCCGCGCAGCGCCTGCCGCCCGCATCTGTGGAAATTCGATTCCATCCGCGACTACATGAACGAAGCGGGCAAGCTGATCACCGCCAAGGAAGCCGAACGGCGGGTGCTGGTCCTGGAGAATCCAGGCCTGCGCGGCCAATCGAAGGTCACGACCTCGCTGTTCGCCGGCGTGCAGATGGTGGTCCCGGGCGATGTCGCGCCGGCCCACCGACACAGCCAGTCGGCGCTCCGCTTCGTGCTCGAGGGCAAGGGCGCCCATACCACCGTCGACGGCGAGCGCACCGCGATGGAGCCCGGCGATTTCATCATCACGCCCTCGATGACCTGGCACGACCATTCCAACGAGACCTCTGAGCCGATGTTCTGGCTCGACGGCCTCGACATCCCGATGGTGCAATTCTTCGACGCTTCCTTTGCCGAAGGATCGAACGAGGACCAGCAGAAGCTCTCCAAACCCGCCGGCGACAGTTTTGCGCGCTATGGCCACAACCTGCTGCCGGTCGACGGGAAGCGCAAATCAAAGACCTCGCCGATCTTCAACTACCCCTATAGTTACACCCGCGAGGCGCTGGAGCAGGCCAAGACGCGCGACGAATGGGACGCCTGCCACGGGCTGAAGCTGAAATTCTCCAACCCCGAGACCGGCGATTTCGCGATGCCGACCATCGGCACCTTCATCCAGCTGTTGCCGAAGGGTTTCAAGACCGCGCGCTACCGCTCGACCGACGCCACCGTGTTCGCGGCGATCGAAGGCAAGGGCCGCACGCGGATCGGCGAGCAGACCTTCGAATGGAGCGCGCGCGACCTGTTCGTGGTGCCGAGCTGGCACTGGGTCACGCACGAGGCCGACACCGATGCGGTGCTGTTCTCGTTCTCCGACCGTCCGGTGCAGCAGAAGCTGGATCTGTTCCGCGAAGATCGCGGGAATGCGTGAGGTGATGTGACGGTCTCTCCCCCGTCATTGCGAGCGAAGCGAAGCAATCCATAGTGCCGCAAGCGAAGTATGGATTGCTTCGTCGCTTTCGCTCCTCGCAATGACGCCGAGGGCCGCTTCTCGCGCCGCTTCACCGCCAGTGTAGCAGCTTCGCTTCCAGCACGTTGATCGCCTTCCCTACCGCCAGCCCGAACAGCGACAGGATCACGACACCGGCGAGGAGCTGATCGGTCTGCATCAGATTGCCGGCCTGCAGCACGAAGGCGCCGATGCCGAACTGGGCGCCGATCATTTCCGCGCTGACCACCAGCAACAGCGCCACCGACGCCGTAATGCGAAACCCCGCGAGGATCGAGGGCAGCGCGCCCGGCCAGATCACACGGCGGACAATGGCATGGAACGGCACATTAAAACTCTGCGCCATCCGGATCAGGTTGCGCGGCACCGCGTCGACGCCGCTATAGACCGAGATCGCGGTGGAAAAGAACACGCCAAGCGCAATGGTCGCGATCTTCGGCTCCTCGCCGATTCCGAGCCAGAGAATCAGCAGCGGCAGCAGCGCGATCTTTGGAATCGGAAACAGCGCCGAGATGAAGGTGATGCCGACGCCGCGCGCCAGCGTCGACAGCCCGATCGCAAATCCGACGATCACACCCAGCGCCGTGCCGATCAACCAGCCTGAGCCGATGCGAACGACCGATGCCGAGATATGCTGCCAGAGCGCGCCACTGATGGCGAGCTTGTAGATCGCGACCGCAATCGCCGAAGGCGCCGGCAGGAACAGCGGATTGACCCAGCCCGCGCTGCCGGCGAGTTGCCAGAGTGCGATCACCAGCACCAGCGCGATCCACCCCGAGACGCGACCACCGCCGGGCATAAAACCCGCGCCGCGGAAGCCGACCGGACGCTTCTGGCTCTCGTCCTGCTGCTGCGCGGGGATGCGCTCAAGCATGCTGCACCTCGCGCTCGGCATCGATCGCCTCGTCGCGGATCAGCGACCACAACTGGTTTTGCAAGGACAGCAATTGGCCGCGGGCGTCGATACCGCCGCGCTCGGCGCGCGTCATCGGGATCGTCACGACCTCGCGGACCCGGCCGGGCCGCCGCGACAGCACCACGACGCGGTCGGCGAGCCGCACCGCCTCTTCCAGATTATGCGTGACATAGACCGCGCCCATCGCGCCGTCGGCGAGCAGGCGGATGAAATCCTCCATCAGCAATTCGCGTGTCTGCGAATCCAGCGCCGACAGCGGCTCGTCCATCAACAGGATCGCCGGCCGCACCGCCAGCGCCCGCGCAATGCCGACGCGCTGGCGCATGCCGCCGGACAATTGCTTTGGATAGGCGGTACGAAAATCCGATAGCCCGGTGCGGCGCAGCGCATCGTCAACAACGGCGCAGCGTTCGGCGACACTCAAGCCGGTATGAACCAGCGGAAACTCCACATTCGCCTCCACCGTGCACCACGGCAGCAGCGCAAAATCCTGAAACACGAACGTCAGTGGATTAAGGCTGTCGGCCGGCGGCGCGCCGCGCAGCTCCGCACTTCCACCGCTCGGGCGCAGCAACCCGCCGAGGATCGACAGCAGCGTGCTCTTGCCGCAGCCGGAAGGACCAACGATCGCGACCACCTCGCCGGAGGCAACGGTGAACGACACCTTGTCGAGCACGTCGAGGGCGCCGAAGCGATGGCTGATATGGTCGGCGATAAGGTCCATGTGCTTCCGCGCTCGATACTGGCTCCGTCATCGCGAGGAGCGACGCGACCCATTCTTCCTTTGCCTGGCGAGATGGATTGCTTCGCTTCGCTCGCAATGACGGCATTGGCTCCGTCAATCCGCCTTCACATATTCCTTCGCGATGATCGCATCCGCTGCAAATCCCTTGTCGACAAAGCCCTGCTCCTGCAGCCACGCGATCTGGTTATCGACATTCTTCACATCCAGCTTGCCGTCGGGATCGATATAGGCGCAATTGACGACCACCTGCTCGACCGGCAGATTGGTGTATTTGGCGATGATCTCGAGCAGCGGTTTTGTCTTGTCGTTGATCTCGGCCTTGCCGTCCTTCACGGAGGCCAGGATCACGTCGTGATATTCGCGGTCGGCGCGCACCAGCGCGGCCAAGAGCTTGGTGACCAGCGCCTCGTTGGCAATCGTCTTCGGCGCGGCGAACACTGCGCCGAGTTGCCACGGCGTCTCGTCGCCGACCCAGCCGAGAAATTTGGCGCCGCCGGAATCCACCAGCGCCCGCGCCGTCGAAATCGGCAGCAGTGCGGCGTCGACGGTTTCGCCCTTCAGCGCCGCCGCGGCGTTCGACAGCGACTGCAGCGGCATCACTTTCACGTCCGCCAGCTTGAAACCGTATTTGTCGGCCAGCAGTCCCAGCGAATAGTGAAAGGAAGAGCCGACCTGTGTCACCGCGATGCGCTTGCCCGCGAGATCCTTCGGCGTCTTCAAACCCGCCGCATAGGCGTTATTGCTGGCGAAATAGCCGATCAGGGGATAGCCGGCCTTCTCGCGGCTCATGCCGCCGATCACCTTCAGCGTGCCCTTGCCGGCGAGATTGTAGAGCCCGGCGGTAAACGCCGTGATGCCGAAATCGACGTCGCCGGACGTGGTCGCGACCGCAATCGGCTGCGCCGCGTCGAAGAATTTCAGTTCGATATCGAGGCCCGCTTCGCGAAAATAGCCCTTGTCCTGCGCGATGAACACCGGCGCCGACGACGACAGCCGGAGCACGCCGATTTTTGCCTTCGCCTCGTCAGCCCGCGCGATCCCGCTTGCCGCCACCGCGAGCAGGCCCGCCAGCGCGAGCCGTGCAAATTTTGACATCCGGTTTCCTCCGCAACTCTTTTATAACCCCTCGGGCACGCTCTGGTCCCGCCCGATGAACGCGCCCTGTTGTTTCAACGTTTGTTGCAACTTTTCAACCGCAATGTCGCGCGGAATCGTATTTCCCGACAGCGCCAGCGCCGCCGCGAGACCCGCCGCCTCGCCCATCGCAAAACAGGCGCCGGAGACCCTAGCCGCCGACTGGCCCTCATGGGTCATCGAGGCACAGCGCCCGGCCATCAATAGGTTGTCTATGCCCTCGGGCACCAGCATGCGATACGGCAATTCGTTGAAACCGCGCGATTCCGGGATTGGCGGGAACTTGAAGATCACATCGCCCGCGACATGCGCTTCGATCGGCCAGCCATTGACGCCGATGGAATCGTCGAACGAGGCGCAGCCAAGCACGTCCTCGCCCGACAGCATGTAGCCGCCGATCACGCGCCGCGTCTCGCGGATGCCGAGCTGCGGCGGCAGATCGACGATGTAGGATTTCTCAAAACCGGGCACGGTGCGCAGGAATTCGAACGCCTGCACCGCCTGCCGCCGTCCCTCGATCTCGCCGCGCGTCATCTGGTCGGGGTCGATCCCGCTGACCGCGCTGCCGTCCTCGCGCGCAAGCTGGGTGAAGTTGACCCGCCATTCGATGCCGGAGCGTTGCGGTCGCACAATCGCGGACTTGCGCGGGAAACGATGCGTGCCCGCGGCCTCGGCCTTTTCCATCAGCGCCGGTATCGTCCGCCAGGCTTCGCCCGCCTTTTCGGGATCGATGCCGTTGAGACGAAGCATCATCGACGGGTAGAGCATGCTGCCGGCATTGTCGCCGACCTCGAACGGCGCGCCCGCCCGGGCCGCGAGATCGCCATCGCCGGAGCAATCGATGAAGATGCCGGCGCGCACGGCCTGACGGCCCGCTTTGGTCTCCACCATCAGCGCATGGATGCGCCGGTCGTCATCCATCACCACGCCGGCGCCGAGCGCGTGAAAGAGGATGTCGACCTTGTGCGCGGCCAGGAGGTCATCGGCCGCGATCTTGTAGGCGGCGGTGTCGTAGGCCTGCGCAAAAATCTTGCCGAGGATCAGATGCGGCGTGTTGAGCCCATCGAGCCGGTCGATCCGCGCCAGCAGATCGGAGGCGATGCCCTGCACCACCCGGTGCATCTCGCCATGGACGTTGGCATGCAGCCCGCAAAAATTGGTCACGCCCGCCGCCGTGCCCATGCCGCCGAGAAAGCCGTAGCGCTCGATCAAAAGCGTGCGGCGGCCCGCGCGTGCAGCAGCCACGGCAGCCGCAATGCCGGCGGGCCCACCGCCGAGGACGGCAACTTCATATTCGCCATAGACGGGCACCCGGCGCGCGGGTTCTTCGATCGTTTTGGCCGACACTGGTGGCTTTCCGTCCCTGGTTTTGTTGCCGGCACTATGAATTGATGCGCAACAGACTACAATCCAGCAAATTGCGCGATCAGCTTTCTCGAATCGTGAAAAGTGGATGGATACGCTCACCAACCTTCAGGCCTTTTTGGCCTCGGCCGAGGCTGGCGGCTTTTCGGCCGCGGCCCGCAAGCTCCATGTTTCGACCTCGGTGGTGTCCAAGCGGGTCACGCAGCTCGAAGCCCAGATCGGCATCGCGCTGTTCCGACGCTCGACCCGCCAGTTGCGATTGACGGAGGCGGGTCAACGCTATCTGCATCGCGCCCGCGGCGTGGTGGCCGACGTCGGCGACCTGCTCGCGCGCATGGGCGAGAAGGACAGCGATCTGGTCGATCACCTCCGCATCAAGGCCCCGACCTCGCTCACCATCGCCCGGCTTGCCGATGTGTTCAGCGCCTTCCAGACCCAAAACCGGCGGCTGAAGCTTGAGATCGTGCTGATCGACCGCCCGGTCGATCCAGTGACGGAAGGATTCGACATCGCCATCGGCGCATTCCCGCATTCATTCGGCGGCGTCGTTGACGAGCCGCTCTGTTCGCTCAAGCGATTGCTGTGCGCCTCGCCGGCCTATCTCGCCGAGCATGGCGTGCCGCGGCATCCGCGCGAGTTGGTCGATCATCAGTGCCTGAGCTTTCTGCCCACCGGATCGGAATGGACTTTTGACGGCCCGCGTGGCCGAACCAGCATCCAGGTGCGCCCGCTGTTGAGTTCGAACGAAGGCCACGTGCTGGTGAAGAGCGCGGTTGCAGGCAATGGTATTGCCTTGATCTCGCACTATCTCGTTGCGGACGCGCTGAGCAACGGCACGTTGCAGGCCGTGCTGCCGGAATTTGTAATTCCCGAGCTGTGGGTCAAGGCGGCTATTCCCGAACGACGGGTCAACGCCGCCGCCGTGCAGGCGCTGCTACAGCAATTGAAGCGCGCGCTAGCGCCGGCGCTGTAGAAAAGGGATTACGTTCCGACCTGCAGCGGCGAGGTCAGCTTGCGCAGCGCCGCGATCACCGAGAGTGCGGTGATGCGGCCCGTCCTCGGATTTTCCGACGGCACGTTCTCGATCGACATCGAAAACGACGCCGAGTCGGATTCGACCCTGATCTGGTGGCAATTCCGCGTCACGGCCGGATCGGCCCAGATTTCGATCGTGGTTCGGTCGGGACCGATGCCGGCCAGCGATAATGCCGCCACGACATTGACGTTGGCGGGAAAGGCGGCAGCCGCATCGCGCGCCGAGCCCTTGAACACGCAGAGAGCGGATGTCAGCCCCTCCACCGAAATCCGGTTCTCGATCAGGTAAGGCGCCCCGGCAAGCCCCTTCGGCGGCTTGCGCGTAACCATCTGCACCGAATGGATCGTGCCTTCGGCGGCGGCCGAAACCGCATCGAAGCCGATCAGCGCACCGGTCGGCACGATGATCTGACCGCCGTGTGCTTTGGCCAGTTCGACGAGATCGGAACGCGGTAGCAGCGCGCTGGCGCTCAGCACCATGACCTGCTTGCCGGCGCTCAGCATCGGCCGGCAGATCTGATCGAGGATCGCTGCCGGCGCACATTCGACAACGAGGTCGGAGTGAGCGGGTATCTCATCGAGCGTAACCAGCGGGCAGGAGAAGCCTTCGCGATCGAGCCAGGCTTGCGCCTTCCCGTGATCCCTCGTCGTGATGGCCGCGAGCGAAAGACCCGGCAGTCCCTCCGCCAGCTTGCGCGCCACGGTTCGTCCGATCTCGCCCAGCCCGGCAATCGCGATTCGCTTGGATGGCAAATCCGATACTCCTGCAATGGACATCATACAGCGCGTGAGATTGAGCTTATGCGCCCTTCCCCCAATTCGCTGCCCGCTTCTCCGCAAACGACGCCAGCCCCTCGGACGCCTCGCTGGTCTGCCGCCGCGCGGAATGCAACTTCACCAGCCGCGCATAAGCCGCGTCATCGACGCTCATGCCACCGAATGAACTTTCCATCGCCAGCCGCTTGGTTTCGGCCAAAGCTTCTGGGCCATTGGCAAGCAGTTGCTCGACCGCCTTGGCGCCCGCGGCCTCCAGCTCGGCCAGCGGCACCACTTCATGCACCAGCCCGATACGGCGTGCCTCCTCCGCGCCAAAGCGTTCACCGGTCAGTGCATAGCGGCGGACCTGGCGGACGCCGATGGCGTCGCAGAGTTGTGGGATGATGATGGCAGCCGTCAGGCCCCAGCGCACTTCGGTGATCGAGAACATCGCGTTGTCGGCGGCGATCACGACATCGCAGGCCGAGATCACCCCCGTGCCGCCGCCAAAGCAGCCACCCTGCACCAACGCCACCGTCGGGATCGGCAGCGTGTTCAGCCGCTGCACCGCTTCGAACGTCGCGCGCGAGACCGCCTCGTTCTCTTCCGTTGATTTCGGCCGCACGCCATTGATCCATTTCAGGTCGGCACCGGCCTGGAAATGCTTGCCATTGCCCTTCAGCACCACGAGGCGAAGGCTCGGCTTCCTGCCAAGCTCGTCCATCGCCGCGAGCACGCCGCCGATCAGCCCGGCGTCATAGGCATTGTTCACCTCGGGGCGATTTAGCGTGACGGTGGCGACGCCGCGCGCGTCGAGATTCCACAGAACCGGATTGGCAGTCATTCGGCGGCCTCTTTTGTTGGGCATGTTGTTATGCCGAACCATAGGCCGGGATCGCAGGCGTTGTCACCGCCTCCGAACTAGCGGCGGCTGCGCCGTTGCATCATGTCCGCCCTGTCGGCGAAAGATGTCCGCCGCGGGCCGATGGCCTCGAACTGCGCCTTCTGCTCGTCGTTCAAGGTGACATAGAAGTCATCAAGCGCGGTGCGCACCTGCTTGACCGCCTGCAGCATGACATCGAGCCGCTTGCCTGCGGCGGCGAGCCGCGCGGACGGCGTGGCGGCCTCTTCGGGCCGGCATGATGCGTTCAGCATCTCGCTGGCCTTGGTGCTAGCGTTCTGCAGGGCCTTCAGGCCGGTGCGCTGCACGTCAGTCGGCTGCAGCCTTGCATCGATTTCCTCGGTCGGCCATTGCAGGGCCGATGATTGCGCGACGTCGCAGGGCCGCGCCAGGGACCTGCTGCGGCGCCTTTCGGCTTTCCGTTCCTGTTCTTCAGCGACGGCGTTCAGCCGCGCTTTCTGCTCGTCGTTCAGAAGACTGTAAAACCTGTCCAGTGGCGCCTGCACGGTCGCGACACCTGATATCATCGCCTCGATGCGCTGCTGCATCGAGGCCAGCCGGCCGGACGCCGTCAACGCGATCGACGTCGGGCATGCCGCCTTGATCTTCTGTGCAGATGTCACCGACGCATTGGCAAGATCGTCGAGGGCTGTGCGCTGCGCTTCGGTCGGCTCGATCGTCTGCGCAATCAGGTCGATCGGGAGCCCTGCGATTTCGCGGCTGTCTTCACCGCATAACAGCGCCAGCCGGTCCGGTCCGCCGCCCGGAGAACCGCGCGGCGGCAGGTAGCCGGTAAGGCCCTGATAGTCGTAGGGCCCGAACAGGCCGGCATAAATATCGTCGTAGCCATAGTACCAGAACGGCGCGCCGACATTCGGTCCCCAAAGCGTATAGTCGTAGATGTCGTAATAGGCGAACGGCCAGAACAGCGGCCCGACCCAGCCGTACCCGCCATTGCCGTGCCGCCACCAGCCGCCACCCCTGCCGCGCCCGTATTGCCACCCTGCCAGTGCGGCGCCCGCGGTCACGCTGGCCCGCATGGCGGGACTATGCAGCGCAGCGGTGTGGCGATAGCTGCGGGCGAGTGCGCGCGAATTCAGCGCGCGGCCGCTGCCGGCAAAGTTCATGCGATGTGCAGAGAATGAACGGTGTGCAGAGAATGAACGGTGATGCGCCCTGAATGAACGGTGATGCGCCCTGCCGTGAAAATGGCCGCCATGATGACGCCCGCCGAAATGATGGCCGTGACCATGTCCGCCACCGCGATGGCCGCCGCCATGATGGCCGCCGCCACGACCACCGCCGTGGCCACCACCATGTCCTCCTTTCGCGATCGCGAAGTCCGCCACGCACAGCGCCGTTGCGAAGACAATGGCGGCAATTCCCACGGCGATCCTTGACATGGCACGTCCCCTCATCGTCGCATGTCCCATTATCACTAGGCCGCAAGCTTGACGGCATGTGGGCGAACGCCGACCGAATGCCAAAAGTTCCCGCGCCGACAAGGCCGCGTGCGCCGCAACCCAGCCTGTGCGGCGAGCCGGTTGCGCCCGATCAAGGCTTGTGAAAACTAGCACGGCCATTTCCCCCAGCAGGATTTCCTATCCATGCGGATTTGCATTTTCGGTGCGGGCGCCGTCGGCAGCCATTTTGCGGTGCGGCTCGCGCTGGCGGGCCATGACGTTTCCTGCGTGATGCGGGGTGCGCATCTGGATGCCGTGAAAGCGAACGGGCTGACGCTGCGGGTTGGAGATGGCGAGTTCAAGGCGAAGGTGCGTGCATCGAGCGATCCCGCGGCGCTGGGCCGGCAGGACGCTGTTATCTGCACGCTGAAGGCGACAGCTCTCTCCAGCCTCGCTACCGGGCTGCAGCCGCTGCTCGACGACGATACTGCGGTCGTCTTTGCGCAGAACGGTATTCCCTGGTGGTACGATATCGGGCTCTCGCCAAAACATCCGCCGGTGCCGGATCTGGCTTTCCTCGATCCGGCCGGGCGACTGCGCGCAGCGATCCCGAAAGAGCGCATCGTCGGCGGCGTGGTGTTTTCATCGAACGAAGTCGTCGCGCCGGGCGTGGTCGCCAACCTCTCGCCGGAGCGCAACCGGCTGCTGATCGGCGAGTGCGACGACCGCCAGAGCGAGCGAGCCGCAAAGCTGCGCATGGCGCTCAACGCCGCCGCGATCGACTCGCCCGAAGTCGCGCAGATCAGGGAGACGATCTGGTCAAAGCTGTTGACCAACATGTCGATGTCGGTTCTCTGCCTCCTGACCGGGCAGACCGCGCGCGCCGTGCGCGATGATCCTGACCTTGCCGACATCGTGCCGCGCCTGCTCGACGAGGCCAACAGCATAGCCCGAAGCTGTTTTCCCGAGGTCAAGCGCGTGACCCGCTCCAGTCCGGCGCCGGATCACAAGCCGTCGATCCTGCAGGATTACGAACTCGGCCGCGCCATGGAGATCGACGCGCTGGTCCGCGCGCCCGCCGCCTTCGCGCGCGCCGCCGGACTTTCGACACCGATGCTCGACATGATGGGCGCGCTCGCCATCCGCCAGGCGCGCGACAAGGGGCTGTACTAGGCCAGAGAACAGCAAGGGGAAACCGCATCATGCACGTCAAGGGCAAGGTCTGTGTCGTCACGGGAGCCGCCAGCGGCATTGGCGAAGCGGTGGCGCGCGCTTATGCGGAGGCCGGAGCACGCGGTGTCGTGGTCGCCGATCTCAAGACCTCGCGCGAGAAGCTCGCCAAGGTCGCGGGCGATATCGACGGACTGCCGATCACGGCCGATGTCGGACTGGAGGAAGACATCAAGGCGCTGATCGCTGCGGCGGAGAACAAATACGGTCCGGTCGACGTGTTCTTTTCCAACGCCGGGCTTTCCCGCAAGGGCCAGGAGACCGCGTCGGATGCCGACTGGGACGTGAGCTGGCGTGTTCATGTCATGAGCCATGTATTCGCGGCGCGCGCGCTGGTGCCCGGCATGCTGGCGCGCGGCTCCGGCTATCTCCTCAACACCGCTTCCGCCGCAGGCCTGCTGGCGTCGCTGAACTCGATGCCCTACGGCGTGACCAAGAACGCCGCGGTGGCGCTCGCCGAGCATCTCGCCATTCAATATGGCGACCGCGGCATCCGCGTCTCCGTGCTGTGCCCGCAATCGGTGCAGACAGCCATGACGACGCCCGGCCCGAGCGCTGCAAGGGTCGACGGCGTGCTGCAGCCGCCGGAAGTGGCGCGCATGGTGATCGAGGCGATGGCGGAAGAACGCTTCCTCATCCTGTCGCACCCGCAGGTCGCCGAATACATGCAGCGCAAGGCTTCCAACCGCGACCGCTGGCTAACAGGCATGCGGCGGCTGCGCGACAAGATCTACGGCGCGCCGCAATCAATCTGACCACCGTCATTGCCTGCGACAAACGCGAAGCGTTTGCGCAAGGGAGCGCAAGCGACGAAGCAATCCATCTATCCCAACGCTGTTCTATGGATTGCTTCGCTTCGCTCGCAATGACGGCTCCGACGGCGAGAATTGTTCCAAGAGCCCTGTGTAATTCTTCACGCCCGGCGACGCATAAGAACCGCGCCGCGACGTCGTCAGCTTCAGCCCGGCCAGTGCTTCGGCCTGCTTCACCGCCGCCGCCACGCCATCGACGACGGGCACGCCGAATTTCCGCGACAGTTTTTGCGGGAGATCGGCCATGCCGGCGCAGCCCAGCACGATCGCTTCCGCACCCTTGTCGAGCGCGCGGGCAATCTCGGCTTCAAGCTTGGCTTCGGCACCCGAGCCGGGCTTGTCGAGATCGAGCACCGCAACGTCGCAGGCGGTGACCTGCACCCTCTCCGCAAAACCGTAGCGGCGCACCAGCTCTTCCAGCGGCACGATCGAGCGCGGCAGCGTAGTGACGACGACGATGCGCTTGGCGATCTGGCCTGCCGTCACCAGCGCCGCCTCGCAAATGCCGACCACCGGAAAAGGCGCGGCGGTCCGCGCGGCGTCGAGCCCGGTATCGTCGAAACAAGCGACGATCGCCGCATCGGCGTCCGGCGCATTCATCAGCGCCTGGATCAGGCCGGGCACGGCGAACGCCTCGTCGTAATAGCCTTCGATCGAGACCGGCCCCATCGCCGAGGTCATGGCAATTATTTCGGTGCCGGATGCGGCGACAGCGCGCGCGGCGGCGCCGATCGTTTCGGTCATCGCGGCGGTCGTGTTCGGATTGACGATCAGGATTTTTGTCATTGATACATCGTAGCCAGGATGGCGCGCGGCGCAACTCTGTCATCTGAGAGCTTGGGCCACAACCTCCTCCACCCACGCCGCAAACGCATCCAGCGCCTCATCCAGCACCGCGCGATCGTTTCGTCCCGAGCTCTTCAGCACATGAAAGGAATGATCGGCGCCATCGAGCAGATGCAGCGTCGCCCGCGATCCCAGGCTTTGGACGACCGGCTTGAGCAGGCTCAATTCCGCCAGCGTGTCGCGCGTGCCCTGCAGGAACAGCATCGGGATCTTGACGTCGGCGAGATGCCCGGCCCGCTCGCTGGAAGGCTTTCCGGCCGGATGCAGGGGAAAGCCGAGAAACGCCAGCCCGCGAACGCCGGCCAAGGCTGACTTCGCCTGCGCCTGCGACGTCATGCGCCCGCCGAACGATCGGCCGCCCGCGATCAGCGGCAGCGCGGGAAAGCGCCGCCCAGCTACCGCCACCGACGCCCGCACCGCGGCGTGCGCGACCGCGGGCGGATCGGGCCGCTTGCTGCCTTTCTCCATATAGGGAAACTGGTAGCGCAGCGTCGCAATGCCGCGTTCGGCAAGGCCCGTGGCAACGGTTTCCATCGACGCATGGGCCATGCCGGCGCCGGCCCCGTGCGCGAACACGTAACAGGCGCGAGGCTGCGGCGGCTCGATCAGCAGCGCGGAAACCGCCTGATCGGAGCCCACCTCAATCCGGAGCGATTGCGCCTCGGCTGCCGTCATGTGATCTGGCTGACATTCAATGGCATCATCGGCACTTTATACTGGAAAAATACTGGAAAAGCCGGACCGAGAGACCAACCATCAAAATCACCCGAGCGCGAAGAAGCTGGATTTATGGACAGACCTATGACGCCACTATAAGATGGGATCATATTCAATCGCACGCCGAGGGTGATTCGCCTTGCGGCGTTTTTTGATAACAGACCGATATTGCGCGCGAGCAGCGCGGTTTTAGGAAGGGGCAGGCCATGCGGGGCAGGAGGATTGCAAAAATCGTGATCGCGCTGGCGGTCGTCGGCATCGGTTACGCGGTCTTCAAGGACGACATCGCCAAGACCTGGCAGAATCTTCACGTCAAGATCGTGGAGCATCCGACCCCGAAGAAAACCGTCTGGCTCGACCAGGGGATCGATAAGGAAACGCTGAGCTGGTTCTATCACGCCGACCAGGGAACGCGGACCTTCGGCTTTCCCTATAAATGGTTCATGGCGCTGGAGCAGCCGACGATTCCCTGGCTCTTGTTCACCTCGCCCGGCCTGTTCAGCGACCCCGCCTATCTCGATCGCTACGGCTTCATTGCTGACACGATCATCCCGGGCAAGACGGCGCTTCCGATCGGGTTTGCGGAGGGCACCCCGATGCTGGACCCGACCGGGGCGACGTGGAAGAACCCGCGCGACAAGAAGGAGATGAACGGCATCGGGCTTACCTGCGCGGCCTGCCACACCGGCAGCCTCACCTATAACGGCACCGCCGTCGTCATCGACGGTGGGCCGGCGCTCACCAATCTCTTCGCGATGAAGCAGGGCATGGGCATCTCGCTCCTGCTGACGCGGGTGTGGCCCGGTCGCTTCAGCCGCTTCGCCGACGCCGTGCTGGGACCGGACTCCACCGTCGACGAACGCGAGACGCTGAAGACCCAGCTCGATCAGGTGCTCGCGCAGTACAAGCGGGTCAAGAATCTGGAAGAACGCGTCGCCTCCCAGAGCATTCTGGAGGGTTACGGACGGCTCGACGCGCTGAACCGGATCGGCAATCAGGTGTTCTCCATCGACCTGAACAAGCCGGAAAACTATGCCGGCTCCTCCGCGCCGGTGCATTTCCCCCGGATCTGGAACACGCCGTGGTTCGACTGGGTGCAGTACAACGGCTCCATCATGCAGCCGATGGTGCGCAACGCCGGCGAATCGCTCGGCGTGTCGGCGGAGCTCAATCTGACCGAGCCGTCGAAGGGACTCTACAAATCGAGCGTCAACATCAAGGCGCTCGACGACATGGAGATGATGATAAAGGGCAAGAAGCCGCCGAACGCGAAGGACGGATTCTCCGGCCTGCAGTCGCCGAAATGGCCGGGCAACATCCTGTCGCCGATCGACCAGAAACTGGCCGACGAGGGCGCCAGGCTCTACAAGACGCATTGTCAGGAGTGTCACCGGCCGCCGGTGACGAGCGCGGAGTTCTACGATTTCAACAACAAGGACTGGTGGACCAAGAACGAGGCCGGCGAGGCGATCCTCAAGGTCGAGAACGTTCCGATCTCGCATATCGGAACCGACGACGCACAGGCCGCCGACATGCTGGCCCGCACGGTCGCCGTGCCCGAAAATCTCGGCATCAAGAATCCCAGCTTCGCATTCGCGCTGGGCGAACTGGTCGAGAAGACCGTCAATTACAGCTTCGACCAGAAGAAGCCGCCAGTCAGCGAAGCAGAGCGGAAACGAATCGACGGTTACATGCCGAACGAACTCCGCGGTGAACTGGCCTACAAGGTCCGTCCGCTGAACGGGGTCTGGGCGACGCCGCCCTATCTGCACAACGGCTCGGTGCCGACCATCGACGACCTGCTCGGTGACCCCGAGAAACGACCGAAGAAATTCTTCCTCGGCAGCCGCGAGTACGACCCCGTGAAGCTCGGTTACAAGACCGATCCGATCAAGAACGGATTTCTATTCGATACCTCCATTCGCGGAAACTCGAACAGAGGCCACGAATTCCGGAAGGACTACAACAAGGACAAGGAAATCAAGGGCGTGATCGGGCCGGAGCTGTCGGAGGGCGATCGGAAGGCGCTGATCGAATACCTCAAGACGCTCTGAGCCGTTGGCGCTACCACGGCCGGTGTCCCGGCTGTGGGCCGTCCATCTGCACGTCGACGTCGCCGCAATCGAACGGCTGCATTACCTGCTGGCAACCAGCCGCAGATGCGGCTTGATCGTCTCTTCGAGTTCGGCCTTGAGCTGGTGCACGCGCGGATCGCCCGAGCGCGCTGCGCAAACCGAATATTGATTGACCGAGCACGCCAGCGCGTGCCGCTCCTCGGCCGTGCGCGTCACCTGCGGGCTGGACAGTTTCAGCACCATGCCGCCGAGATGCACCAGCATTTCGTCGAGCGCCCGATCCAATCCGGAAATTTGATCCATCACACACTCCCTCTGGAGGGAGTAATGAGCGGCGTGCCCCAGCCGTTCCCGTGCACGCTTGTTTAGGGATAACCAGAAGTAAACGGTGCCCCGATTCTACCAACGCGCCTGCTTGCACGAATCGTTATCAATTGAAGGAAATCGGCAGGTCTGGGCGGCGTCCGGCGCAATTGCCGCAGTCATGCCCGTTACCTATTCTGGCATTCCATCGCTCCTCGTGAGGTCCCGCATGATTCCGCCGCTCGATCCCGTCGTCGCCCAGATCATTCCGCTGCTGCCACTGCGCGATCCCACGACGATGACGCCGCAGAGCGCACGCGATGCGCTGCGCGCCCTGGCGGCCTCGCGCGCAGCGGTTCCGCCGCCGCCGGTGATGAGCGCGGAGGATATCAAGGTGAAAGGCGCAGCCGGCTTCCTGGCCGCGCGTGCCTATCGGAACTCAAGCGGCAAATCGCCGACGGTCGTTTTCTTCCATGGCGGCGGCTGGGTGGCCGGTGATCTCGAGACCCATGACCGGCAGGCGCGCTGGCTCGCGATCGAGACCGGCGCGGTCGTGGTCTCCGTCGATTATCGCCGTCCGCCCGAGGTGCGCTTTCCCGGCGCATTCGAGGATGCCTTCGCAGCCACCCGGGACGTCATCGCCCGCATCGCCGAATTCGGCGGCGATGCGGCGCGCGTCGGCGTTGCCGGCGACAGCGCAGGCGGCAATCTGGCGGCCACCACCGCCATCGCCTGCCGCGACGCCGGCATCAAGCTCGCAGCGCAATTGCTGGTCTATCCCGTCACCGACGTCGCCGGAAATTTCGCCGACCCGAAAGAGAACGGACGCTTTCCCTCACGCGCCGAAAACGCGGACGGCTATTTCCTCACCCGCGCCACCATGGAATGGTTCTGCAGCCATTACCTCGAAGACAGCGCCAACGGCACCGACTGGCGCGTCTCGCCGCTGCGCGCCAAAAACCTCACAGGCCTTGCGCCCGCCATCGTCTGCACCGCATGGTTCGATCCGCTCCGCGACGAAGGCAAGGCCTATGCGGAAGCGCTAAAGGCCGCCGGCGTGCCGACCAGCTATTACGACGGCCTCGGCCTGATCCACGGCTATTTCGGGCTTGGAGAAGCATCGGAAACCGCGAGACGCGAGGCGCAACGCGCGCGGGCGGATTTCAGGGCGTTGTTGGAGAAGGGCGCGTGAGTGACGGCCCACCCCGGCCGCCAGCTATTGCTCCGGGACCAAATAAGACTTCATTGCGCTAAGAGCTGGCGATCCCGGGAAGACTCGAACTTCCGACCTACGGTTTAGGAAACCGTCGCTCTATCCGGCTGAGCTACGGGACCGCGGACCCGCTCGGACAAGCAGGTGCTTGGGAGGCTTCATAGCAAAGCAGGTCTGGCATCGCCAGCCCTCTTCGCCAGGCCGCCAGACGCAAAGCGCAGGTTGCGCAGATGTCTCAGCGTCGTCATGGCCGGGCATAGCCGTCTGAGGGACGGCGTCGCTTCCGCTCGCCTACGTCCCGGCCATCCACGCTCTTGTCAGGCGGAGACGAAGACGTGGATGCCCGGGACAGGCCCGGGCATAACGGATTTGCCGAAATCGGGTCACATATGTTGAGGAGCAGCGGGCCAGCAAAGAGCGCTCACGCCGGGAACGGGTTAGATGTCAGCGCGTACCGGTGCGTTGGTGTCGCAGCAAGAAACCGGCAAAATAACTGCGTCCATCGTTCTCCGTTGCGGTCGGTTGCCACCCGGCATGAGCCGATATTTCAACGCAGACCGCCAGAACATGTTTCCGAACCAAGACGCAATAAGTCCGTTAGCGAGCGGACTAGTTTTGCCAGCCCGGCCCTGCCTGCCGGTATCGCTGCGCCGTCGCTTCAGGCCTATTTCGAAACTTCTCCGAAACGGTCAGGAACATTCGCGCATGCGCCCTGTTCTAGGAGCATCGATCACTTTCGAGGAGGATAAAATGCAGAAGATCTTAGCTGCGGCTCTCTTGAGCGCCGCCGTGTTCAGTGCTCCCGCCTATGCGCAGTCGCCCCAGCCCGCGGATAAAGCCGCGCCTGCCGCGACCAGCGCCGGTGCCCAGGAAAAGATGATGCTCAAGGGCAATTGGCGCGCGTCCAAGCTCATGGGCCTCGACGTTTATAATGAAGCCAACGAGAAGCTCGGCGACATCAACGAGCTGATCCTCGACAAGAACGGCAAGGTCGCTGCCGTGGTCATCGGCGTCGGCGGCTTCCTGGGTATGGGCGAGCACGACATCGCCGTTTCCATGGACAAGCTCAAATTCATCGAGGAGCCTGTCCGCACCAGCTCGACGGCGACGACAACGACGAAGGACACCGCGACCGCGCCGCGCGAAACGACCACCGGCGCGGCCACGACCACCACGACAACGCGCACCAGCGACGCGAACGACTGGACGCCGGATCACGCGATGATGAGCGGCACCAAGGAGCAGCTCAAGGCGATGCCGCAGTTCAAATATTCAGACTACAACTGAGGCGTCTGACGCTTTGATGATTAAGGCCCCACCTTGGTGGGGCCTTTTTCATGAGCATGGTGCATGGTGCCTGGTTGAAGCAAAGACGTGAATGCCCGACACAAGGCCGGGCATGACGAAGATGACGGAATTAGCGTCCCGCCGCGCTACGCCTTGATATTATTCTCGCGCACCACCTGGCCCCAGATGCCGACCTGCTTGGCAAAGAACGTCGAAAATTCCTTGCCGTCGGCGAGCAGCAGCGTCATCTGCTGCGTTTCCTGCAATTGTTTCGCCACCGCCGGTTCGCTCAGAATCTCCTTCACCGATTTCGCCATGGCGGCAATGATATCGGCCGGCGTGTCCTTGGGCGCAAAGATGCCCCACCAGGCCAGCGTCTCGAAATCGGGAAAGCCTGCCTCGATCGCTGTCTGGGTATCCTTGAGCACCGGCATCCGCTCGCGCCCCATCTGCAGGATCGGCCGCAGCATGTTGGTGCCGAGCTGCGCCGTGATCAGCGCCGCCGATCCCACGATCATGTCGACATGGCCGCCGAGCACGTCGTTCATCGCCGGGCCGCCGCCACGGTAAGGCACATGCGTGATCTCGACGCCGGCCTTCTTGCCGAGCACCGTCATCGCCAGATGGCCGAGCGTACCGATGCCGACGGAGGCGTATTTCACCGCGCCGGGCTTGGCCTTGCAGGCCGCGACCACGTCGGCAAAGGTCTTGTACGGCCGCTCGGCATTCGCCGCGACGACATAGGGCGCAGTGCCGACCAGGAACACCGGCACCAGATCCTTTTCGACATCCAGCCCCGGCTTTTCCAGGATCGAGGGAATCACCGCGTGCGAATCGAAGGTCACCAGGAACGTCGCGCCGTCGGGCGCGCTCTTGGCGACCTGTATGGCGCCGAGCGAGCCAGCCGCGCCGGACTTGTTTTCCACCAGCACGGTGCGGCCGAGTTTCGTCTGCAGGTGGGACTGCAACAGCCGCGCCAGCGCGTCGGTCGATCCTCCCGGCGGAAACGGCACCACCAGCGTCATGTTTTTGGCGCCCTGCGCCAGCGCCGGCGTCACCGCAAACGCGGCTGACGCCACAAGCAAGTTGCGTCGTGAAATCTTCACCAAAGCTCTCCTCCCATGGCCGCCCGCGATTTTTTTGTTTTTGTTTCGCAGGCTTGTTTTTAAGTGCCGAAGCCGGACCCGGCTTTCTTGTACTCGGGCCGTGGCGGGCTAAAGATGTCAAGCACGCGGGCGCCTTCCGGTCCAGCCCGCATCGTATGCGGCACGTTTCCCGGCGTGCGCCAGAAATCGCCTTTCTTGACCGGAATTTCCTCATCCCCCTGAACTCGGATGGCCGAGCCATCGAGCAGCACGCCCCATTGTTCCTCGGGATGATGATGCAGGGTGCCTTGCGCGTGCGGCGCCAGCGTCACCACCGACAGCATCGCGTGCTCGCCGGAGAAGATTCGTGTCGTGACCCCGGACGCGAGTTCGCGGAACAGGCCGTCGGCCGGATTATCCAGATTGTGAAATTCGTCCTTCTGACTCATCGTTCCTCCCTCAAGCGTCCCTCAGGATTTTCCGTAGCTGCCCTGGTAGCGGCCTTCGCGAATCGCAAGCAACGTATCCTCTTCGCGCGCGATCTGGGCGCGGACGGCTGCCAGCAGGCTGGCGGCAGTCGAAGCGGGAAACGACACCACGCCGTCCTCGTCGCCAACCACGATATCGCCGGGAGAAATCACCGAGCCGCCGATCGATACCGGCACATTGATTTCGCCCGGACCGCTCTTGTAGGGCCCGCGGTGGATCGCGGTGCGGGCAAAGCATGGAAAGTCGGAGGCGGCGAACGCCGCGACATCGCGGATCGCACCGTCGATTACATAGCCCGCGGCGCCTTTGTATTCGGCGATTGTCTTCATGATTTCGCCCACCAGCGCCCGCGTCTCGTCGCCGCCGCCATCGACCACGATCACGTCGCCGGGCCCAACCAGTTCCAGCGCCCGGTGGATCGCCAGATTGTCGCCCGGCCGCGTGCGCACAGTGAAGGCGACCCCCGCCAGCCGCCCGCCGCGATGGAAAGGCCGCAGCCCGACGGCGCCCGGAAGGCGGGCGAGATTGTCAGAGATGATCGAGGTCGGCGCGTCCCTGAAAGCTTCGAGCAGGTCGGGTGCGGGCTTCGGCACGCTGGTCATGGCCGTGGTGATGGTCATAAAAACTGTTTCCCTCCTGCGGCTCCGGTACGCCCGGCACGAGGGCTCCAGACCAGCCGCCACATGATGATTTCGGTTGCGGCAAAACAATTAGCATTCCGCTTGAGCAGGTATAATGGATTTTGGATGGGTAGGGGTGGCCGGTCGGCCGGTCGGGAAACGGGCGGCCGGTGCTGCGTGAACCCACGTACCGCGCGGGCCAGCGCCACACGTCGCGAAATTGACAGCCCGCTCCCTGCTTTTCTCTGCGACCGAAAGCCGCTTGAAATCTCTCCCGGCCACACTTCTTAATGCGGCCTTAACCAGACCCGCCGACGCTGGCGGCAACGATTCGCGCTGCCGGTGCCTCACGATGCAGTTCCAGAAGCTTGCCCCCTCGCCGGCACTTTCGATCGTCCAGTTCTCCGACATCGATGCCTTCCGGCCGGTCGAATTTGTCGCCGACGCGCGCAGCGTCCCGCTCAGCCTTGCTAATTTCCATACCGCGCGCGCGATGGTGCAGTTGCCGGGCTGCCAGATCGCCGTGCTCAGTTCATTCCCCCGCATTGTCGACGTCAGCTACCGCGCGGCGCACGGCGTCGTCATCTTCCAGCTCGAGAACGATTACGACGTAGCCGTCAACGGCATATCGGTGGACCGTCCGGCCTTCATCGGCATGCGCGGCAATGTGGATTTGCAGTTCGTCGAACCCCGCGGATCGCTGCATGCGATCATCACGCTGGGCGCCGGGCTGCGGGACCGGGAATGGTTCGATACGCCGGATCTGCTCTGCCCGTTCACGGCCACCCTTGAGGCTCTTGCAACCGTCAGATCGGTCACGACGGGTATCTTGCAGACGGCTTCGGCCAGACCGGAGCTGTTGCTGGAGCCGCGTTCGGCGCTGGCTCTCCAGGAAGGCCTGCTGCTCGCCATCGACGAGATGTTCCGCAGCGGCAGAACGCCTGATGTGGCGGGCCGGATCGCAAGCAGGGGCTATTGCCGCCTCGTTCGCATGATCGACGAATATGTCGCGTTTCACGCCGCCTCGCCGATCTACAGCGCCGACCTTGCCGAGCAATGCGGCGTATCGGTCAGGACACTCGGCACGGCGGTGGCGAGCGTTCGCGGTATGAGCCTGCATCGCTATTTGCGCCTCAAGCAGCTTTGGTCGGCCCGCGCACAACTGGCGAAGGGTTCCGACGCGATCACTGTGACGTCGTGCGCGCGCGCCAACGGCTTCCATCACATGGGTGAGTTCGCGCGACTCTACCGCGCTACGTTCCATGAAACGGCGTCGAGCACTCTGGCCCGCGCACGCGGCGCCGACTGATTGTTGCCACAATGTGGCGCACTTATCCGCCCGCCCTCTGATGGTGCACCTAGAATCGCTGGAACTTTGCGCGCGCAGCTTTGCCTTGGCGTTGAATTTCCTCAAGATTTCTAATGGCCTAGCACTGTGTTCCATTGGTCACATCCAGCGGATAGAGTCACAACGCCAGCGGGAAAATCGTGCAATTTCGGCGTGACAGCGCTGCCAAAATGATGACAATCGACTCAATCAAAGTTCCCAAGAATTCGACTGGAGCAAAATCGTCCGTGATCGCCTCACGTGCACCGTCATTTGTTTTTGCCGCGATCGGAGGCCTGCTCGTGTTCGTGCCGGTGCCTTCCGTCGCGCAATGGTGGCGCAGCACGCCGGTGGATTTCGAATCCTGCGCCGATGTGGCCGAGAAGTCGAATACCAAGGAAGAAAAAACGGCGAAGCTTGCCGAATGCAACGCGAAATTCGCCGGCCGCCGCAAGGCAGGCGGCGGTTACACCTATTACGATTTCATGCAGGACCGCACCTTCGACATCGCGGGCCCAAATCCGACGCCGGAAGAGCAGAAGAAGATCGACGAGCATTATACGGCCTATCTCGAGCGCGAGCGGCGCAATCACGCCGCCGCGGCGCAGGCGGCCAAGCAGCAGCAGCAGCAGCAAGAGCTACCGCCCGCGCAAGGTGTGCAGCAGATCTCGCTGCGCACGGAGCAGCCTGCTCCGATGCAGGCCGCTCCGTCGATCGAGACCGAAAAGGTACCGATACCGGTGGCCAGTCCCGTCAAGCAGGCCGCACGCCTCCGGGCTGCCCAGTGCGCCAAGAACCAGTTCTCGTGCGAATGGCCGCGGCTCTCGGAGAGCATCAACGGACTGAAAAAGCTGCTCAACCCGCAGCAGCAGCCGCCGGCCAAGCAGAAGAAAAGCTAGATCCTTCCGTCGTCCTTGCGAACGCAGTGACCCCCGCGTGAGCGCCTGCGCTCATCGCGACACCGCGTGATCTATCCATAAAAGCTCACGTGCCTGCATCGGCATCAATACGCACGCGGCTTCTTGACCCGACGTGGCTTGACACTCGGCGCGCCGACCGCCCGCGACGCCGCCCGTCGCTCCTGCAGGCGCGCGTCATAGCCCGGCGATGGTGTCGCCGTCGGCGGCACGGCCTGCGCGGGCGCGAGTATTGCCCAGCCGGCCAGAATGGCGATCGCCAGCGGCGCAAGGCCCGTTCGTTTCATGTCGCTTCTCCCATCGGCTTTGCAATACGAAATTCGCGCCGGATCAGAACTATTTCAAGGCCCATCAATCGCGCGCGCGAATCTGCTCCGGCGTCAGGCCGGGCGAGCCGTTGGCGTTCCGCTCGGCCTGCCGGATCAATTCCACGATCCGGCGCGACAGCGGCGCATCCAGCCCGCGGCGATCGGCAATCCCGGTGATGACGCCCTGCAGATAGTCGACCTCGGTGCGGCGGCGGTGCTGCAGATCCTCCCACATCGACGAGCGCGCCTCGGGATCGATCTTCATGGTACGCCCGAGCAGCGCTTCGAAGACCGGATCCGGCAGGCGCAGCAGCGACGGCATCCAGCCGAACGGGATCGGCGTCGGCGAGACCGGCTTGATGCCCTCGGCCTTGATCGCCGCCAGCGCCTCAGTGACCTGATCGGCGAACAGTCGACGCCATTCCCGTTGCGCCAACTGCCGGCGCAACGGCAAGTCGGCCAGCGCATTGAGCGCGTTGTTGAGATTGAGCAGCAGCTTGCCCCATTGCACGCCCTCGATGTTGGCGGTCGGCCGCACCTTCAGTCCCGGCACCGACAGCATCTCCGCCGTGCGCGCCGGGTCCTGCTCGATGACGATGTCACCCGAGGTGGCGCGATGAAACCGCCCGTTGCCGAGCGCAATCACATTGAATGGGACCATGCCGCCGAGCACGCGCCGGCCCGGCAGGCGATTACGGAGCACGGTCGCATTGCCGACGCCGTTCTGCAGGCTGACCACGACCGCATCTAACGGTGCGTGCTGGGCGATGACATCAGCCATGGCAGCGGTATCCGCGCTCTTGACCGTGACCAGCACGACGCCGGCATTCTCAAACACGCTAGGATTTTCCGACAATGCGAACCGATCGCGCGTGATGGTTTGGTCAAAGCCTTCAAAGCTCGTCGGCCGCAGGCCATTGGCTTCGATTTCAGCAATGACGCGCCGACGCGCCAGCAGCGCGACGCGGCGGCCGCCAGCCGCCAGCATGCCGCCGACGAAGCAGCCGATGCTGCCCGCCCCCGCGACACCGATCGTCTGGCCCGAAACCATTTGACACCCATCGCGTTGCAACAGGCCTCGATAGCAGAACCATCAGCCAGTGCCTATCGGACATCGCGGGGCGACTTGTAACCGTCACCTTGTAACCGTCATGGGCCGACTTTATGTTGCGCGCGGGGCTACGCGGAGGACACGACCATGGGTTTACTCGACGTACTCAACGGCATGCAGAATGGCCCGCGCGGCCCGAGCCGCCCCAGCGAACAATCCGGCGGCGGCGGAATGTCGCCCTTGACCATGGCGATCCTGGCGCTGCTGGCCTGGAAAGGCATCAAGCATTTCAGCGGCAACCAGACCGGCTCCGCGCCGCAACCGGCGCCGGCGCCCGCGCCTGGCAATGTACAGGCCGGTCTACCCGGCGGCGGTGGCCTCAGCGACATGCTCAAAGGCGGATTGGGCGGCCTGCTCGCCGGCGGAGCGGCCGGCACCATCCTCAGCGGCGGCCTCGGCGACCTCATGAAGCAGTTGCAACAGAACGGCCTTGGCGATCAGGCCGACTCCTGGGTCAGCAACGGTCCCAACAAGCAGGTCGCGCCCGGCGATCTTGCCAACGCGCTCGGTGCCGATGAGATCGATCAGCTCTCGTCGCAGAGCGGCCTGTCGCGCGACGATCTGCTGCAAGGCCTCAGCCAGTATTTGCCCGACGTCGTCAATCACCTGACGCCGGACGGGCGACTGCCGGACGACAACGAAATGTCGGGACGGATCTGACGCCGCGTCAGCGCGGTGCGCATGCCGCACCGCGCTGCATCACCATCGACGCACTGGAAAGGGACTTCCCATGGGCGGCATTATCTGGATCATCGTCGTCGGCTTTGTCGCCGGCATCATCGCGCGTATCCTTTCGCCGGGCCAGAACAACCCGAGCGGCTTCATCCTGACCACGGTGCTCGGCATCGCCGGCGCGTTTCTGGCGACCTGGATCGGCCAGGCGATCGGCCATTACGGCCCCGATCAGGGCGCCGGCTTCATCACCGCAACGATCGGCGCGCTGGTGGTGCTGTTCATCTGGAACCGGCTGGTCGCGAGGGGAATGATTTCCGATCCGGGCAACCGGTGACAGCGTAGCCGCATCAGACCGTAGCCCGGATGGAGCGAAGCGAAATCCGGGAACGACAGCGGCAGTGGCCCCGGATTGCGCTTCGCTCCATCCGGGCTACGGGTGAGATCTCACAACACCAGATGCATGCCCGCATCCATGCGCACGAACTCGCCGGTCATGTTGCTCGACGCCGGCGACGCCAGGAAACACACGAGCTGCGCGATATCCTCCGCGGTCGACGCCATCTTCAGCGGCACCTTCGCCACCACGGCGTCGCGCACCGCCTTGGCGCCGGCCTCGCCGCGGCCCTTGGTGAACCAGGGCGTATCGATATAGCCGGGGCACACCGTGTTGACGCGGATCAAGGGCGCCAGCGCCCGCGCCAGCGATTGCGTCATGGTGTTGAGCGCGCCCTTGCTCGCGGCATAGGCAACCGACGAACCGCCGCCGGAAATGCCGGCGACCGACGACACGTTGACCACGGCGGACGCCCGCCCCGAAGCTTTCGCGCCAGCCTCGAGCTGCGCGCGCGCGGCCCGGATCATCTGGAACGGGCCGATCGTATTCACCGCATAGATGCGCTGAAAGTCCTCAGCCGTTAGCCCGTCGAGATCGTGATGCGGCACGTGCTTGGTGGTGCCGGCATTGTTGACGAGAACGTCGAGGCGCCCCCACGGCACGGCCGCGGCCGCGATCTTCTTGCAGTCCTCGTCGCGCGACACGTCGCCCTGCACCACCACGACTTCGGCGCCCGCGCTGCGGCAGAGATCGGCCGTGGCTTCCGCTTCCGCCTTGCTGTTGGAATAGTTCACGACGATGCGCGCGCCGCCCTTTGCCAGAATGGCTGCAGTCGCCGCTCCCAAACCGGAAGCTGAACCGGTGACAATCGCGCACAAACCATCCTTCGACATCCGCATTTCCTCTTGTTGCTTTTGGCTGGGTTTCGATCCGCCCATGGAGAGGGCTTCAGTGGCTACCATATCGCGCGGCAAACCGCGTGCAAATCCGAAGAAGTCCGTTGCGCGGAATTTATTCTTCGCCCGCGATCATCATGCCACCGCCTCATGCCGCCCTGCGGACAGCGCTTGTCACGGCTATGGCTTTTGCTCATCATTGAGAGCAAGAAAAGACCGCAGCCGAACCCGGCATAATTGTCGGGACTGGCATGCCAATCTCAACATCGGGGAACGCTGTGGCGGAGAGTGAGAACATCGTTGCCGAGACCGCGGAGAAAATCTTCGCCGACCTCGCCGACGCCCAAACCATCAATCGCGACAAGAAGGGCGAGTGGAAAGCCCCGCTGTGGCAGGCGCTGACGGAAGCCGGCCTGCCGCTGGCCTGGGTGCCGGAAGATTGTGGCGGCTCGGGCGCCTCGCTCGCCGAAGGTTTTAGCGTTCTCAGCGCCGCCGGACGTTTTGCCGTCGCAGTCCCGCTCGCCGAAACCATGCTGGCCGGCTGGCTGCTGGCACAGGCCAAAATCGCTTCGCCCGACGGCGAGATGACGGTGGTGCCCGCGAGCCCGAAAGACCGGATTACCGTCAATGCCGACGGCAGCCTGTCAGGCCGGGCGCGCGGCGTGCCGTTTGCCAAGGCCGCAAAACATTTTGCGGTGCTCGCTGGCGATGCCAAGGGCAGTTTCTCCATCGCGCTGGTCGATGCCAGCAAGTGTCGGATCGAGGCTGGGATCGGCCTCGGCGGCGACAACTCCGATACGGTGACGCTCGATAAGGTGCAGCCGGTCACGACCAAGCCCGCGCCTGATGGTTTCGACCAGACCCGGCTGATGCTGATGGGCGGCGTCGCGCGTGCGTTGCAGATCGCGGGCGCCCTGGAATCGATGCTGGAAATTTCCGTGCGCTATTCCAACGAGCGCGTCGCCTTCGAGAAGAAGATTTCAAAATTCCAGGCGGTGCAGCACAATCTGGCGCGGCTGGCCGGCGAGTCGGCGGCGGCGCTGGCGGCGGCCACCTCGGCCGCGGACGCCATCGCCAACGCCACCTCCTTCAACGACGAAGTGTTCCTCGAAGCAGTAGCGGCGAAAATCCGCTGCTCGGAAGCAGCGGAAAAAGGCGGCGCGATTGCCCATCAAGTGCATGGCGCGATCGGCTTCACCGTCGAGCACATCCTGCATCGCTATTCGCTGCGTGCGCTGGCCTGGCGCGACGATTTCGGCTCGGAAAGCTACTGGGCGGTCGAGCTCGGCAAGCTCGTCTGTATCAGAGGCGCCGACGAATTGTGGCCGCTGGTGGCCTCGCGCTGACACCAACACCGATTGCCTGCACTAGAGAGTCACAATGACCGCAGCCCTCCGTTTCGATCCGATCCGTCTGCCGCCCAAATGCGAGCAATTGCGCAAGGAAGTGCGCGCCTTCCTCGCCGAAGAAATCGCCGCCGGCACTTTCGATCCGCACAAGCCGAACCGCGAAGACACCGACGTGCCGGAATTTTCCCGCAAGGTCGGCGAACGCGGCTGGCTCGGCATGACCTGGCCGAAGAAATATGGCGGCCACGAGCGCTCGTTCCTCGAGCGTTACGTGGTGACCGAGGAAATGCGCGTGGCGAACGCGCCGACGCGGCGCTTCTTCGTCGCCGACCGCCAGAGCGGCCCGGTGCTTTTGAAATACGCGCCCGAGCACATCAAGATGGAGATCCTGCCGCGCATCTGCAAAGGCGAAATCTGCTTTGCCATCGGCATGAGCGAGCCGAACTCAGGCTCCGATCTGTTCGCGGCGAAAACCCGCGCCACCAAGACTGATGGCGGCTATCTGATCAACGGCACCAAGATCTGGACCTCTTCGGCCCATATCGCCGACTACATGATCGCGATCTTCCGGACGTCGCCACCGACGAAAGAGAACCGCCGCCATGGGCTAACGCAATTCCTGGTCAAGATGAAGCAGCCGGGCATCCAGGTGAACCCGATCGGCCAGATCACCGGGCAGTATGAATTCAACGAAGTCGTGTTCACCGACTACTTCGTTCCCGACGATCACGTGCTCGGCGAAATCGACGGCGCCTGGAAACAGGCGACGAGCGAGCTCGCCTATGAACGAAGCGGCCCCGAGCGCTTCCTCGAAACCTATTACGTGCTGACCGAACTCGTCCGCGCCGTCGGCAAGGACCCGGACACTCGCAGCGCCGAAGGCATCGGCCGGCTGGTGGCGCAAGTGCACACCATGCGGCGCATGTCGGTCTCAGTCGCGGGCATGCTGCAAGCCGGCAAGGAGCCGGTGGTCGAGGCGTCCATCGTCAAGGACATCGGCACCATCTGGGAGCAGCAATTGCCGCATCGCGTGCGCGAGCTCGCCGCCTTTGTCGAGGAGACCGCCACCAACCGCGAGACGCTGGAAAAGCAGCTCGACTTCGCCATCAAGACCGCGCCCAAGCTGACGATCCAGGGCGGCACCACCGAGGTGCTGCGCGGCATCATCGCCCGCGGGCTTGGTCTGCGCTAGCGCGCGGCTTGGCTTGCGCTAATTCAACGAGGAAAGCTCATGAGCAAATACACTGATATCGGCGTCGAGAAGCACGGCCATGTCGGCCTGATCGAAATCCGCAAACCGCCGCTGAACTTCTTCGACGTCTCGCTGATCAACCAGATCGCAGACGCGCTGGAAGAGTTCGACAACGACATCGAAATCCGCGCTTCGGTGCTTGCCGCGCAAGGCAAGGCGTTCTGCGCCGGCGCCGATTTTTCTGACCCCAAGCGGCAGGAGCAGGAAGAGAGCGCGCAAAAGGATCCGGCGGCGAACCTGCCGATCAACCATCTCTACGTCCAGGCCGTGCGCATCTTCCGCAACAAGAAGCCGGTCGTTGCGGCCGTTCATGGCGCAGCCATCGGTGGCGGCCTGGGTCTAGCCGTCTCCGCCGACTTCCGCGTCACCTGCCCCGAAGCGCGCTTCGCGGCGAACTTCACCAAGCTTGGCTTCCACCCGGGCTTCGGTCTCACCGCGACGCTTCCCGAACTGGTCGGCAAGAACAATGCGGAGCTGATTTTCTACACCAGCCGCCGCGTCACCGGCGAGGAAGCAACAAGGATGGGCCTCGCCAATGTCTGCGTGCCGCAGGACCAGGTGCGGGCTGAAGCAATGAAGCTCGCGGCAGAAATCGCCGAATGCTCGCCACTCGGCCTGATCTCGACCCGCGCCACCATGCGCGCCGGCCTCGCCGACCGCGTGCTCGCTGCCACCAACCACGAACTCGTCGAGCAGACAAAACTCCGCGCGACGGAGGATTTCAAGGAAGGCGTCAAAGCGACGGCGGAACGCCGCGTCGCGAATTTCAAGGGGCGCTGAGACGCGCCACTTGCGTCTCTTCCCTTCTCCCCTTGTCGGAGAAGGTGGCAGACGCAGTCCGCCGGATGAGGGGTTCTCTCCGCATGAGAGATCTGTGTTTGCGGAGACAGACCCCTCACCCGTCTCAATCGCGCTTCCGCGCGATTGATCCACCCTCTCCCACAAGGGGAGAGGGGAAGCACGGCGCTCACGCCACCAGGCTGAACGTCACCCCACAAAGATCGAACGTGTCGCCCGACACCTTGCAGTCCTTCGCCTTGGCGGCATCACGCACTTTCGCGATATCAGTAACCCTGAACGTCAACCCGCTCATCAGATCGCTCGCGCCCTTAACGAAACGGAAGCTGGCATTGGGCAACTGCAATTCAGGCTCGCCGCCCGCATTGCTGACGGCGACTCCCAAAATCTTCCCCCAATGCTCCGCCAGCCCCTGCGGATCCGGGCTCTGCATCTGAACTTCCGTCAGCGCCACCGTCACATCCTTCCGGATTGCCTTCTGCCAGTGCGGTCCGGCCGGTGGATAGGGCCCCAGCACATCATCGCTGCCATCAGTGTGATTGAACTCGATGAACGCGGCGCGGCAGTCGCGCGGATGCAGTTGCACGCCATGATAGGGCGCGTGCGTGATCACGTTCGCGGTGCGCACGCCCATTCCATTGGCGTGCTGGCCACGCGCATCGGGGTCGTCGCAGCAGAAGATCGCCATGTAGCCGCCGCGGCCGCCGGTCTTGTCGAGGAAGCGTCCTGCCGCGGTGCCCGGCTGAGTTGGCGCCACCACTTCGAGCAGAATCGTATCGACCGGCAGCAGCGCGTTCTCCAGGCCATACTTCGCGACATTGCCGTCGCGGTAGCAGACATTGAGGCCCATGATCGCGGAGATATCCGAGATCACCGGCTCGAGATGCGGCGCTACCAGGCAGATCTGCCGCAGCCTGAGATACTCCGCCATCTCACTGCCCCTGAAATAAGGGCTTGCGCTTCTCGACAAAGGCTTTTGCCGCTTCCTTGTGGTCGGCGGTGTCGCCGGCGCGCGTGTGATGGATCGCTTCGCCATCAAAGCACGCCTCCAGCGACATGGTCTCGGCATTATTGATGTTGCGCTTGATATAGCCGAGCGCGATCGATGGCCCGTGCGCCAGCGACATCGCAAGATCACGCGCCTCGGCGTCGATGTCGGCGTCTGGCACAACCTTTGTCACCATGCCGAGGTTATAGGCCTCGGTCGCGCTCAGGACCGGCGACAGAAGATAGAGCTCGCGCGCCTTCGCGCTGCCGAGCAACTGGGTGAGAAAATAGGTGCCGCCGTAATCGCCGGAGAAGCCCACCTTGGCGAAGGCGGTGGTGATCTTGCAGGAGGCGCTGGCGACGCGCAGGTCGCAGGACAGCGCAATCGAAAGGCCGGCGCCGGCGGCCGCGCCGTCGAGCTGCGCCACCACCGGCTTCGGCATCTGGTGCAGGATGCGCGAGACTTCCATGCCCCGGCGCAAGTTCGCCATCTTGGCCTCGAAGGGAAGCGGCGCCCTGCCCTCCGCCATCGACTTGACGTCGCCGCCGACGCAGAACGTGCCGCCCGCGCCCTTGATCAGCACCGCGCGGACCTCGTGATCATCCTGCGCCCTGCGCGCCGCCTCCACCAGCCCGCGCGTCATGTCCGGATTGAGCGCGTTGCGCCGATCGGGGCGGTTCATGGTGATGGTGAGCAAGCCCTGTTCGAGCTCCTGGAGGACCATTTCGTTTGCGCTCATGTGTCGTGCTTTCGTTGTTGTTGGTTTGTTGCCGGCGTCATTCCGGGATGGTCCGAAGGACCAGACCCGGAATCTCGAGATCCCGGGTTCGATGCTGCGCATCGCCCCGGGATGACGCTTTGCGTCACTTCTTCACCAGCGGGCAGCGCGAGGCTTCCAGCGGCTGGAACGCCTCGCCGCCCGGGATCGTCGCCAGCAGCTTGTAATAATCCCAGCGCGCCTTCGACTCCGACGGCTTCTTGACCTCGAACAGATACATGTCGTGCACCATGCGGCCGTCCTCGCGGATCTTGCCGTTCTTGGCGAACATGTCGTTGACCGGCGTCTCCTTCATCATCTTCATGACCGCCGCCGCATCCGTGGTGTTCGCGGCCTTCACGGCTTTCAAATAATGCAGGACCGACGAATAGACGCTGGCCTGCGCCGCGGTCGGCGGCCGCTTGACGCGCTCCATGAAGCGTTTCGAGAATGCACGGGTGTCGTCGTTGAGGTCCCAATAAAAAGCCTCAGCGAGCAGCAGACCCTGCGCGGTCTCCAGCCCGACGCTGTCGATATCGGTGACGAAGGCGAGCAGCGGCGAGAGCTTTTGGCCGCCGCTCCGGGTCAGGCCGAATTCCGCCGCCTGCTTGATCGCATTAATGGTATCGCCGCCGGCATTCGCAAGCCCGACAACCTTCGCCTTCGAACTCTGCGCCTGCAACAGGAATGATGAAAAATCCGACGTATTGAGCGGATGCTTGACGCCGCCGAGCACCTTGCCGCCGGCCTTCACCACCACGTTAGTCGTGTCCTTTTCCAGATCCTGGCCGAAGGCATAATCGGCGGTGAGAAAGAACCAGGTCTCGAAGCCGGACTTGACGGTGGCGAGCCCGGTGACGTTGGCCTGCGCAAAGGTGTCGTAGGAATAGTGCACGGTGTAGGGCCCGCAGGCCTCGTTGCTGAGCCGGATCGAGGCCGGGCCGCTATACATCACGATCTTGTTGCGCGCCTTCGCGATCTCGCCGGCGGCAAGCGCGGTCGCGGATGCCGCCACGTCGTACAGCATCTCGACGCCCTGGTTGTCGAGCATGTCCCGCGCGATGCTGGCGGCAAGATCGGCCTTGTTGAGATGATCAGCCGCGACGATCTCGACCTTGCGCCCCAGCACCTCGCCGCCGAAATCCTCCACCGCCATCTTCGCGGCGGTCTCCGAGCCCGGCCCGGTGATATCGGCGTAAAGGCCCGACATGTCGAGGATGCCGCCGAGCTTGAGCGGCGGCTTGCCCTGCGCCAATGCGGCAGTCGCCGACATCGCCAATGCGGCGGCAATCATGCCTGTTATTGCTCTTTTCATGGAAGGCCTCCCTTGTCGGCGCGCCGCATTGATTTGCGGCTTTGAATTTTGGTCAGCGCGATCATGCCGTATGGTATCAACAGCGGCAAGGCGCTGACATTTTCCGTTAAGCGGAATGCCTGCCGGAACGACCCGTAGGATGGGTAGAGCGCAGCGAAACCCATCAACTCCCGTGCAAGAACATGATGGGTATCGCTGCGCTCAACCCATCCTACGCAAGGGCTCGACGGGAATGGTTTGTCCATGCTTGAGCAGCGCCGCAGCTTGCTCGATCTCGGGAAGACCTCGCCCCGCGCCGAAATCGACGACGATCGGCGCGAGCAGCTCGACTATTGAATCAGCCCGGCCATTTGCGCTGTAGAGCCGTGCAAGTCCAACGGCGCTGCGCAATTCGAACGTCTTGGTTCGTTGGGTGCGGGCGATTTCCAGGGCTTTGCGGAAAGCGTCTTCGGCCATCGATACATCAGGCGGGTCAAGACGCAACAACAACTCACCCTGGCTGCGATGGAGTTCGGCATCGAGCCAATGCTGGCCGGAGCGTTCCGTCCAGCAGATCAACTCCCGCAGGATTTCCAGCCCGGCCTCCGTTTGCCCGGCCTCCGCATTCGCTATCGCCACCTGCATCCCCCAAAATGGCTCACAGAGATAGCAGTCGTTTTCATGAAGCAATGTCCAGCCCCGGCACATTTCCGCAAGCCCGCCCGCTCGATCGCCGGCGCGCCACTGTGCCAGCCCGTTCAGGTAGCTACCGGCTGCGACATACAACGGCATCGTATGCTCGCGGGCGAGGGCGAGCGCGAGAATCGTCTCCGTCTCCTGCAACATGCCGCCGCAAACTCCGTCGAACACCGCCTTGTGGACGAGCGCGTTGGCCTGGGAAAGCGCCCGCTTTTCTCCCGTGGCACATACCGCCTCGGCCGCGAGCCGTCGCGATCGGTCAATCATGCCAAGCGGCCAAAGCACCAGCGCAAGGAACCTCATGATGACGAACGGCAGGTCCAGCGCCGACGCCTTGAAGGTCACCGGATCAGGCTCGGCCTCATAGATCGCAAGCGCCCGCTCGAGATGCAGTCGCGCGTTGAGGTAATCGCCGCCGAACCAGCAGGTGACCCCTGTTGTCCAGTGTGCGACGACGGCGGCCACCGGCGAATCCGGCCGCCGCCCGGCAGCGCTCATGATGGCCTCCGCCAACTCCCGCATCGGCGCGATTTCGCCATGGGTCAGGCAGGCATTGAACAGGCCCGAATGGATCGGCGCCAGTTCAACGGGATCATTGATGTCGGCTGCTAATTGTCGCGCGCGCTTCCATGCCGTCACCGTTTCGGGAGCGCTGTGCCCAAGGTTGCCCCGCAGCGCGCGGCCAAAGGCGATCTGAAGCTGCAGCCGGTTCATGATGCGGCCCGGCTCATCGGGCAGCCTGTCCGCGATAGCCACCGCCTTGCCGAGATGCGCGACTGCCTCGGTATAGGCCGAGCGTCTCAACGCCTGCTGGCCGGCCTTGCGCCACCAGTCCAGAGCTACGCCGCTCAGTCCAGCTTCAGTGAAGTGGTACGCCAGCACTTCCGGCTCGGTCTCGGCGATGATTGGAAACTTGTCGCGCAGAACATCGCCGATATGCTGGTGAAGCAGTTGCCGCCGGCTCTTGAGCAGGCTCTCGTAAGCCGTTTCCTGTACGAGTGCATGCTTGAAACTATAAGTCGCTTCCGGCGGCGTGCCGCGGCATTCCAGCAGCTCCGCCTCTTCGAGTTGCGCCAGCGCCGCGCTCAGCGTCAGGTCATCGCGGCCCGCAACGGATCGCAGCAGCGTGTATGAGAACTCGCGGCCGATGGCAGCGCCGATCTGCGCCACCTCCTTGACCGGCGCCAGCCGGTCAAGCCGCGCCATCAGCGAGTCCTGCAACGTCGCGGGAATGGCGAGCGGCGGCAGCGGACTATCGAGACGATAGCGCCCGGCATCTTCGACGAGCAGTCCCGACTCCAGCACCATCTTGGTCAACTCTTCCACGAACAGCGGGATGCCATCCGTCTTGTCGATGATCTGCCTCATCATCTCGCCGGGCAGCTTTCGGCCGATGGTCACCTGCTCTACCAGCGCGCGCGTCTCCTGCCGGTCAAGCCGATCGAGTCGCAGCAGGCTGACATTGGCGAGCCCCGCCCAGGGCGGCTCGAACTCGGGCCGGAATGTCGCGAGTGCAAGCACCGGCAATCCCCTGATCCGATCGACTGCGAGGTCGAACAGTTCGAGCGTCGTGGCGTCGGCCCAATGCATGTCCTCGCAGACGATCAGCAGCGGTTGCTGCCGTGCCAGGCCTTCGAACTGGTCGAGCAGGACGGCGAAGGTCTGGCGCCGCTGCTGCACCGGACTTAAACCCAGCGGTGGATAACGCTCGCCGGTCGGGATCGAAAGCAGCGCGGCAATCAGCGGAACGGCCTTGGCCACTTGCTGCGTTCCAAGCGCAAGCATGGTCTCGAGCTTGTCGAGTTTCTGCGCAGGGGTATCCTGCAGCCCGATGCCGGCGGCGCGCTCAAGCTGCGCGACAAAGGGATGAAGCGCAGTATTCGAGTGGTAGGGCGAGCACTGATACCGCAGCCGTCGGGGCGCCCCTGCAGGGCTCTCGGAGAGCGTTGCCACAAGGCGCGACTTGCCGATCCCAGCTTCGCCTGAAATCAGCACCACCTGGCCTTCGCCCTGATACGCCAGTTGCTGGCGCGAGAGCACGAATTCGATCTCCGCCTTGCGGCCGACAAAGCCGATGGATCGCACTGTGCGCACCGCCTCGAAACGGCTCTCCGACGCGGCTCCGCCTTCGACCGCCCAGAGCGCAATCGGTTCGGAGATGCCCTTGACCTCGCGGTGCCCGAGATCCTGAAAGGTGAAGAGATCGCCGAGCAGCCGGCGCGTCGAGTCCGCAACGACAACGGCCCCCGGCTCCGCCAGGGCTTGCAGCCGGGCAGCAAGGTTTGGCGTGTCGCCGACCATCGCCTGCTGCTCTGATACGCTTCCGCTGGTGAGGTCGCCTACCACCACAAGTCCAGTCGCGATGGCAACCCGCACCTCGACCCGCTCCTGCGTGCGCATGTCGAGCCGCCTCACGGCAGGGATGATGTCGAGGCCGGCGCGCACGGCGCGCTCCGCATCGTCCTCGTGTGCGCGGGGATAGCCGAAATAGGCGAGAATTCCGTCGCCCACAAACCTGGCGATCACGCCGTCATAGGCGGCGACGACCGTCGCACAGGCCGCGCGATAGGCACGGATCACCTCCCACATGTCCTCGGGATCGAGGCTCGCCGAGAGCGCCGTCGAGCCGACCAGATCGCAGAACATGACGGTGAGGTGGCGTCGCTCGGCATCGTGCCGGCGAGGCGCAATCAATTCGGCCTGGTTGAGATCAGCGATAGCGCGCAGCATCTTGCGGCGGTGGCCGAGCAGAACCCCGAGCCTGTCGAAGTCCTCGTCCCGCAATTCGGGCAGAACACTGACATCGATTCCATTTTCGACAAAACGCTTCGCGTATTGCCCAATGCCGAGATTCTCGAGCCAGTCTGAAATCTGCTGCATGGGGTCCACCGGATGTGTGGTTGACAGCAGGCCGAATGCGGGGCCACGGCGGGTAAAAACTTAGCCCAAGATCTCCGGCATGGCACGCCTTGATGCAGCAATTCGGCTGCGGTTGGCGCTCGATTTCCGGCAAGAACGGTGCCCGGCTACAGTGCTCGCTACCACGCAGCGCATGAGATGATGACGACAACTGAATCGTGACGCGCGCGGGATTTGCGTGAAGCAGCGTTGTACAACCGATGCGCAGGATGGGTAGAGCGCCTTGTCCCGCCATAGCTCAACGACACCTCCTCAATTCCTGAACCTTGATATCGTTCTGAAATCGAACTCGAACCCTCGACGCGCTCGTCGAACATGGACGAAAGAGTTCTTGTTATCGGCAGTTTATCCTCGGTCTTGAACTGGCTGAGCAGACAGCTGAGCAGATACACGATGCGCAATCGTGTACGCAGCAATTCCTGACGATCATTGACGCGCTCCCGGACACCGCAATGGATCTATGGAAGGCCTGCACCTCCCGCACCTTCTCCTACGGATTTGAACGCGGAGCGGACTATCCAGCGCTTGATACGACGATCAGCGCCGACCTGCTGCGCCAGATCGCGCGGATCGACGCCGATATCGCGATCACGGTGTATCCTTTTCAGCAATCGCAGGCACCTCACCCGTGATGAAACTCTTACTCCTGTTGCGGCCAGCGAGAATGGCTTCATGCCGCAGAATGCTTCCTTAGGATGGTAGAGCACAGCGAAACCCATCGTTTCATCCGCTGGCGCAACTATTCATTAATGCTGAGCGCTCGCTGTGCGTGTTTGTCCTGACACGCCTGCTAGATTGCGAACCGGGATTCGATGAAAGCCGTCGGCTCTTTACGAGGCGTCCATGATTTCACATTGGATAGCAGCGACTGCACTCATCGTGCTCGTCGCAGGAGGCATGGCCATCGCCTGGCCTTTCCGAAAGAAGGCCAAGCTAGGCGCTGATATTTCCGGTCCCGGTCCGTCAATCGACGGATCGCATCACGGTTCGGATGGAGACGGCTCAGGTCACGGGTAGATGCAGGAAGAGCCAAGCGCAGAATCATGGATCATAGTTCGTAGGATGGGTAGAGCGCAGCGAAACCCATCAGCTCCTGCGGGGAAGCAGCAGGGCTTGCTGGAGTGGATCGATCCGTCTTCACAGTCAGATGAAACTGCCGGAGATAATTCGAGCCGCGATCAAAATCGCTGAGGCCAGCCGCGCCATTACCTTCGATCAGTTGAACGAGCTGATCGAAGCAGAGAAGCTGGAGCCGGAAGAAATCGAAAGCCTATTCCAGGCTCTGCGGGATGAGGGCATCAATGTCGTGGAAGCGACGCCCGCTTCACCCGAAGTGGCATGTTCATTCTGCGGGAAGAGCCAACCGGACGTCTTGCAGATTATCGCAGGCGCTGGAGGTTTCATTTGCAATGAATGCGTGCAGCTATGTGTCGGCATCATTGCTACCGAGAATCCTGACTGGCTTGACCAACATCGTCAATTCCTCACGACACTACCGCTGAAATCCAAGGACTAAAGTGCTGGCGATGCAGCGCATACGAGCGTCCCATTGCAGGTTCTAACAGGCGACGCCGGAAAGAGGCTGTCGAATATGACAATGTCCTGTATGGATGAACGCTACTACGTTTATGAGAATTGGCACCGCAAACGAGGCCGCATACATCTTGCTGACTGCGTTTACTGCAATCATGGACGCGGCACTCAAAGAGCGGACAGCGGCAAGAATGGAAGATGGCATGGTCCGTTTGATCGCGGGAATGCATTCGATGCTGTAGATTGGCTGCAGAAGAACGCGGACATTCAACCTTGTGCTGTCTGCAATCCATGACGCGGAGTCCGTAGGATGGATAGAGCGAAGCGAAACCCATCAATCCCCGCGCTGTGGCGTGATGGGTTTCGCTATCCACGGCACCACACATCGCGGTGAACTACCCAACAGCCCCTTCCCCGGCACATGATTGAGCTCGAGCCTGATCCCATCCGGATCCTCGAACAAAATCGAATAATATCCCGGCGCCCATTGATCCTCGCGCGGGGCGCGAATGATCTTGGCGCCGAGCGTCTGCAGGAAGCCGTGCAGCTCATCGACGTCGGCGCGCTCGCGGGCGCGGAAGCAGAGGTGATGCAGGCCGACGCGCTTCTGCTCGAAGGCGGCGCCTTCATGCTCCGCTGACGGCGCGCTGATGCCGACGGCGGTGCGGCCGCCGACGCAATAATAGGTCGTCTCGGTCTCGATGACAGGCTTCAGCCCGAGAAACGGCAGCAGCTTTGAATAGAAATCGCGGGAGCGCTCGAAATTCGAGGCCGTGAGGAAAATATGGGCGATGCCGTTGACTTCCATTGTCTCTCCCGGCGTGGCAATCTAAGGTAGCAATGTCGTTACTGACGTAGCATATAGGAACAAGCTGGGCCCAGAGCAGCGTTATGATGTGTCAGCAATCGCGTTGCAGCGCTGCGCTGCCGGCATATGCCGCATCTTTTCTCGCGCTGGCTTCGGTCGCACGCGCCGAGGCGGCCGATTGTGCGCTCGAGCCGCAGGGTGAAGGCCGCGTCGCCGCCGTGGTCGATGCGCGCAGCTTTCGCCTCGAAGACGGCCGCGAAGTCCGCCTCGCCGGCATCGAACGAGCTGGAACCGATCAGGCCCGAATCAGAGCCGCATTGTCCGCCATCGTCGGCGGCCGCGACGTGACGCTGCATGGCGAGGACGACACGCCGGACCGCTATGGCCGCCAGACCGCCTTTGTGTTCGTGGCGGGTTCGGAGCATTCGGTGCAAAGCGAGCTGCTTCGCCGCGGTGCGGCGTTGGTATCGGCCGATATATCGGAAAAAAATTGCGCTGCAGCACTGGCTGCGGCCGAGACCAGCGCGCGGCAGGCCAAATTGGGCATTTGGGCTGAAACCGCGGCCATAAAAAACACCGAAAGTCCGGGCGATATTCTGGCCGCGATTGGGCACTTTACGGTGGTCGAGGGCAAAGTACTGTCCGTTCGGCAAGCGGGGGCAATTACCTATCTGAACTTCGGGCGGAACTGGACACAGGACTTCGCTGCGACTATTTCAAGGCGCATCATTCCGGCGTTCGAAAGCGCCGGCCTTGGACCTAAGTCGCTCGAAAATCGACGGATTCGTGTCCGCGGCGTTGTCTCGTCGCGGGGAGGGCCACGGATTGAGGTGCTCCGGGTGGAGCAGGTTGAGGTGCTGGGCGGGAAATAGTGCTTGATCCGAAGACTGGGCACCGGTTTTCATTTGGATCACGCGCGAAAAAGGGATGGGATCGACGATTCCAGTTGGATCGTGATCTTGGTGGCTGATTTGACGCATCGTGCACGACGGCGCGAAGGAAACACGGGCTGCCGCCTTCTGGCTGCGCCGGCGCTGCTGTGCGCCGCGCTGATTCTTTCTTCCTGTGGAAATCTCGGAAAACTCGAGACTGCCGCGCCGGTGGTTCCCCAGCCGAAGCCAAGCCGCATCGTCGCACAGACGCCGGCGAGCGAGCGCGAGCATGAGCGGATTCTGGCCTCTTATGGCGGCGCCTATGACGATCCGAGACTCGCGACCCTGATCGGCAAGACGGTCGACCGGCTGGTTGCGGCCTCCGACCGTCCCGACCAGGCCTATCGGGTGACCATTCTCAATTCCGGCGCCGTGAACGCCTTCGCGCTGCCGACCGGCCAGCTTTATGTGACGCGTGGCCTGGTCGCGCTCGCCAGCGACACGTCGGAACTGTCCTCGGTGCTGAGCCACGAAATGGCGCATGTGCTGGCCAAGCACGCCTCGATTCGCGAGGACCAGGCGCGGCAGGCGGCGGTGGTGACCCGTGTCGTCACCGACATGAGCAACGACCCCGACCTGACGGCGCTGGCGCTGGCGAAAACCAAGCTGACGATGGCGAGCTTCTCGCGCCAGCAGGAATTCGAGGCCGACGGTATTGGCGTCGGCATTTCAGCCCGCGCCCGTTTCGATCCCTATGGCGCCTCGCGCTTCCTTGCCGCGATGGAGCGCAACGCGGCGCTGAAGGCCGGCAAGACCTCGCTCGATCCGCGCGCGCAGGATTTCCTGTCCTCGCATCCGGCGACCCCCGAGCGCGTGCAGAACGCGCAGGCGAGCGCCCGGCAATACTCCTCGCCGCAAAGCGGCGAGCGTGACCGCGAGACCTATCTCGCCGCGATCGACAACATCGTCTATGGCGAAGATCCCAGCGAAGGCTTCGTGCGCGGGCGCCGCTTCCTGCATCCCAAGCTCGGCTTCACCTTCCAGGCGCCCGAGACGTTTACGCTCGACAATACCGCGCAGGCCGTGATCGGCGTGCGCGAGGGCGGCACGCAGGCGATGCGCTTCGACGTGGTGCGCGTGCCGGCCGAACAGTCGCTGTCCGACTACCTCAATTCCGGCTGGATGGAAGGCGTCGACAAGGGCTCGACCGAAGACCTCATGATCAACGGTTTCCCGGTCGCTGCGGCGAACGCGAACGGCGATCAGTGGCAGTTCAAGGTCTTTGCGCTTCGCTACGGCAGCGACGTCTACCGCTTCATCTTCGCCGCCAAGCAGCGCAACACCGAAAGCGAGCGCAATGCGCGCGAGACCGTCAACTCGTTCCGTCGCCTGACGATGGAAGAAATCCAGGCCGCGCGTCCGCTGCGCATCAAGGTCATCACCGTGCAGCCCGGTGACACCGTGGAATCGCTCTCCCACCGCATGTCCGGCGTCGACCGCCCGGCCGAGCGCTTCCGCATCCTCAACGGCCTCGACCAGCACGCGCAGGTCAAGCCCAGGGATCGCGTCAAGATCGTGGTGGATTAGGCTGAGCGAACGTAGCCCGGATGGAGCGCAGCGCAATCCGGGACTCGCAATCCGCGGGACTCTTGGGCTTGAGGAGCCATCCCCCGGATTACGCTGCGCTCCTCCATCCGGGCTACGGATTTACGGAACGCACAGCCGCATGCAGCAGCGCTGTTCGCCGCTTGCATCGCTTCCGCCACTCACTCAATCATGAATTGCTGGCAGCCGCCTCGCGGGCGAGACGCTCCGCCTTGAGCCGCTCGAAATTGGCCCGGAAGGCATCATCGGCCTTCCTGCGCTCGTTGAGCGCCTTCTCGGCATCCTCACGGCGCCTTTCCATCAATGCCGCTCGCTCCTCGCGAGAGCGCGGGGGTGTCGTTCGGTTTTCATAGGTCATGCATTTCAACGCGTTAGTGCGCTCAAAGTTCCCGGTAACGCGTGTAAAGTTCCCGTTCGGGGAACCCTGAAGGATCTTGCCCGCAGCAACCCCTCCGACATGATGTGTGTCGGTACTCAATGTCGGGCAACGAACTTCGGCTCAACCCACGCAGCCTCACCTACGCAGCCCTCGGCTCTTGATAGGCTTCCCGTCGCCGCGGGCTATCCGTGACCCTACCTGGAAACGACGCGCAACTGCCACCGCGACTCGAAGCTATCGTCGTCAGACATCTGCGCCTGCGCATCCATGGGGTCGCTGCGAGTGGCGACACTGACGGTGACCGTTGCCGCCGCCGCGGCTTTTGCCGCCGCCTCGGCTTTAGCTTGCGCGGGCGCCGCGGCGGGCCAGCGCAACGATGACCGCGAGATCACGGCCTTGCCGGAGTACCAGCATTTGCGGCCGTCGATCATGCGCCAGGACCAATGCCCTTTCGCCGATTTGGGCACAGCGGCGCTGCACTGCCTGACCTGCGCGGCCGGCGCGCTCAGCGGAACAAGCGTGGCCACGAAAGCCGCGATGAGAACGGCGAAAAAGATGGACTGTACCTGCCCTTTCATCGAATCCCCCTTGCGGTAGATCTAGAAGTAGTGGCCGGGACAATCTCCCGCGATTCGGGTCACAAGAGGTCGAAAACTGGCCGTTTCCGCGCCAAGGAATGGAACCGGAACTCTCGCGTTCGTTCGCGCCGACAGCGCGCTCGAAGATCTTCCGTTCGCGCAAGCACCAAACAAAAGGCCCAAACAAAAAGCCCGGTCTTTCGACCGGGCTTTTCGTTTCAGTCCTCGGGATTCTTTCAGGCGGCTTCGTCCGCCACGGCAGCATCGTCGCCGTCGGCGTCGACATCCGCCTCGTCGGCTTCGCCGTCAGCCTCGGTCGCTTCCGCCTTGGCGCCGCGGCGCGGGCTCTTGGCGAGTTGGCTTTCGATTTCCTTGACCGCTTCGGTCTCGGTCGAATGCTGCACGACAGCGATTTCGCGCGACAGGCGATCGAGCGCCGCTTCATAGAGCTGACGTTCGGAGTAGGACTGCTCGGGCTGCGATTCCGAGCGGTAGAGGTCGCGGACCACTTCGGCGATCGCGACGATGTCGCCCGAATTGATCTTTGCTTCGTATTCCTGCGCCCGGCGCGACCACATGGTGCGCTTGACGCGGGCACGGCCCTTGAGCGTCTCCAGCGCCTTCTTGACCAGCGCCGGCTCGGACAGCTTGCGCATGCCGACATTGGCGACCTTGGCGGTCGGCACGCGGAGCGTCATCTTGTCCTTCATGAAATTGATCACGAACAGCTCGAGCTTGGCGCCTGCGATCTCCTGCTCCTCGATGGCCAGGATCTGGCCGACGCCGTGAGCCGGATAGACCACGAATTCATTGGCCTTGAAGCCCTGACGCTGGGTCACGACCTTCTTCGGTTCCTCGACGCGCGGCGCGGCCGCAGCGGCCGGCTTGTGGGCGGGAGCCTTCGGCGCAACGGCAGCCTTCGCAGGAGCGGCCTTCACAGGGGTCTTTGCGGGAGCCTTGGCAGCAACTTTCGGGGCATTGGTCTTCGAACCCGTCGCTTTCGCGGCGGTCTTGGCAGTCTTTTCTGGCATCGCGCTTCTTTTGTTCTTTGAGGACTTTGTGGCCGAAACCTTCCTGGCAGCCTTTACGGACGCCTTGGCACGGCCCTTGGTTGCGCTGCGGCTGGCCGGAGCGGCTTTTTTCGTGGTCTTGGAAGCACTCTTTTTACGCGTTTTCTGTGACACAGCCTGCGCGCGGAACTGCCACGCCCCTGTTCGATTTTTACGGGTCACCCACCGGGGCCACAGGTTACGCATGGCCAGGATCGGCTTGTAATGTGCCCAATATAGCACATTTTCCGCAAAAATCAATGATTTACGCCGGGTTCCGGGCCCTTACGGGGCCGTTCCCGTCATAAGTCCGCTAACAGGGTTAAATCCAACAAGCTGGTTCGGTTCAGATTGGGGCCGAATCAGGCCCAATGAGCCCTTAACTTATCCACAGGCTTAATCGCCGGAGCCGGGCTCCTTGGAAAAATATTTCTCGAACTTGCCCTCGACACCTTCGAATTCTTTCGCGTCCGGCGGCGCTTCCTTCTTCTGGGTGATGTTGGGCCAGCTCTTGGCGTACTCGGTGTTGACCTCGAGCCACTTCTCCAGGCCCGGCTCGGTATCCGGCTTGATGGCGTCGGCGGGGCACTCGGGTTCGCAGACACCACAGTCGATGCATTCGTCGGGATGGATGACCAGCATGTTGTCGCCCTCGTAGAAGCAGTCGACGGGGCAGACCTCAACGCAGTCGGTATATTTGCACTTAATGCAGGCTTCAGTGACGACGTAAGTCATCCAACGCTCCGAAACGGATCAGTTTTCCGGGGTTTGCGTAGCGCATGCGGTGCGCTGCCGCAAGTGAAGCAGCACGCCGCTGGTAGCCGTTTTTAAGGCCTCCTGCGGGCCCGCTTCACATAGTTATTGTTTGGCGTTCTGCAAATCCTCGTAGAGCACGCGCGCAACCGTGGCGTCGCCACGTCGCTCGGAAAACCCGACCACTTTGAGGACGCGCACGCTGTGATCCAGTGCGATCGTCAGGACGTCGCCGACCTTTACCGAATGGCCCGGCGATTTTTCGCGCACGCCGTTGATACGGACGTGACCGGCTTCGACGAGGGCGGCAGCGGAGGTGCGGGCCTTCACCACCCGCGCGTGCCACAGCCATTTGTCGAGACGCTGCCGCTCCAACTTCTCTCTCGAAGTCTATCCTTTTGACGCGTTTTCTTGGACCGCGAACCGCTGCCCACTTCGCTCGAAAACGCTTTGGCTATTCCTTCCGGCCGGCGAGCTGTTCCTTCAGCGCCGCCAGCTTGGCGAACGGCGAATTCGGATCGGCCACGCGATCGCGCTCGCGCGGGTTCGCGCTGGTCGCCCATTGACGGTGCGAGGGACCAGAGTCGCGCTTGTCGCGACCGCCCTTGTCGCGTCCGCCGAAATCACGGCCGCCGCGTTCCTTGTCGCGACCACCCTTGCGCTCGCCCTTGTTGCGATCGAACTTGTCGCGCCGCTCCTCGCGATCACGGCCCTTGCCTTCAAAGCGCTCGCGGGGGGGACGGTCCTGACGCGCCTCTGTTGCCGGCGCGCCCTCTGCAGCCGGAGCCGCTGGTGCATCGGCCGGCGCGCCCTCGCGCGGCTTTCTGAATTCGTTGTGGCGACGGCCGCGGCGATGGCGCTGCTCGCGCTGCGCACCCTCACCGCCTTCGCCGCTGGCGGCCTGCGCGCCCTCGCGATGATGGCGCTGACGGTTGCGGTCGTGATGCGGACGGCGCTCGTCGGAACGCCCGCCCGGCCGCCAGACTTCGACGAGCTGCGGCTCGGCCGGCGTCTCGGATTTTGCCTCAGCCTTGGCTTCAGTTTCAGCCTTGGTTTCCGTTTCAGGCTTGGCTTCAGTTTCAGGCTTGGCTTCAGCGGATTCAGCCGGCGCTTCGGCTTCAGCAGGCGCTTCGCTCGCGGTCAAGGGCTCGGCAGCGGCTTCCGCGGCGCTGGTGACTTCGGCCGTCTCCTGTTCCGGCGGCGCGTCCAGGATCGCAGCCTCCGCCGGCGTTACCTCGGCGGGCGCCGGCGCTTCCGCGGCGAACGGCGTTACATCAGGCAGCAGCGAGGCCGACGACACCGGCTCGCTCATGACAGGCACTTCCGCCGCGACTTCTTCTGCCGGCGTCTCTGCCGTCACCTCGGCGCTTGCCTCGACCGGCGGCGTCTCTGCAGAAACCGTCTCGACAACGACTTCCGGCGCGGGCTTCGGCGGCAACGGCGGACGCTTGTCCATGCGGTAGCCGAGGGCACGCAGGATCGAGGCGAAATCCTCGCCGGCCGATCCCGTGAGCGAGGTCATCGCCTGCGTCACCACAAAGCCGCGGCCATCGAACGCGCCGGCCGGCTTTTCGCCCGGCGACGTCTCGCGCCACGCCAGCGCGGGACGAATGAGATCGGCGAGGCGTTCCAGAATATCGACGCGCACCGCGCGCTCGCCGCACTGGCGGTAGCCGAGCACGCGATAGGCATCGCGCGGCAGCGCCTTGTCCACGGGGAACGAGGTACGGCCCGAGCTTGCCAGATGCTGCGCGCCAGAGAGCGCGGACATGTCGACATTGTCCTGCTTCTCCGCCCACAGCAGCGACGCCAGCGCGCGCGCCGCGGGCTTCAGGAGCCCGGGGAAGTAGATGTGATAGGCACCGAAGCGCACGCCGTATTTGCGCAGCGTCGCGCGCGAGGCCTGGTCGAGATCCTTCATCTCGGACGAGATCTTCGAACGCTCGAGCACGCCGAGCGCTTCGACGAGCTGGAACGCGATGCCGCGTCCGATGCCCGTGATGTCCTCGGCCTTCGACAGGCCGAACAGCGGACCCAAGAGCTTTTCGATATGCGTCTTCAGCCACAGATCGAGCCGCGCCTGCACGGCTTCGCGCGGCGCGCCGGAAAGGCGCTCATCGGAAATGATGCGGATGCGCGGATGCAGCGCATCGTCGGCGGCGACGAGCTTTGCCACGGCATCGCCGGTCCAGCGGATGGTGCCGTCGGACGTCAGCACGAACTGATCGTCGGGCGCTGCCGAGAGTTTTCCGGCGCGCGCGTCGATCTCGCTCGCCAGCACCTGCTGGGCTGCGGCCTGCAACGCCTTGGCGTCCGAGCCGGCTTCCGCCGCATCGGGTGCAAAGGTAAATCCATCGAGCCGGCCGATCGCGTGGCCTTCCACAATCACTTCGCCGGTCTTGCCAATTTCCGTATTCAAAACACTGTTCTCCCGCAGGCGGCGCATCAATACACTGGTCCGCCGGTCAACGAAACGCTCCGTTAGACGTTCATGCAGCGCATCGGATAATTTATTTTCGACCTCCCGGGTGATCCCCTGCCAGTGATCGGGGTCATACAGCCAGTCCGGGCGGTTGGCGACGAAGGTCCAGGTGCGGATTTGCGCGATCCGGCCCGACAGCGTGTCGATATCGCCGGTGACGCGGTCGGCCTGGTCAACCTGGGCGGCGAACCATGCGTCCGGTATCCGACCTTTCCGCATCAGGAATGCATAAAGCGTAGTCACGAGTTCGGCATGGGCAGCCGGCGCGATCTTGCGGTAATCCGGGATCGCGCAGGCGTCCCACAGCCGTTCCACGGCAGCCGCACCGTGGGCCATGTCCCTCACCTCGCCGTCGCGGGCAGCGTGATCGAGCACGCGCTGGTCCTCGGCGATCGGCGCGCGGGTCAAGACCTCATGCCCCGGCGGCAGCGCCAGCGACACCTGCAGCGCGCCGAGCGAGGAGAAATCCAGTTTTGAGTTGCGCCACTGCAGCATTTTGACGCTGTCGAAAGTGTGGTTCTGCAGCGCGTTCACCAGCTCCGGCTCGAACGGCGCGCAGCGCCCGGTGGTGCCAAAAGTGCCGTTGCGGGTAGCGCGCCCGGCGCGGCCCGCGATCTGCGCAAACTCGGCGGGCGTGAGCCTGCGGAACTGATAGCCGTCGTATTTGCGGTCGGAGGCGAAGGCTACGTGATCGACGTCGAGGTTCAGCCCCATGCCGACAGCGTCGGTGGCGACGAGATAATCGACGTCGCCGTTCTGGAACATCGCCACCTGCGCGTTGCGTGTGCGTGGCGAGAGCGAGCCCAATACAACGGCAGCACCGCCATGCTGACGGCGGATCAACTCGGCGATCGCATAGACTTCATCGGCCGAGAACGCGACGATTGCCGTGCGCCGCGGCTGGCGCGTGATCTTGCGGTCGCCGGCGAATTCGAGCTGCGACAGCCTCGGCCGCGTGATGATGGACGCGCCCGGCAACAGCCGCTCGATGATCGGACGCATCGTCGCAGCGCCCAGCAGCAGCGTCTCGTCGCGGCCGCGGCGATGCAGGATGCGGTCGGTGAAGACATGGCCGCGCTCGAGATCGGCGGCGATCTGGATTTCATCGACGGCGAGAAAACTCACGTCGAGATCCCTGGGCATTGCTTCGACGGTCGACACCCAGTAGCGCGGATTCTTCGGCTTGATCTTCTCCTCGCCGGTGACGAGCGCGACGCTTTCAGTGCCCGCGCGATCGGCGATCTTGTTGTAGACCTCGCGCGCCAAGAGGCGCAGCGGCAGGCCGATCACGCCCGACGAATGCCCCAGCATCCGCTCGATCGCCAGATGCGTCTTGCCGGTGTTGGTCGGCCCGAGCACGGCGGTAACGCCCGCGCCGGGCGCGCGTTCGGTTGCGAACGTGGAAGGAGAGAAAGCCATTCTGTGCAGGTGTTTCTTAAAAATTCCGCCGCTTCAACCGTCATTGCGAGGAGCAACGCGACGAAGCAATCCATTCTTTCTTTGCGGCCCGATGGATTGCTTCGCTTCGCTCGCAATGACGGGAAACTGTTTCACTTTGCGACGGTGATGCGGTCGCGGCTTAAGCTCTGGAACGAGTCTGGAACGAATCGCGTCCGAATCGCTGACTCCTCCCGAGACCCGATACGTTCACCGCAACATCTCGCGCTGACACGCCCGGGGCGGCACTAGATCAAGTTTACACGGGCTCCACAAGCAACGGTTTCGGGACCAATTTCTTAAGGCACGGAGTCGAATCAGAAGTGGTCAGGAGTCAACATGATTCATGGCGGTTGCGTCGACTTCGCCGCGACCGAGCTGCGCCCCCTCGCCCCGCCCTTCGCGGGGAGAGGGTCGGGGTGAGGGGCTGTCTCCGCGAGTCCCGCTATGGAGACAGCCCCTCACCCGGATTGCTCCGCAATCCGACCTCTCCCCGCAAAGAGCGGGGCGAGGTGACTTCAAAGGCCTAATTCGTCTTCGCTACCCGTGGCGGCGTCGCGGTCGTGACAAACGACGTCGCTTCCAGCATCGCCAGGCCAAACGGCGTCGGGATGGTCATGCGGAAGGGAACCAAAATCCGGGTTCCCACGATCGGCACGAGGGTGACCTCCATCTTTCGCTCGGCGGCGAGATATTTGATCACGGGGCGATCGGGGATGTAGCCCGCGACCGGCGTGAAGTAGATGGCGCAGACCAGCGCCGGCCCGTGATAGCCCTTGTCGGCCTTCACCGTTTCCATGCGCTTGTAGTCGAGCTTGAGATCGTAGCGCAGCCTTCCGTCAAAAATCCCAGCGCCGGTGCGGCAGGAATCCGGGCTCAGCACCTCGGCATTGCCAGGCACCCGCAGCATTGAGCCGGTCATGGGATCGAGCACGCCCTTGCGGTGCGCCTCGGTGACGGGAATGCGGTCGGCATCGACCGGCGGCGCCGGGTCGATCGAAAAATCCTTCACGCCGCCGTTCGCCAGCGAAATCCGGATGGTTTCGGATTTCTTCTGCGTGGTGGTGGTCGCGGTATAGGAGTTGGGGACCAGCGCGCCGTTGAGGATCCGGCCGACGCTCGCGCCGGAGCCGCTGCCGCCGGAAAACGCCTTCAAAAGCCCCGCGGTGCCGCCCTGGGCGGTGGCGGCATACATGTCGTCGCCGATTTCGATGGTCCAGGTACCCTTGCCGACGGGAATCCCCGCCAGCGTCGCCTCATATTGCGCATCCAGCCGGCCCTGCGCGAAAGTCGCCTGCGGCGCCAGCCAGATGCACGCGGCGGTGCACAGGCCGAGCGTGAGCCTGGTGAGGGATGAAGGGGTTTTGCGGCTGGTCAATTCCTGCAGGTCCCGGGATCGGCGCGAGCTATTGTTCATTTAGGCAAAAATATCCCGCAAACAACGCGTGTTGACGCGAAAACACGCTTCACACGACCCGGTGTAAGCGCCGCCTCCGGCGGCCGAGGGTCTCAATCGCGAAAGCCATGATGTCGGCGCGGATTGCGCCCTTTATAAGGAGGGCTTAAACCGCTGGAACCCCTTATATTCCGCTCCATTCCGCCCCGCGCGGGCGGCAAAAACCTTGACCCCGTGGCCGTCTCCTCCTATACGTCCGCGGTTCCTGGAAATGGACGCGATTTTGGACCCCCGCGGCGCCCGCGAGAAGCGGCTTGGCCTAAAGGCGGGGATGGAAGAGGATTTGCAAGATGTCCCGGCGCTGCGAACTGACGGCCAAGGGCCCCCAGGTGGGCCACAAGGTGAGCCACTCGAACATCAAGACCAAGCGGCGCTTCCTGCCGAACCTGACCAACGTCACCTTCATCTCGGACGCGCTCGGCCGCAACGTGCGCCTGCGCGTCTCGACCAACGCGCTCAAGAGCGTCGACCATAATGGCGGCCTGGACGCGTACCTCATCAAGGCCAAGGCCGACGTCCTCTCCCCCCGCGCGCTGGAATTGAAGCGCGCGATCGAGAAGAAGGTCGGCAAGCCCGCGTTCGTGAAGAAGGCGAGCTAAAGCTTAGCGAAATCGGCGGATCGGAGTACGAAGCGGCCGGGTCGGAAGACCCGGCCGTTTTTGTTTTAAGAACAGCACCACTCTCTCCGTCATGGCCGGGCTTGACCCGGCCATCCACGTCTTCCTCGCCCTGTAGTCACACCGTATTTCCACGGTGTGACTACACGCGCGTACACGCTTGCCCACGCCCTCCAGTTGCCTTTGTATGGCGGCGGGTCTGGGGGGTCTTGTCATGCGTAATCTGGGAATCGTGGCGCTTTGTGCTGCCTTGGGCGGCTGCGTTTCAAACGGCGAAACCATTGCGTTTCGCGCATCCAATCCACAGCAACAATCAATGATGCGCGACGGGCAACCGGCGCTGGTCTCGCGCCAGAAGGGTTCGCTGGTGCTGGTGCGCCCGGCATCGCGCCAGTTGCAGGCGAACGGACGCCCGGTGTTCGTCGTCGGCATCAACAACCTCGGAAAACAACCGACGGAATTTCGTGTAGCCCAGGTGGAGGCCATCCAGCACGTCGGCGGCTCCGACTTCGGAATGCAGATCGTCACGTTCGAAATGCTGCAGCAGGAAGAAAAGAACCGGCAAGTGGCAGCGGCCATTCTTACGGGCGTTGCCGTTGCTGCAAACTCCTACAGCGCCTCAAACGCCGGTCGCGGCACCTACACGACACCAAGCGGCCGCACCGGCACTTTCTACAGCCCGACGGCCGCAGTGATCGCACAGAACAACGCCGCCATTCAGAACGAAGCCATGGTGGCTGCCACCGTCGAGACGGGCCAACGCAACATGGCCACGCTTGAGCAGACGGTCATCAAGGACAACACGCTGATGCCGGGCGAATGGTACGGAGGCCAGTTGCACCTTGCGCCCCCTACCGATCAGGCTGGCGGGAAGAAGAGCTATACGATTGTTATTACTGTCGGACAGGATCGGCACGTGGTGGATGTTAATCAAGGGCCGGCGGGAACGTAGATTCTACGTGCGACGCCCTCGCCCGGATTGTCGATCACGATGGTTTTGCACGCTATTGGCAAAGGCTAGCTGACGCGGCTGCCCTCGAGTCTAGCCGCCCGGCCGAAGGACCCGGATGTTTGTTGTGGGAGATCCGCCGCCACCTATTACAACTTGAAGGAGAGCAGATAAAATATCAGTATAGGGATGAGAGGAATCAATGGATATCCCGTCCAAGGATCTCCTGCCGGTTAAATGGAAGGGGCGCTTGGTTGCTCCTCATAAGGCAGTAACGGCTCCAGTGATTGGGGCTCGGAACGTTCTGACAAATAGTCCTTGGACCTACGTTGCGCTTTGGCTGAAACGAGGGCGCAAGGATAAGGCTCTACTTTACTGGCAGCAGGCACAGGAATTCTACAAGGTGTCCCTTGGATTGCCGCCACAATCCGCTCCCCTGTTGCTCTATTACGCATTCTTGAATGCCACGAAGGCGCTGTTGTCAGCCAAAGGAATTGTCTTCAACGAGCGCCACGGTGTTTCCGAGCACAGGTCTCAAGGAACGAGTGCGTCGCTGAACCACCTCGGAATAAGAGTGCAGCAACACGGCGTGCTACCTAGCTTGTCAGCGTATTATGGAGAAGCTGAGCTTGCGCGAACTCACACACTTCAAGAGCTATTCTTCAATATGGTCTTCATTCACCGAACCTACTGCCTTACTTATACATCGCAGCAAGAAATGTTCATCCCCATTGCAAATTGCGGATTTGTAGCAGACAGATCATCAAAGCGAATTTACTTCCGCGCTGACGTCACTAAGAACATTCCAATCGGAGCAGCAGCAAAGCGATTGCCTGCTCAGTTCGTTGCAGACAAAAAATTTGGCCCGCGGGCCATTCGGTCAAATGCCTATGTGAGTACTCCGCGCTCCGGCAGACTTAGCCAAACCGCGTTGAGCGCCATCGTGGACTTGAACCGTCGTCTGCGACGCGAACTTGTATTCATAAACGGCTCTGAACCGCTTTGGTATATTAAGTCGGTAACCAGAGGACCCGCGCGCATCGAACGTCAACTACCGACACTTATTCTAGGCACGATGCATAGGCTGAGCGAGATCAGTCGGTATAATCCGCCACAGATGGCCTCTCTGCTGGCGGGACAAAAGAATTGGCTACTCAGCGAATTCATCCAGATGTCCGCTGATCAGTTCGTCGACGAAATTGCATCGGAACTCACCGGCCTTCAATTCCTCATTCCCAATATACGGGCAGCGACCTGATGAAAATTTACATCGCATGCGCCCTCACGCACGTCCCGCGATCGCTATTTGACGAACACGTTGTCTTCATCCATCAGCTCGCAAAAACGTTGCGCGAGAACGATTCCAAGACGGAGGTCAAGTACGCGCTTATTAATAGCGACCCTCAACTTGGCACCAAACCCGCCGCTGAACGAGCCCGCCTCTGCTACGTGTGGGATCGAGCAATGGTGGAAGAAGCGGATCTTGTAATCGCCGAGGCCAGCTTTCCTTCGACTGGACTCGGCATCGAAATGCAGTTGGCAGAATCAAACGGTACCCCAATTATTCTGTGCTTCCGCGACTTCGGAACGAATAAGGTAAGCTCGCAGTCATACGAAAATCCTGATCACAGCCGCCATGAATTGCAGGTTGGTGAGGGATTTGTAACTTTGATGGCTCTAGGGATTCCTACCATCTTTCGGACGATTCAATATCATGGACCACAGGATGGAATTGCGCTGATCATCGAGGCTGTAAATTCCCTACGGCAAACCTGACCGGTCCAGCCGCGCTTTTGGAGCGCGTGTGACAAGGAAGCGGCAATGGCTTCGTTTGAACAGGATATTCTGATCCTTTGTAAGACCTACCCGTCACCAAGCGGAAAATACGTTGAAACATCATGTGTCGCGGGGATGGATCGAAGCGGCAAGTTGATCCGACTCTTTCCTGTACCCTTCCGCTTAATTGATGGGGCTCAGCAGTTTAAGAAGTGGCAATGGGTGAGCGCTCGAATAGATCGAGCCGTTGGCGACCGTCGACCCGAAAGCCATAAGTTATTTGTGGACACAGTGAAGTTCAACGGCCCGCCGCTTCCAACCAGCAATGCGTGGCGAGTTCGTCGCGAAGCATTGAGTAAGCTCAAGGTCTTTGCAGATTTTGCGGACCTTGATGCCGATCGAGTTGCAAACGGGACAACGCTCGGCCTTGTTCGACCAACACGGATACTCGGTCTTGATATTAGCGCAGCCTCTAAGCCAGACTGGACTGACGAGGAGAAGGCAAAACTACTTCAAAGCCAGCGCCAAGGCGGCTTGTTTGACGACACCGATGTGAAAGCACTAACGACGTTGCGGAAACTTCCTCACGATTTCCACTACCGCTACGAATGCAATAGTAGCGCTGGCGCTAGGATGTATAGACACAAGATCGTCGATTGGGAGGCTGGAGCACTATACTGGAATTGCTACCACGGTCATAACGACGGCTGGGAGCATCCATTCCGGCAGAAGCTAGAGGTATCTCTGCCAGCGGCAGACTTGATACTTCTGATGGGGACCATCCACAGATTCCCCGAACAATGGTTGATTGTTAGTCTGATATACCCACCTAAGCCGCCGATCTTAGGTCCCGATCCACAACTAACATTTTCGCTGTGAGATGAACGACTCGCGCGCCGATAATTGGCGCTGCAGCTCTCGCTACAAAGGTTCGGTGACAGAAATTATAGTCGGCCTCAAAACATATGAGGCAAGACCGCGACTGCTTCGCGATAGACGCGATGTGCGCGACTGGCACTTTCTGATCCGCGATGTAATCGAGAAAGGCACTGGTGTAAGCAGCCCAGTCTCCGTCAGATTTGTAGCGATCCCGGACCGGCTTCGGACAACCCACCTCTACGGCGTGGACATACCGCATGCCGGCGTTGGTTAGATTTCGCGCGAGCGCGTTTTTTGATAGCCCCGGCTTCCGCGAAATAGGATTTGCTCGCACATCTACGACAGTCTCCACGTCGGCTGATCGAAGCCGCGCAATAAAGGCGTCGACGCTTAGCCCCTCATAGCCAAATGTTAAAATTTCCCGCTTCACCGTGACCTGCCTCAAATGAAAAACCGTTAGTAGCCAGTAGATTGGATGACGGTTAATTCTTTGCGTATTCTGAAATTCGCATATGGGCAACAGCGATGTGCACGCTCAATCTTTCCAAGCATCACTTCTTAAATTTCACGTCGTCTCACTTCAAAGTTCCGCTATACTCGCCAAGGTAGCATCACTGTCCCCTGCGAGTCCCCCATGCGCAACATCATCATCTGCTGCGACGGCACCGGCAACGAGATTTCCGAGAACATCTCCAATGTGCTGAAGCTTTATCGCTGCCTGCGCAAGACGGAGAAGACGCAGCCGCGGCAACTCGTGTTTTACGATCCGGGGGTCGGCACGCTGGAGCGGCCGGACCCGTGGCACAAACTGAAGCAGGATTTCAACGCCATCCTGGGCCTCGCCACCGGCTATGGGCTCGATGACAACGTGCTCGCGGCCTATGGCTTCCTGGTCCACCATTACCAGGCGGGCGACCAGATCTACCTGTTCGGCTTTTCCCGCGGCGCCTATACCGTGCGGGTGCTAGCAGGGCTCATTCACAAGGTGGGCCTGATCTCGCCGGAGCAGGTCAATCTCGCAGGCTCGGGGCTCATCGCCTACAAGCAGTTCTCCTCCGACGAGGCGCCGAAGTTGCGGGCGAAGTTCAAGTCGGCCACCGATGTCGCCTCAGGCGAAGACGCGCTGCCGCAGAGCGCCTTCGACAACGCCGCGCAGTTCGCGCGCATCACCTCGACGCGCTGGCCCACCATCCGCTTCGTCGGCGTCTGGGATACGGTCGCGAGCGTGATCGTGCCGCGGGCCGATCGCTTCTATTGGCCGAGCCTGGAAGAGCTCGCGTTCACCATTGTGAACCCGAGCGTGCAGACGTTTCGGCAGGCGATCTCGATCGACGAACGGCGCTGCATGTTCCGTCTCAAGAAGTGGGACGACCCGCAGACCTTCAAGCACAACCGCTTCAACGACGCGCATGCCGAGCCGCAGGATATTCTGCAGGTGTGGTTCGCCGGCGTGCATGCCGATATCGGCGGCGGCTATCCGGAAAAGGAAAGCGGGCTTTCGAAATATCCGCTGCTCTGGATGATCGACGAGGCGACCAAATGCGGGCTGCAGGTCAACCAGGCCACCGTCAACCAGCTCGCCTGGGGCATTCAGCGCAAGGGCAGCCCGTTCTCCTATGTCGTGCCTGACATTCGCGGCGATCTGCACATCTCGCTGAAGGGCGCGTGGTGGCTACTCGAATATCTGCCGAAGAGCGCGAGCTACAAGGAATGGCCGGCGCGAAAGACGCATTTCGGCTATTACATCCCCGACGCCGAGCCGCGCTTCATTCCCGACGGCGCCGTCATCCACGAGTCGGCGCTGCAGCGCATGGACGCGCTGCCGAGCTACCGCCCGGTGAACCTGCCGCGGCAGTACGAGAAATTCCCGATGCCCGTGCCGCCGGCGCATGCCAGCGCGGAGGAGGTCGTGGCGGATTGAGGGGGCGGGATTTCGTAGGGTGGGCAAAGCGCAGCGTGCCCACCATCCATCGGCACCCGCGTCACGAATGGTGGGCACGCTGACGCTTTGCCCACCCTACGGCCTCTTCGCGGAGGAGAAACCCGCTGCGGCAATAATCTAATTTCATCAGCCGATTCAACGTGATTTGCGTCGTCCAGATCGCGCAACAAAAATATTCCGCTTTCCTTTCAAGGCAAATCACCCTCCTCTTGCGCGCATCCCGCCTCATCGAAGAGGGGCGTACGCGTCGTCACGATACGTGGAGTGCGGGGAGCGGTGGACGTGAAAGCGCACGCGCGCGCGAGGCATTGCAGGGCGGCTGATAAGGCCGTGAGCAACCAATCAGCGCAAGGACGAGCGGCGCAATCGCGTACGGCAAAACCGTGTGGTCCTGGCGCCCGTGGCTGGCGTTAAGCCGGCGGAGGATTTGTGAAGACCCGACCGGGTTTTTCAAGACCTTCAATCCGCCGGCGATGGAGGCAAAAGGAATTCGTCTCCAGGGAGAGCACGGCATAAGCCGTCAACCCATCGCGCAGGGAATGCCGGCGTGCCCCGGCTGTACCTGTATGCTCGTGTGCGCATTTTGTTAGCGCTTATTGCACACGAGACCGCGGTGGCAGCCGTCACCCGGCATTCCCTGCGCCCTCTCGATTCTTGGGGGCGTGAACGACATTGAAAGACTCGGGCGAACAGGCCGCGAGAACGCGGAGGTGCGTCTCCCCCTCTCCCGCTCTTGCGGGGGAGGGTCGGGGTGGGGGTGCTTCCGCATAACGGGACGGACGAATGGAGAACAATCAGCGCCACTTCGTAGGATGGGTAGAGCGAAGCGAAACCCATCGATCGGTACCGCGGAAGCCATGATGGGTATCGCTTCGCTCCACCCATCCTACGGGTTCCGCGGACTCGACAACCAGTCATTATGCGGAGACACCACCCCCACCCCAGCCCTCCCCCGCACGCGGGAGAGGGAGAAGACGCAGCCGCGCACCGCCCCCGCAATCCTGCGGCCCCAGTTCCGCCGCCGCGCGACCCAAATGGTTTACGAATCGTTCAACACTGCCCCCTATTCTCACCCATCTGGGGCCAGAACCGGCTTGAAACGCTCAGGACGAGCGATGCTGACACGATCGATCGCCGAGGAGGTCGAGGCGGCCATCCAGGCCGGCTCGGCGGAAAAACATCTGGATGCGCTGAAGCAGGTCACCGACCTGTTTCTGCTGTCCGCCGACGGCTATTCCGGCGAACAGATCGAGCTGTTCGGCGACGTGCTCGAACGGCTGATCCGCACCATCGAGCTGCGCGCGCTGGCCGATGTCTCCGCGCGGATTGCGCTCGCCGAAATGAGCACCCAGCTCGCCTCCATCAAGCAGGCGCCGGCTTCCGTGATCCGGCGCTTGGCGCACAATGACGAGATTACGATTGCGCGCCCCGTGCTGACCGAATCGGCGCGGCTTTCGGCCGACGATCTGATCGAACTCGCCGAGACCAAAAGCGAGCAGCATCTGCTGGCGATCTCCGGCCGCTGGTGGCTGACCGAGATCGTCACCGATGCGCTCTTGAAGCGGCATTATCCCTCCGTCAGCCGGCGGCTCGTCACCAATCCCGGCGCGCGGATGTCGGCGTCCGGCTATGCCATCGTGCTGAAGCAGGCGGAAAGCGATCCGGATCTTGCGGTCGAGACCGGCATCCGCATCGACCTGCCGGCCGAGCAGCGCCGGCAATTGCTGCAGAGCGCCACCGAGGTCGTGCGCACGCGGCTGTTGTCGCGCGCGCCGCCGCACCTGTTCGAGGAAATCCGCAGCGCGATCGCGGCCGCGTCCGTCGGCGCCAACCGCGAAATGTCGCGCACCCGCGATTTCTCCGCAGCCCGCCGCTTCGTCGCGGCGCTGGCGAAACACGGCAAGCTCAACGAGCCGGCGCTCTTGGCGTTCGCGAAAGAGCGCAAATATGCCGAGACCGTCGCGGCGCTCGCCGAACTGTCGGCGTCGAGCGTCGAGGTGATCCGCCCTGTCATGCAGAGCCTGCGCGACGACGGCGTGCTGATCCCCTGCCGCGTCGCCGGGTTGAACTGGGAAACCGTATCCGCCATCCTCGACAGCCGCTTCGCTTCGGGGAGCATGGGCCGTCACGAACTGGCGAAGGCGAAAGAGCAGTACGCCAAGCTGACGGTCGAAAACGCCCGACGTCTGCTGAAATTCTGGCAGGTCCGCGCCGCGGATGCAGCAAAGACGCATTGAGCAGCGCGAGACGACGCTGTCTCCGCCGTCATTGCGAGGAGCGACAGCGACGAAGCAATCCATCTCTCGGCATAACGGAAAAATGGATTGCTTCGCGGAGTCTGTCATCGGGCGGCGCTTCGCGCCGACCCGTTGGCTCGCAATGACGGGGAAAGAGCGGCGCGTTCAATCACGCCGCCTTCGTCAGATCCGCCTCGAGATGCTTCAGCCGCGGCATCACTTCGTGCCGCAACAGGCGCAGCGAATTGTACCACGCCTCGGGCTTGTGCTTGTAGTCGAAGCCGAACACCAGCAGCGTGCCGAAGCCGCCGACCTCATGATAGATTTTCTCGATTTTCTCGGTGACGGTCGCAGGCGAGCCCACGATCCAGTTGTTGCGGGCGCAGTATTCGGCCGTGACATCGCAGTCTGCGATGTCAGGCGTCGCCTTCAGGTAGTCCTTGAAACCGAAATGGCCGAGCAGCGGCAGGAAATATTCGGTCATCATCCGGCCCATCATGTCGCCGACCGAGAGCCGCCACGCCTCCTCGTCGGTATCGGCGATGAACACTTCGCGCACCAGCCGCCAGTCGCTGCGCTTCGGCTTGCGTCCGGTTTTCGCAGCGCCAATCTCGACCGATTGCCAGTGGCTGCCGACGTAAGCGGGATTGAGGTTGAGGCTCATCGGAATGTAGCCGCGCTCGCCCGCAAGCTTGAGCGTATCCGAGCCCTTGGAGAGGCCGGCGACGCCGATCGGCGGATGCGGCGCCTGCAGCGGCTTGAGGTGCGGCTTGAGGAAGTCGAACATCGTGTCCGGCTTGTTCACCGTCCAGAACTTGCCGGTGTAGTTCCAGGGCGCGTCCTCCGTCCACATCTTCAATATGATCTCCAGCGCCTCGCGCGTCATGTCGCGGTTCTGGCCGGACATCCCGTCGACATTGAACATCGCCCAGTCGCTCGGCAGGCCCGAGGCGGCGACGCCGAAGTTCAGCCGTCCGCCGGAGAGGTGATCGAGAACAGCGACACGGTTCGCAAGTTCGGCCGGGTGGTGATAGGGCAAGAGGAAGCCGCCGGGCCCGAGGCGGATATTCTTGGTCTGCAGAAATGCCTGCGCGAGAATGAGATCGGGCGAAGGATGCGGCTCCCAGGGCGCGGTGTGGTGCTCGCCGATCCAGGCTTCCTGGTAGCCGAGTTCGTCGAGCCAGCGCAGCGTCTGCAGGTCCCAGTCGTGACCCTCTTTCAACCCGCACTCCGGCGGATGGGACGGCATCGTGAAATATCCGATCTCCATGGGGCATCCTCGCTGTATGTTGTTGTTGAAAGCGCGTCTGTCGCGCGCAAGCGAGACCATAACACGCCTGGCGTGCGGCCGAGTTATGACGAAACGGATGGGCAGAGGTCAGGATTCGAGATCGTCGTTGCGAGCCAACGGGTCGCGCGCGAATGCCCTCCGCCGTCATTGCGAGCGAAGCGAAGCAATCCATCTATCCCCGAGTCGAAATGTGGATTGCTTCGCTTCGCTCGCAATGACGAGGAGAGAGCACTCCCTCCCCCTCGCCCCTTGCGGGAGAAGGAAGGGCGACTGCGTATGCGGCTACCTCGTCCCGAACGTCGTCGCGCCGAACAGCGCCTTTCGCGTCGAGGGCTGCGAGCGCCAGTATTGCGGCGGCGCGAACACCTCGCCGCCGAGTTCGGCGGCGGCGTGCCAACCCCAGCGCGGGTCGTAGAGCATGGCGCGGGCGAGCGCGACCATGTCGGCCTTGCCCGAGGCCACGATCTCCTCGGCCTGCCTGGCTTCCGTGATCAGGCCGACGGCGATGGTGGTGAGCCCGGTCGCCTCGCGGATCGCCTGCGCGAACGGCACCTGGTAGCCGGGGCCGAGCGGAATCTTCTGCAGTGGCGACACGCCGCCCGAGGACGCGTCGATCCAGTCGACGCCGTGCTTCTTCAGCTCATGCGCGAACTCGATGGTTTGCGCCAGATCCCAGCCGCCCTCGACCCAGTCGGTGCAGGAGACGCGCAATCCGACCGGCTTGTCGTGCGGAAACGCCGCGCGCACTGCATCGAACACTTCGAGCGGAAAGCGAATGCGGTTCGCAAGCGAGCCGCCATATTGATCGGTGCGCTGGTTGGCGATCGGCGACAGGAACTGGTGCAGCAGGTAGCCGTGCGCCGAATGCACCTCGATGGCGTCGATGCCGAGCCGCTCGGCGCGCTTCGTCGCGGCCACGAAGGCGTCGCGCACGCGGGCAAGGCCCGCGGCATCGAACGCAATCGGCGGCGTCTCGCCTTGCTTGTGCGGAATGGCCGACGGCCCCTCCGCCCGCCAGCCGCCTTCGGCCACCGGGATCAGTTGCCCGCCGTCCCACGGCGTGTGGCTCGATGCCTTGCGGCCGGCATGGGCGAGCTGCATCATCACGGCAGCCTTCGAGCGCTTGCGCACGGAAGCGAGGATCGGCTTCAGCGCGGCTTCGGTGGCGTCGTTATAGAGGCCGAGGCAGCCCGGCGTGATGCGGCCGGACGCCTCCACCGCCGTCGCCTCGATGCAGAAGATGGCGGCGCCCGACAGCGCCAGCGAATTGATATGGGTGAAGTGCCAGTCATTGGCCTCGCCATCGACGGACGAGTACTGGCACATCGGCGCCACCATGATACGGTTGGCAAGGCTGAGGCCGCGCAGCTTGATCGGGGTAAACAGAGCGCTCATGGGCTAAGTGATCCGGATCGGAGGGAAAACGACCCGCCATGTCTAGCGAGCCGCTCTCCCCTCCTCAACCCGCCGGGACTGCAACCCTCCCCCTATTGTTTGATCCCCGCCGCCTTGATCAGCTCCAGATTGGCCGCCATCTCGCGTTTGACGAGGTCGTCGATCTCGGCCGGCTTCATCGGCATCGGCTCGACCCCGAGCTTCGTCAGGCTCGCCTGCACGGAGGGATCGCTCAGTACCTTCATTCCCACTGCATGAAACCTTTCCACGATGTCCCGCGGTGTCCTCGAAGGCACGAACACGCCGAACCAGCTCACGCTTTCTGCATTTTTCAGGCCGCTCTCTCCAGGTGTCGGCACATCAGGCAGATCGGCGGCGCGCTTGGGCGTCGAAACCAGCAAGGCCTTCACCTGCCCCTGCCGGATCAGTGGCAAGGCGGTCGCCAGCGGACAGAAGTAGAGATCGATCCGTCCTCCCATGATGTCGGCGATCACCTCTGGCCCGCCGCGATACGGCACATGCGTCGCCTCGATGCCGGCGGCGAGCCGAAACTTCTCCGCGGCGATGTGCACCGCACTGCCGACACCAACCGAGCCGAAAGAAATCGATCCCGGCTTGGCTTTGGCCTCCGCGATGAAGTCCTGGATCGATTTCCACGGACGCTCGTTCGGCACGATCATGACGCTGGCGCTCGAGCCGATCATCAGCACCGAGGAGAGGTCCTTCGTCGCATCGAAGGTCAGGTTGGGGAATATCGCCGGTGCGATGGCGAGTGCCGAGGAATGGGCAAGAATGCTGTAGCCGTCGGGTTCGGCTTTCGCGACCAGACCCGTGCCGAGCGTGCCGCCGGCCCCTGCCCGATTTTCGACCACGATGGGCTGGCCGAGTTCGGACGAGAGACGTTCGAACACCAGGCGCGGCACCACGTCGGTGGCGCTGCCCGGGCCGAACGGAATGGTCGCCTTGATCAGCCGCGACGGCCAGGTTTCGGCATGCGCCGCTTGGGCAACAAGAAGGGTGGACAGGACACAAAGGGCGTGAATGGACTTGTACATCGAAAGCTCCGGTTTACGTCCCGGAGCGTTGCAAGAACCGTTCCGTTATTCGCGAGGACGCTACTCCACCAGCGTGAATTGCAGCAGCAGATTGCGTTGTATCATCGAGAAATTGTCGTCGGAGACAAGCGTCAGCACCGTTTCGCCCTCCGGCGTGACATGGGCATCGATGCCTTCCATGTTGTCGATCTCGTTGCCGAGATCGGCTTCGAAGATCGCGGGACCATCGATCAACGCGCCGGGGGCGATGGAGGCGAGCGAGACGCGGCGGATGCGGATGCCGACCCCGCCGAGCCAGGAGAATTTGCGCTCCAGCAGCAACAGCCCACCGGAGGGCAGCAGCACCGCGTCGCTGATGTCGAAATTGTCGGTGCGGCGGATGCTGAACAGCCCCAGCGACTTGCCGCCGATCAGGAAGGCTGTGATGTTGCCCTGGGCGTCGAGCCCGCGTTCGGAGATCGCGATCAGCGTTCCCGCCAGGGACGAGCCCTTCGGCACCACCACAAGCGCCTCGATGCCCTTGTTGTTGGGCAGCTTGCGCACGCCCAGCGGCAACTGAATCAATTCGCCTTGCGCGCGCGTAAATCCCTTGGCGAAGTCGAAGCGCAATATCTGATTGACGCGCTCAAGGCCGACATAGACCAGCGAGCCGTCGAGCGCGAGCGCCTCGGTGTCGTACCAGCCGCGCGAGGTGATCGGCTTGCCGTCGGGACCGAGTACCGGCGAAGCCTCGACGTCGTCGAGCCCGGTCATCTCGCGGCCCTTGTAGACAATGCGCCCGGTGAACCAGCCGCCCTTGTCGCTGATGGCGATGAAGCGCTCGCCCTTGGCGTCCAGCCGTAGTCCCGACAATCCACCAAATCCGCGGAAGCGCGAGGTGAGAATGAGGCCGCTGCGATATTCGAGCTCGCCGAATCGCACCCGCGATCGGTCGCGGGTATCGAACGAGGGCAACGGCCGGGCGTTGACGTCGATCGAAACCGGGGTGCTGACCGTGAACTCGTCGGGGCTCGTCTGCTTCGGCGGCCGCTGAACAGCCGTTTGCGCCGCCGCGACGGCCGGCATGGCCGTCAACGAAAGCCCCGCCGCTGCATATTTCAAAAGGCGGCGGCGGCCTATGGGCGGGAGCATGTTCTCACGAATGCAGGCGGCGCGGCCGGTGGTGGCCTGAGACGGGCGCGGCGCCGTGGGTCTCGCTGAACAGTTCAGCGAGTTTCTCGGTGATGGCGCCGCCGAGCTCCTCGGCATCGACGATGGTGACGGCACGGCGGTAGTAGCGCGTGACGTCGTGACCGATGCCGATCGCGATCAGTTCGACCGGCGAACGGGTCTCGATCTCCTCGATGATGTGGCGCAGATGCCGCTCGAGGTAATTGCCGGGGTTGACCGATAGCGTGGAATCGTCGACCGGCGCGCCGTCCGAGATCATCATCAGGATCTTGCGCTGTTCGGCTCGGCCGAGCAGGCGCTTGTGCGCCCAGTCCAGCGCCTCGCCGTCGATGTTCTCCTTCAGCAGGCCCTCGCGCATCATCAGGCCCAGATTCTTGCGCGAGCGTCGCCAGGGCGCGTCGGCAGACTTGTAGATGATGTGGCGCAGGTCGTTCAGTCGGCCCGGATTGGCCGGCTTGCCGGCGGCGAGCCACGCCTCGCGCGACTGCCCGCCCTTCCAGGCGCGGGTGGTGAAGCCCAGAATCTCGACCTTGACGCCGCAACGCTCCAGCGTGCGCGCGAGAATATCGGCGCAGGTCGCCGCCACGGTGATCGGGCGGCCGCGCATCGAGCCGGAATTGTCGAGCAGCAGCGTCACCACGGTGTCGCGGAAGGTCGCTTCCTTCTCATGCATGAAGGACAGCGGATGATAGGGATCGGTGACCACGCGCGACAGCCGCGCGGGATCGAGGATGCCTTCCTCGAGATCGAACTCCCAGGCGCGGTTCTGCTGCGCCATCAGGCGGCGCTGCAGGCGATTGGCGAGCCGCGCCACGATGCCCTGCAGATGCGCAAGCTGCTTGTCGAGGTAGGACCGCAGCCGCTCCAGTTCGTCATGGTCGCAGAGATCTTCGGCGGCGATCACCTCGTCGAACTTGGGCGCAAAGGCGTGATATTCCGGCCCGCGCGGCTCGTTGGCGCCGCGCGTGTTCGGCCGCGTCGCCTCGCCCGGCGTTTCGTCATCGCCGAGTTCGCCGTCGTCAAACGTATCCGACGTGGAGGCCTGTGCGCTCTCCATCGCGCTCTCAGACATTTCATCGGTGGACGCCTGCGCCTGGTCGGCGCTCATTTCCTGCGCGGCATCGCTATCGGGCGAGCCCTCGGCGCCGGACTGATCGTTCTCGCCGTCCTGGTTCTCGTCGTCGTTCTCGTCGTCATCGGCGTCGGCATCGCGGTCGTCGCCGAGGTCGAGCGCCGACAACAGGTCGTGCACGAGGTCGCCGAACTTGGCCTGGTCCTCGGTGACGCGGCTCAGCTTGTCGAGCCGGGCGCCGATCTTGTCTTCCAGCACCGGACGCCAGAGATCGACCATTTTTTTCGCCGCCGTCGGCGGCGCAAGGCCGGTCAGCCGCTCGCGCACCAGCATCGCCAGCGCATCCGACAGCGGCGCATCGGCGCGGTCGGTGATCTCGTCATACTTGCCGCGATGGAAATGATCGTCGAGCATCGCGGTGAGATTCTTCGCAACGCCCGACATCCGGCGCGAGCCGATCGCCTCGACGCGGGCCTGCTCCACCGCCTCGAATACGCCGCGCGCCTGCGGATTTCCCGGCATCAGCTTGCGATGCACCTTGGGATCGTGACAGGCGAGCTTCAGCGCGATTGAATCGGCGTGGCCGCGCACGATCGCGGCGTCCCGCTTGGTCATCTTGCGGGCAGGCTCCGGCAGCCGCGCCTTGCCTGGCGCGAGACCGGGACGTTCGGCCGCGAACGTCACGTCGAGTTCCGGCGCTTTCGCAATCGCCTTCAGGCATGAGGTCACCGCGCGCTTGAACGGCTCGGTCGGCGCTTCCTTGGATCCGGTGCGGAATTTGGAGTTGGATGATGTGCTCATAGCGCTTTCGTAAACCAGTGCCGCGTGACGCCGCCGGGATAGCCTTCGATCGAACCGAATTCCTCATAACCGCAAGCGCGGTAAAAACCCGGCGCCTGAAAACTCATCGTGTCCAGATAGGACCGAGTGGCCCCGAACTTTCTCGCTTCGTCCTCAATCGCCTTTATCAGCCTCGTTCCGTAGTCCTTGCCGCGAAGCTTCTGCTCCATCCAGAACAGCTGAATGAACAGCACCGTGGTCCAGACTTCGCCGACAATCCCGCCGACGATCTTGTCCCCTTCACGCAGCGAGATGGCGAGGCGCTTGTATTTCTGCTTCCCCATCTTCTCGGCGTTGAAGCCGAGAAGTCCGCCGAGCACCGCCTTCTTGGTCTTTCCAATGGTGCGCTCGACGGAAATTTTCGCCATGGGCTAGCTGAGCGCCACGTTGACCGAACTTTCGGGCAGTTCCGCATTGAAGCAACGCTGATAGAATTCCGCCACCAGCGGCCGCTCCAGTTCGTCACATTTGTTGAGGAAGGTGACGCGGAACGCAAAACCGATATCGCCGAAGATTTCGGAGTTCTCAGCCCAGGTGATCACGGTGCGCGGGCTCATCACCGTCGACAAATCGCCATTGGCGAAGGCGTTGCGGGTGAGATCGGCGAGCCGCACCATCTTGTTGACGATGTCGCGGCCTTCCTGCGTGCGATAGTGATGCGCCTTGGCCAGCACGATTTCGACCTCTTCGTCATGCGCCAGATAGTTCAGCGTGGTGACGATCGACCAGCGGTCCATCTGGCCCTGGTTGATCTGCTGGGTGCCGTGGTAGAGGCCCGAAGTATCGCCGAGGCCGACCGTGTTGGCGGTCGAGAACAGGCGGAACGACGGGTGCGGCTTGATCACCTTGTTCTGGTCCAAGAGCGTCAGGCGGCCGGAAACTTCCAGCACGCGCTGGATCACGAACATCACGTCGGGGCGACCGGCGTCGTATTCGTCGAACACCAGCGCGATGTTGTGCTGCAGTGCCCACGGCAGAATGCCGTCGCGGAATTCCGTGACCTGCTTGCCGTCCTTGATGACGATCGAATCCTTGCCGACCAGGTCGATGCGGCTGATGTGGCTGTCGAGGTTGACGCGCACGCACGGCCAGTTCAGGCGCGCCGCGACCTGCTCGATATGGGTCGATTTGCCGGTACCGTGATAGCCGGTGACCATGACGCGGCGGTTCTTGGCAAAACCGGCGAGAATTGCGAGCGTGGTAGCGCGGTCGAAGCGGTAATCCGAATCAACTTCCGGCACATGCGGGTCGACTTCGGAATAGGCCGGCACTTCGAGATCGCTGTCGATACCGAAGACCTGCCGGACCGACACCTTCATGTCGGGCAAACCGGCGGGCTCCGAAACTTTGCTCATGGCGGCGGTCGTCATCAATCCTCCGAGGTCCCGGGCGTTCCCGAAACCAGATCTGTTAAATGGCTGCGGATGGGGGCTGTTACCAACCTAGCAGAGAGCAAGGGCCGGCAGAAGCCCGCGGCGCAATCAAAGTTCCGTTGCCTTATCATTGAGATAGGCCGTGTATCGACTTTTTGGAGGGCTGCCCTGCGAATCACGCCGCACTTTTGCCGACTTGTCCGCCTGCCCGGCCCCAAAACCGGAGGGCGGTGGCACTTTCGGGCCCCAGCCGGGCTTGGTAGCTGTGGGTGCAGGCGGCCCACTCAGCGGACGGCAAGGCTGTGACTTCATTCCTTGATCCCATCATTGCCTTCGTTTCGGCCCATCCCTGGCTGGCCTATCTGACCCTATTTCTCGCTGCCCTCCTGGAAGCGATCCCCGTCGCAGGCGCACTGGTGCCGGGCTCAACCATCATCCTGGCCCTGAGCGCGCTGGTGCCCGGCGGCGAACTGAACCTGTGGGGCGTGCTGGCGGCCGCGATTGCAGGCGCCCTGCTCGGCGACGGCTCGGCATTTTGGGCCGGCCATCGCTCGCAACGCGAGATTCTCAGCGCCTGGCCGATGTCGAAATATCCCGCCGTTATGGCGCAGAGCGAAACGTTCTTCCAGCGCTGGGGATCGCTCGCCGTGCTGTTCGCGCGTTTTGTGCCGCCGATCCGCGCCTTCGTCCCGGTGACGGCCGGCGCGCTCGGGATGTCGCCGGCCCGGTTCTACAGCGTCAACGTTGCCGCGGTCCTTGCATGGGCTTTGGCGCACATACTGCCGGGCGTGTTCGCAGTCTCGGCGCTGCACCACTATGCCGGCCTGCCGCATCACCAACACATCGGCAAACATCTCTGGATTTTGGCCGTGTGCGCGGCGGCGATCATCGCGCTCGGTGTCTGGACGCTGCGCCGACGCCGGACCGAAAAGACCGCTTCGGATTAGGCCCGGGCAGGGCTGCGACCGGGCGCGGGACCGACGTAACGGGCGCGCGGCCGGATCAATCGGCCGTGCTGCAATTGCTCGCAGGCATGCGCGATCCACCCCACCGTGCGCGCCATCGAAAACAACACAAGTTCATGGCCCGGCGACAGGCCGAGCGTGTGCACGAGGACCGCAAGGGCATAGTCGATATTGACGAATTCGCCGGTCGCTTCGGCGATGCTGTCAGGAATTTCGTGGGTGAGCTTGCGGTCGGCGCCGGAGCGCGCCAGCGCTTCCAAGAGCGCGCGTGCGCGGGGATCGCCGTGCTTGTAGACCCCATGGCCAAAGCCCGCGAACCGTTCGCCGAGCGCGACGCGCTCGCGGATGACCGGGGCGACCTCGCCGTTGGCGAGCGTCTTCAGAAGCTGCGCCGCCAGCACGCCGGCGCCACCGTGCTTCGGCCCCTTCAATGCGACGAGGCCGGCAATCACGGCGTCATAGAGATTCAGGCCGGTCGACGCCGCACATCGCACGGTGAAGGTCGAGGCGTTCAGTTCATGATCGGCCAGCAGCACCAGCGCGCGGCGGATCAGGTCGGGCGCGTGCTTGTTGTCGGGCGCCCAGGCGCGCGCAATCTGCGAATGAAGCGGTTTTGCCGATGATCGTGCGTTCAGCATGGTCGCAACCACCAGCCGCACGATACGGCCGCCGACCATCGCGCGTCCGTCGGGCGCCCGGGTGAAGGCGCGCGGGTCAGCGGCGGCTGCCAGCGCCAGCACGGCGATGGCGCGATCGATCGCGTTGGCCTTGCGTGTGGCCTCGGCGACAGCGCGCATTTCGTCTGACACGATCGGGCAATTGTCCTGATCGAATGGATCGACGCCGGTCACGTCCCAGAGCAGCGTCGCGGCGTGTTCGAGCGTGTCGCGCTCGGCAAGATCGATGCAGTTGACGCCGCGATAGATCGCGCCCTCCTCGGTAATGGTTCCGACCGTTGAATCCATTACCGGCAGATCGGCGTCGAAGCTGCGCAGGCCGCGCGGCTCCGGCGAGGGGGTACGCCGCTCCTTCAGCGTGCGGACGTCCTCGGCCCGGTAGCGGTGGCTGCGGGAATCCTGCGACGGCTCCGAGCGGATCAGGCCACGGCTGACATAAGCATAAAGAGTGGCCTGCGAGATCGCGAGTTCGGCGGAGGCCTCGCGGGCCGAGAGGTAAAGGCCGGCGGATTTTTTCATATTGATTTACATAATCAAGATTGATCAATCTGTCGAGAGGCCCGACTTTGGCTGCAGTCAAAGGAGAGCCCCATGAACATGCAGATTTCCAAGACCCCGATCGGCCTCGACGGCATTCCGGCCGCCGAAACCGTGCTCAGCCATGTCGATGGCGAGCGCGGGGAACTGATCATTGCCGGCGAGCGGGTCGGCGATCTCGCCCGCAAGACCGGTTTTGAGGGCGTGACCGCCCGGTTGTGGAGCGGCGGTACCGGCCACCCCATCGGCGAAGCCGCGGTACGCGCGGCGCTCGGCGCGGGGCGTGAACGCGCCTTCGCCCGGTTGCCGGACCTGCTTGGCATCACACGCGGCCTATCGATCATCGACGGTTTTCGCGCGGCGATCGCTGGTCTGCGCGCGGAAGCGGGCCTCGCACATGAGGCCACTATCGTCGGCGCATTTCCCGTGATCGCCGGCGCACTGGTACAGCGGGTGAAGGGCAACGATCCCGTCGCGCCCGACCCGACCGCGGGCCACGCCGCCGACACACTGTCGATGATGCTCGGCCGCAAGCCTGACGCGCGGGAGGCTGCGGCACTCGACGCCTATTTCGTCACGGTGTGCGACCACGGCATGAACGCGTCGACCTTCACGACACGCGTGGTGGCCTCGACGCAGGCGGATTTGTTCGCAGCCGTGACCGCCGGCTATTGCGCGCTGACAGGCCCACTGCATGGCGGCGCGCCCGAGCCGGTGCTGGAAATGCTCGATGCGATCGGCTCGACCGAACGCATCAAGCCGTGGGTCGACAGCGCGCTGGCCCGAGGCGAGCGGCTGATGGGCTTCGGCCACCGCGTCTATCGCGTCCGCGATCCCCGCGCCGACGTGCTCAAGGGCGCGATCGAGCGGCTCGCCGGTGAAGGCACCGACCTGCCGTTTGCGGGCGAGGTCGAGGCCTATATCCGCAGCGCGTTGCGGATCAAGAATCCGGACCGCCCGCTCGACACCAATGTGGAGTTCTTCACCGCGATCCTGCTCGACGCGATGAAAATCCCGCGGCAGGCGTTTACGCCGATCTTTGCGGTAGCGCGGGCGGCGGGTTGGACGGCGCATGCGCGCGAGCAGCAGCGCGGCGGACGGCTGATCCGGCCGAGTTCGGCGTATATCGGGCCAATGCCGGGGTGAGGAGGGTACCGAGTACACGTAGCCCGGATGGAGCCAACGGGTCGCGCGAATGCGCGCCCGATGACAGGCTCCGCGCAATCCGGGACCGGTCTTTCAGCGGTGAGAGAGAACCCGGATTGCGCTGCGCGTCATCCGGGCTACAGGTCTGTGCCCGCTTACGCGCGCACTACCGTCTTCAAATAATTATACGCCTTGATGATCTCGATCAGGCGGTCCTCGGTGGAGCGGTCGCCGCCATTGGCGTCGGGATGGTGCTGCTTGACCAGCGCCTTGTACTTCGCCTTCACGTCATCGAGGGTTGCTTCGGCAGAAAGCCCCATCACCTGCAGCGCCTTGCGCTCGGCGTTCATCACCTTGCGCGTTTCGGCCTTGGCCTCAAAACCCGGGCCGGGCCGCCAGCGGCCGCGGCCGTTGAGCTCGGAGAACATGCTGAAGGGATCGGCGGCACCGTCAAAATCCTCGGCGCTGGGCTGCTTGCCCTTCTTGCCGGCGGTGTTGGCGCCCATCTTCCAGGTCGGACGATGGCCGGTCAGCGCATCCTTCTGGTAACGCGCGACGGCATCGGCATTCATGCCCTGGAAGAAATTGTAGTTCTGGTTGTACTCGCGCACATGGTTGAGACAGAAGTGAAAGTACTCGCGGGAATTTTCGCGGCCCTTGGGCGCGCGGTGCGGCCCCTTGTTCTGGCAGCCCGCCCATTCGCACATGGCGGATTCTTCATTCGCACGCGCCTGCGCCTTCGCGCTGACCTTGTTGGGCTTGATGCGAATGGAATCGAAGAACTTGGATGAATCAATCGGCATAGCTGACTTTGACTACGCAATGCGAAAGGCTTCAAGTCTTGACATTGCGAATACCTCCGTTCGGATACAACATTGACGGAAAGCAGACACGGAATTAACTGCCACTATCATGAGCACCAGGGACATTATCATAAACAAGTTGCGTGAAGCTTTCTTGCCAGAAAGCCTCGACGTCACGGACGAATCTCATCTGCATGAGGGCCATGCGGGTCACCGGCCGGGCGGCGAGACGCACTTTAGAGTGTATATCGTATCTCCAGCCTTCGAAGGGAAGAGCCGGATTGAACGCCACCGGCTGGTAAATGCAACGCTTGAGGCGGAACTTAGGGGATCCGTCCATGCGCTGGCGATCAAGGCGCAGGCGCCGGGAGAAACCGCCGGCCGGTGACCGACTATCCGCGGCAAAAATATGAGCGTCCATGATGTCGCAGAAGCTCATTATTTTAACCGGCCTTCCCGGTTCCGGAGAGTACGCTCGCCGAAGGCCTTTGCCGGCATTTTTCGCTACCGCTGTTTTCGATCGATCCGATCGAGGCGGCGATGCGGCGCGGCGGCCTGCCCCGGAATGATACGGGAATCGCAGCCTATGTCGTTGCGCAAGCATTGGCCGAGGAGCATCTGCGGCTGGGGCAGTCCGTCGTGATCGACGCCGTCAATCCGGTCGAGGCGCCGCGCGCCGCATGGCGAAACCTCGCCGCAAGATATCGCGCGGATCTCGCGATCATCGAATGCGTCTGCGTCGACCAGGCGACGCATCGCCGGCGGATCGAAGCGCGAATCCGCGGCATCGAGGGCATGGCCGAGGTCACCTGGGAAAGGGTCGAAAAGCGACGCGCGGAATATGAAGCCTGGACCGATGCGAGGCTGACGCTGGATACGTCGGCGCAGCCGCCAGAACGGCTGCTCGCCGAAGCCATCTTCTATCTGACATGAGACGGTCCGCCAGCTTCCTGTGAAGATCGGAGGAGACGGTAGAACGGTTTTCGCAAACGTGAGACAATCGGTGAGGCGATGGACGTGGTTCCGTTCGGACACGGGGTCGGGCTGACCCCGATGCCATCGCAGCTCGACGGGGTCGTCCGATGCGATATTGGGCACGCTTCAGATGGGCCGCCGCCGTGGCGCTGCTGGTAGCGGCCTCCTCCGTGCGGGCGCAGGCGCTGGACATGCCCAGCCCCTTTGTCCAGGAAGTGCTGATCAAGAGCATTCTGGTGACGCTCAACGATGCGGTGGCGTCGGACAATTTCACGGTCCTGCACGCCAAAATCTCAAAGCGGTTCCGCGAGCAGTTTCCGCCCGAGAAGCTGCGGGTCGTCTTCAAGGACCTGGTCGAGAAGCACGCCGTGTTCGACGCGATCGTCGCCAGCCCGGTCATTTCAGAGGAAGATGCGAAGATCGACGACAAGGGCGTGCTGCGGCTCAAGGGCCGCTTCGACACCACGGCGAAGGTGAAGTACCAGCTCGGCTTCATTCCCTCCGACGGCCAGTGGAAGCTCTCCGGCGTCGCGATCGATATTGAATAGCCGACGCCACTTGCGGCATACGCCGTCAGAACGCCGTCCCTGCCCGCTTCGGCTTCAGCTCCTCCGCCTCGGCTTCGCGCGGCAGGGGCGTGATTTTCAGCGCGGTGATGCGGTTGCGCTCGCGACGCAGCACGCGGAAACGGCAGCCATGGAATGTGAAATTCTGGCCGCGCTCGGGGATCGAGCGCGCTTCGTGGATCACGAGACCCGCTACCGTGGTCGCCTCCTCGTCGGGCAGATGCCAGTTCATGGCGCGGTTGAGATCGCGGATCGGCACCGAGCCATCCACCACCACGGAGCCGTCGGCCTGGACACGCACGCCGGCAACCACGACATCGTGCTCATCGGAAATATCGCCGACGATCTCTTCCAAAATGTCTTCGAGCGTCACCATGCCTTCGACTTCGCCGTACTCATCGACGACGAGCGCGAAGTGGGTCTTGCGGCGGCGGAACGCCTTCAACTGTTCGGACAAAGGCCGCATCTCCGGCACGAACCAGGGCGGCAGCATGATCGCTGATACGTTGATGCGCGACATATCGCCTTCGGTGGCGCGGATCGCGCGCAAGAGATCCTTGGCGTGCAGCACGCCGATGATGTTTTCGGGCTTGTCGCGCCACAGCGGAATGCGGGTGTACTCGGTTGCCAGCACCTCGCGCACCAGGTCTTCGGGCGGCAGATCGGCGTTGATCATCATCATGGCCGTGCGATGGACCATGACGTCTGATACGGCGAGGTCGCCGAAGCGGAAGACGTTGTGAATGTATTCGGCCTCACCGCTCTCGATGCCGCCGTGCACGGCCGATTCTTCCACCAGCCCCTCGATCTCGGAATCGGTGAGGATTTCATGCTGCGAGGATTCCTGCACTCCGAACATGCGCAGGATGCCGCGCGATGCGGCGTTGAGCAGCCAGTTCAGCGGCCAGAAAACCAGATAGGACAGATAGAGCGGATAGGCGATCCATTGCGAGACCGGCGTCGGCTGGCGGATCGCGAACGTCTTCGGCACCTGCTCGCCGATCACGATGTGAAGCGAGGAGAATATCAGGAAGCCGGCCAGGAACGACACAAAGTGCAGGGTGCGTTCCGACATGCCGAGCGGGATCAGCAGCGGCTCCAGCAGTGCCGAAACGGTGGGTTCGCCGACCCAGCCGAGGCCGAGCGAGGCCATGGTGATGCCGAGCTGGCAGCAGGCGAGATAGGCTTCGATATTGCCCATCATGCCGTGCAGCAGGTGCGCGCCGAAGCGGTCCTGCTCGACCATCGCCTTGATGCGAAAGCCGCGGCTCTTCACCAGCGCAAACTCGGCGGCCACGTAAAACGCGTTGGCGGCGAGCAACAGGATCGCGAGCAGCAGATTGAACGCGGTCGAACTCATATATGCCTCGTGACGGCCCCGGCCGCGCGCGACGCTCGCCCCACGCTGGGCACCGGCAATTCCGTTCTCATCCCGACAACTTCTGTTGCAGGAAATCGCGGACCAGCGCCGGCTCGACGTCGTTTGCCACCACCGCGCGGCCGATCGCCTGCAGCAGGATGAAGGTCAGCTTGCCGCGCTTGACCTTCTTGTCCTGCGCCATCAGCGCCATCAGGGCGTCGGCATCCGCGAGCCCCTCCTGGGCGAAGCCCGCGATGTCCTGCAAATGGGTCGGCAGGCCGACGGACGCAAGATGGCGGTCGACGCGGGCGGCGTCTGCCGCGGAGATCATGCCGAGCCTGGCGGAAAACTCTGCCGCCAGCACCATACCGATGGCAACGCCCTCGCCATGGAACAGGCGATCGGAAAAGCCGGTCGCGGCCTCCAGCGCATGGCCGAACGTGTGGCCGAGATTGAGCAATGCGCGCTCACCGTTTTCGCGCTCGTCGCGGGAGACGATCGCGGCCTTGGCGCGGCAGGAGGTTGCGATGGCGTGCTCGCGCGCCGCGCCGCCGGAGAAGATGTCGGCGTGATTGGCTTCGAGCCAGGCGAAAAAGGCTTCATCGCCGAGCACGCCATATTTAGCGACTTCGGCATAGCCGGAGCGGAACTGGCGCGGCGACAGGGTGTCGAGCACGGAGGTATCCGCGATCACCAATACCGGCTGATGAAACGCGCCGAGCAGGTTCTTGCCCTGGGGCGAATTGATGCCGGTCTTGCCGCCGACCGAGGAATCCACCTGCGCCAGCAGTGAGGTCGGCACCTGCACGAAATCGACGCCGCGCCGCAGGATTGCCGCCGCGAAGCCGGCGAGATCGCCGACCACGCCGCCGCCGAGCGCGATCACCAGATCGTTGCGCTCGATCCTGGCTGCGATCAGCGCCTCGCTCACCTTTTCGAGCCCGGCATAGGTTTTCGATATCTCGCCTTCTTCGACGATGACGCGCGACGTCGGAATGCCGGCCTCGCTGAGCGATCGCTCGGCTGGCTCCAGCCAGTGCCTGGCCACGGTGCGGTCGGTGACGATGGCGGTGCGCACGCCGGTGCGCAGCGCGGCAACGCGTGCGCCGAGCGTCTCCAGCACGCCGCGGCCGATGACGATGTCATAGGCGCGGTCACCGAGCGCGACGTCGACCGTGATATCGGCGGAATGTTTCAGTGGCGCAGTCATGGCGTGACGTTCATCCCGTCGGTTGCCGGCTGGGCAGAAGGCGCGCCGGCGCACAGCCGGGCGCGCAGGGCATCGATGCATTCGTCGACGATACGGTCGTGCGGCACGTCGCGTGACAGAATGGTCAGGTCGGCGGTCTGATAGACCGGCTCGCGCGCTTCGAGCAGGCGGCTGACGGTCGCGACCGGATCCTCAGTCTGCAGCAGCGGCCGGTCGGCCCGGCGCTTGACGCGCTTCATGATGATGTCGACGTCTGCCTTGAGCCAGATCGAGACCGCCTTGTCGCGGATGCGGCTGCGGGTCTCCTCGCGCATGAAGGCGCCGCCGCCGGTGGCGATCACGGCCGGGCCGCCATCGAGCAGCCGCGCGATCACCCGCGCCTCGCCGTCCCGGAAATGCGGCTCGCCATGGGTTTCGAAAATGTCCGGGATCGACATCCCGGCCGCCGCCTCAATCTCGATATCGGCGTCGAGAAACGGCAGGCGCAGCCGGGCCGCCAGCCGCCGGCCGATGGTCGACTTGCCGGCGCCCATCATGCCGACCAGCACGATCGAACGCCTTCCCAGCGCCGACGTGATGTCGGCCTCCTGGGTCGGGCTCGCCTGTGCCGGTGCGGCGGTCTCGGACATCAAAAACCCTGCTCTTTGGCGGGATTTGACCCGCGCTGCGCCACCTATACTACCCCCATCGAGGCCGTTGCCAGAGACTCTTGCCACGGGGGTGGGAACATGTTGGATGATTTCATTGGTTAATTCCGCCGCTTGAGCCCCCGCATGCCCAGTTTGTTCCGCTTTCTGATGGTCGTCGGCGTGATCGCCGGGGTGATCTATGGCGTGATTTTTTCGCTCGCGAACTTCGTCACGCCGAAGCCCCGGGAAATGACGGTCACCATCCCGGCAGACAAGTTCCTCAAGAAGTAGACGCGGCAGCCACTTCCGCGGTCAGCCTTTCGGAACATTCCGGCCTAATTAGCCCCGCACGCAGCAAGCGCATGAAAAGTCGCGTGCCTTCGTCCAGGCTCTGGCCAGCGTCCTTCGCGTCTTTAATCCCCTCTATTGCCGCGACGATCATGCCGGCCACATCGGCAGGCTTGGCGTCGAGGACCTGCAGGGATACGGCGCCGTCTGCTTCTGCATCGGACAAGGCTTGAGCGAGCAGAGCCACCAGCTTGGCCCGTGCCCCAAGGGTAATGTCCCTGGCCAACGTCATGTTGACGTCGAACAGTTCGGCCGCGTCGACGCTGCCTGCGAACGGCGCAACCAGTTCTCGCTGGAAAGCCGCGAGCGCCTGCTCGATCCGGCTGAAAACGTCGCCGTCGGCCGCAAGCGCTGCCTCGACGTTTTGCATGGTTCGGGCATGCGCACGCGCAGACCCTGCCCGGAACAGCTCCTCCTTGCTGCTGAAGCTTAGATAAAGCGCCGCGCGCGACATGCGTGCCGCACGCGCGATGTCGGCCATCGAAGTCTTGCGAAAACCGTGACGCACGAAAACCGGCAGCGCCGCGTCGAGAATAGCCTCGGATTTCTGGTCAACCTGCTCCATCTAAGCAATCTGACAGTTTTCGTCCAAGGCGTCAAAAACATATAGACAATAATTGTCTAAGTGTCTAACAAGGTGCGACCCAGCGCTTCCGCGGGCCGAGGAGTTGATAAATGCCTTCCAAATTGAACGACCCCGCGCCCGCTATTGTTCTCGTCACGGGTATCGGCGGATTCCTCGGCGGACATATCGCCAAGCAATTGCTGGCACACGGCTATCGCGTTCGAGGCAGTGTGCGCAGCATTGGCGTTTGCGACAGGATCAGGCGCCAGCTTTGTCCCGATACGACGACTGACGCGATCAGCTTTGTCGAGGCCGATCTTTGCGCCGATGCCGGATGGGATGTCGCGCTTAGGGGATGCCGTTACGTTATTCACGCGGCTTCGCCTTTTCCGGCGACCTTGCCAAAGGACGCGAACGCAATGATCCGACCCGCGCGGGATGGCACGCTTCGTGTGCTGCGCGCGGCCCACGAAGCCGGCGTAGAGCGCGCGGTGCTGACGTCGTCGATCGCAGCCACCAATCATGGCAATGGGCAGGCTCCCTTCACCGAGAACGATTGGACTGATCCGGCAAGCCCGCGGGCCACGCCCTATTACCGGTCGAAAACGCTGGCCGAACAGGCCGCTTGGAACCTTGCGAAGGAAACTGGACTCGATTTGGCTGTCATCAACCCTGCCACCATCTTTGGGCCGCTGCTCGGCCCGGAACACGGCACGTCGGTCGGACTGATCAAGCAAATGATGAGCGGCAAGCTCAGGCGCGTTCCGCGCTTCGGCTTTTCGGTGGTCGATGTGCGCGATGCGGCCGACGCCCATATCAGGGCAATGACCCATCCCGGTGCGTCCGGCCAGCGCTTCATCGTCGGCGGTCGGTTTTTCTGGTTGAGAGAATTGGCCGCGGTGCTGGCAAAGTCGTTTCCGGCGCACGCTGCGCAGTTGCCATCAGGCGAAGTGCCCGACTGGATGGTGAGGGCGATGGCCCCCTTCAGCGCGCGTTCGCGCATGATCGTTCACGAGCTCAATCGCGACCTGAGTGTAAGCGCCGCAAAGGCGCGCCGGGTGCTGAACTGGAAAGCGCGGCCTGACGAGGATTGTATCCGCGCCACTGCGCAGAGCCTGATCGACCACGGCCTGATCGCAACGGCCTAGATCGGCGGCTGCCGCCCGGTCCCACCACCACCATGCCTTCTAACGAATCCCACGATCATGGAGAACACCCTATGTCCACCTACACGACCGAGCTGGATCCATCGCCCGAAGCCGAGCTCATCCGTGAGACCGAGCGTGCCCGACTTCGCGCGTTGGTCGGAGGCGACATGGAGACGGCGGGGCGACTTCATGCGACCGAGTTCCAGTTGATTACGCCGATCGGAATGGCCCTGTCCAAGAAGGATTACCTGGGAGCGATTGCGAGCGGGCAGATCAAATATCTCGCTTGGGAGCCCGGCCCCATCGCCGTGCGACATCACCAGAGCCACGCGGTGATCCGGTATCGCGCCAGGCTCGAAGTGGTGTTCGGCGGCCATAGGGTTGCGCCAGGCGATTACTGGCACACGGACACCTACGAATATCGAGACGGGCGGTGGGTGGTCGTCTGGTCGCAAGCCACTGCCATCAGCCAGATGCCCTAGCTCCCGGACATAACGTTGGAGCGTGCCTGAAAGCACCTCCATCCCGCCCAGATCATGCGCTATCAAAGCGAATGCGTACGACACCCTCCGACAACAAACTGATCAACCTGTTCCTCGACATGCTCGCGGCGGAACAGGGCGCGGGCGACAACACGCTCGATGCCTATCGCCGCGACCTCACGGATTTTTCGGAATTTCTCGGCCGCAAGCGACAAAACTTTGCCGGCGCCGGGACTGACGAGCTGCGCGATTACCTCGCCGACCTCGATACCCGCGGCTTCAAATCCTCCAGCGTGGCGCGGCGGCTGTCGGCGATGCGGCACCTGTTCCGTTTTCTCCTGAACGAGCGGATCCGCAGCGACGATCCGGCGGCGATCCTGTCCGGCCCGAAACGCGGCCGGGGGCTGCCGAAGGTGCTGTCGATCGCGGACGTCGACCGCATGCTGACGCGGGCGAAACAATTGACCGAGGCCGAGAACGCCTCGCCGCAACAGCGGCTGCGCGCGCTGCGGCTGTATTGCCTTCTGGAAGTGCTTTACGCCACGGGCCTGCGCGTCTCGGAACTGGTGGCGCTGCCGCTGTCGGCCTCGCGGCGCGATGCGCGCATGATCGTCGTGCGCGGCAAGGGTAACAAGGAACGGCTGGTGCCGCTCAACGAAGCCTCGCGGCAGGCGATGGCGGATTATCTCGCCGCGATGGAAGCGCTCAAGCCCGAGAACAAGAAAAGCGCCAGCCCGTCGAAATGGCTGTTTCCCTCCTTCGGCGAGAGCGGCCACCTGACGCGGCAGCATTTTGCCCGCGACCTGAAGGAACTGGCGGCGGCCTCGGGCCTTGCTCCGCGGCTGGTCTCGCCACATGTGCTGCGCCACGCCTTTGCCAGTCACCTCCTGCATAACGGCGCGGACCTGCGCATCGTGCAGACGCTGCTCGGCCATACCGACATTTCCACCACGCAAATCTATACCCATGTGGTCGAGGAACGGCTGAAAAGCCTGGTGCGCGACCTGCATCCGCTGGCGGAGAAGTAACCCTCGCCGCAAGCCACGCCTTGACTTCCGCGCCGTCTCCCCCGAAACAGCCGTCTCCCGCCCGCGGCCTTGTTTGGCGCGCTTTCGGAAAATCCGGGTCATCCGGACCGAGATGCACGCTAAATCATTGAAGATGCGTGCTTTCCCGGAGCGAATCGAAACCGCTTCGCCACAATGCACGTTGTTACCTATATTGCTTTGATGCCGGATCAGATGCGCAGCTATCTCGACTTCGAAAAACCCGTCGCCGAACTTGAAGCCAAGGTCGACGAATTGCGCGCGCTGGCGGCGTCCGGCAGCGACATCGGCGATGAGATCTCGCGCATAGAGGACAAGGCGCAGCAGGCGCTCACCGACCTCTATGCCAATTTGACGCCGTGGCAGAAAACGCTGGTGGCGCGCCATCCGCAGCGCCCGCATTTCACCGATTTCGTCAATGCGCTGATTACCGAATTCACCCCGCTCGCCGGCGACCGCAAATTCGCCGATGACGAGGCCCTGATGGGCGGCTTCGGCCGTTTCCGCGGCGAGAGCATCTGCGTGATCGGCCAGGAAAAAGGCGCCACCACCGACAGCCGCATCAAGCATAATTTCGGCATGGCCCGCCCTGAAGGCTATCGCAAGGCCGTGCGGCTGATGGAGATGGCGGACCGTTTCGGCATCCCCGTGCTGTCGCTCGCGGATTCCGCCGGCGCCTATCCCGGCATCGGCGCCGAGGAACGCGGCGTGGCGGAAGCGATCGCGCGCTCGACCGACACCTGCCTCTCGCTCGGCGTCCCCAATGTCGCAATCATCACCGGCGAAGGCATGTCGGGCGGCGCCATCGCCATCACGACCGCGAACAAGGTGATGATGTTCGAGCACGCGATCTACAGCGTGATCTCGCCGGAAGCGGCGTCCTCGATCCTGTGGCGCGACGGCACCAAGGCCCAGGAAGTCGCCACCAACATGAAGATCACCGCGCAGGACATGCTGCGCTTCGGCGTGATCGACGAGATCCTGAAAGAGCCTTCCGGCGGCGCCCATCGCGATTCGGCCGCGATGATTTCAGCCACCGGCGATGCCATCGCGGTAGCCTTCAACGAGTTGCGCAACCTCGATGCGGATGGCATCCGCCGGCAGCGGCGGCAGAAATTCCTCGATATCGGCCGCAAACTGGGCTGATTGCTCCGGCCTCCAATCTCCTGACGCTGGCGTGGTCGCACGCGCCTGCTCGCCACAATCTTTAACAACCTCTAAACGGCCATTATTTTCGCCAGCGCACTTGATTCGGCCGCAATTAGGCCGCGGGGCCGGTCTTTAAATTCTGTTGACCATGCCTGCCGCCGCAGCCGCTGGACGGTCTCGTTCGGGTTGCGGCGCAGAAGGTCAAAGGATACTATTTTACGCAATGGCTTCAGGGCATGTTCGCTGTGATTTGGGGTGCGAAAATGTCCGGTGGGTGTGGAGCTTAGCCTTTGATTAACCGGTCGCTGGTTCGCGCGCTCGTCACGTCGGCTGCCCTCGCAGGCATGGGCGCATTGCTAGCCGGCTGCAATGGCGAGGACATGTCGCTCGCCAATAACGCCAAGGCCAACCAGCCCGTCCCGCCAAAGCTGGTCGCCGACATGACGGCGAAGGACATGGATCTGCAATCCCCGATCCTGGTCCGCCTGTTCAAGCAGGAAGCGGAACTGGAAATCTGGAAGCAGGACCGCTCCGGCCGTTTCGCGCTTCTGAAGACCTACCCGATCTGCCGCTGGTCGGGCGATCTCGGTCCCAAGATCAAGGAAGGAGACCGCCAGGCGCCGGAAGGCTTCTATTCGATCTCGCCGGCGCAGATGAATCCGCAGTCGGCCTATTATCTCTCCTTCAACACCGGCTATCCCAACGCGTTCGACAAGGCGCTGGGACGCACCGGCTCGCAGTTGATGGTGCATGGCGACTGCTCCTCGCGCGGCTGCTACGCGATGACCGACGAGCAGATCGCTGAAATCTATTCGCTGGGCCGCGAATCCTTCTTCGGCGGCCAGAAATCGTTCCAGTTGCAGGCCTATCCGTTCAAGATGACGCCGGCCAACATGGCCAAGCACCGCAACAACCCGAACATGCCGTTCTGGAAAATGATCAAGGAAGGCAATGATCATTTCGAGGTGACCAAGCAAGAGCCGAAGGTCGATTTCTGCGAGAAGAAATACGTGTTCGATGCAGCCAAGCCGCCGAACGCAACGCGTGACCTGGTGTTCGATGCTTCGGCCAAGTGCCCGGCCTATGTAGTCCCCGAAGAAATTGCCAACGCCGTGCGCGATAAGCAGGCCACCGACCTCGCCGAGACCGCGCGCCTGATCGCCAAGGGAACGCCGGTGGCGCGGACCAACACCGGTATCGACGGCGGCATGCACCGGGTGTTCGCCGCCCGCGTGCCCGAGGGCAGCACCGGTCTTTCCGAACCCGGCGACGGCTCGAGCCTGTCGCTGATGGCGCGGGCGCCCGGCACCGTTCCTTCCCACGTCAATCCGCCGAAAGCCCCCGCCGATCGGGCCCCGTCCGAGAATTTGCTGATGGGCGCGCCGGAACAGCCGAAGCTGGTCGCCGCGCCGGCCGCCGCACCTGCCCCCGCCCCGACACGGGTCGCGAATGCAGCGCCGGCAGCCACGAACCAAAATGATGGGTGGTTCTCCAATCTCGCTCGCAAGGTCGGGTTCGGCGGCGGCGCAGCCGACGCCACCGCCAGCACGCCGCCGTCAAAGCCGAAGGCGGCCGAGGTCAAGCAGCCGCCGCGTCCTGAAGCGTCCGCGCCCAAGACCACGGCACCGAAGCCCGACACCAAGCACGCTGCCGCAACAACCCGCCCGCCGCTGAAGCCGTCGCTGTCGGATGCTCCGGCTACGGCCGCCAAAGACAATCAGGTCTCAGGCTCGGCGCCGATCATGTCGACGAACTCGTTCGACAGCCGCTTCGGGGCGGTGAAGTAGGAAGCGCGACGCGCTTTCACTGCACACAGCGAAAACTGTCATGCCAGCGAAAGCCGGCCATCCAGCCCCTGAACCTGAAGCGGTACCAGATCACCCGCAGCGTCTCACCTCAGGTGATCGTTGGCCGAAACGGCGAAGTTGATGTAGCCTGATGACAGGCCGCCAGCGGGCAGTGCCGAAGGCCCGTCGGAGTATCAGCGGCCTCGTGCCCACGGCAGGGCCGAAATCCTTCATCTCCAGGTTTTGTGCCGGCTCGTTTTTCATTTGAGCTGGAAGAGAGGCGAACGCCTCATCGATCAAACACGCCCTGACAGGAGGACATCATGCATTTCTGTATGACGGCACAATATACCCCAAAGGCCCTCAACGGCATTTTGGAAAATCCCACCGTCAGTCGCTACGAAGCAGCGAAGAAGTTGATCGAAGCTGCCGGTGGCAAATTGATCTCGATGTATAGCACCGCGGCCGAAGGGCCCGGCGTTCTCGTCATCTTCGATGTGCCCGATCCCAATTCGGCACCGGCGATATCAGGCACGGTGGTCGCCTCCGGCGCCATCCACAATGTGCACCTCACTCGCTTGTGGACGCAGGACGAAATCATGCAGGTCCGGCAAAAAGCGGTCCAGCTTCGTGGCTCGTACAAGCCGCCCGGAGGCTGAATGATCGGCGATGACGCCGGCAATGGTGCTGACAGCCGTCGAACATCATCATCAAACATTGGTGCAGGCGATGACCTGCCAGCAATGTTGTCGTGGGGAAGACAGTGGAGCTATTGAATTGGAATCATATGGTGGGCAACGCACAAGCGTGCCCACCATCCAGGATTTCGATTGCGGCTTGGTGGGCACGGCTTTGCAGCGCCTCTGCCCACCCTGCTGATTCAGCGCGAACCTAACCGTACTTGCCGTGGCAGTGCTTGTACTTCTTGCCGCTGCCGCAGGGGCAATCCTCGTTGCGGCCGACCTTGCCCCAGCTGGCGGGGTTTTTCGGATCGCGATCGGCAGCCGCGACCTGGGGCACCAGCGAAGCTTTGGCGAACGCCATCTCGTCCTCGCCGGTATTGGGATCGAACTTGTGCGCCTCCATCGCCGGCAGCACCGGCTGCTGCTCTTCCGGCGGCACGATCTCGACGCGCATCAATTGCGCCGTCACCGCCTCGCGCAGATGCGCGATCATCGCCTCGAACAGGCTGAAGGCTTCCGACTTGTATTCCTGCAATGGATCGCGCTGGCCGTAGCCGCGCAGGCCGATCACCTGGCGCAGATGGTCGAGCATGATCAGATGCTCGCGCCAGAGGTGGTCCAGCGTCTGCAGCAGGATGGTCTTCTCGACGTAACGCATCACGTCGGGGCCCCATTGCGCGACCTTGGCCGCCATGCGCTCGTCGACATGCTTCTCGATGCGCGCCAGCAATTCCTCGTCGGCGATGCCCTCTTCCTTGGCCCATTCGTCGACCGGCAGATCGACATCGAGCACGCGCTTCAATTCGTCCTTCAGGCCGGCGACATCCCACTGCTCGGCATAGGCATGCTCGGGCACGTGCTTGGCGACGACGTCGTCGACAAAGGCGTGACGCATGTCGGCAACCGTCTCGGCGACGCTGTCGTCCTTCATCAGGTCGATGCGCTGGTCGAAGATCACCTTGCGCTGGTCGTTCTGAACGTTGTCGAATTTAAGCAGGTTCTTGCGGATGTCGAAGTTGCGGGCCTCGACCTTCTGCTGCGCCTTCTCCAGCGCCTTGTTGATCCAGGGATGGATGATGGCCTCGCCCTCTTTCAGGCCGAGCCGTTGCAGCATGCTGTCGAGCCGGTCGGAGCCGAAGATCCGCATCAGGTCGTCTTCCAGCGACAGGAAGAACTTTGAGCGGCCCGGGTCGCCCTGGCGGCCGGAACGGCCGCGGAGCTGGTTGTCGATGCGGCGGGATTCGTGGCGTTCGGAGCCGATGATGTAGAGCCCGCCGGGCTTGGTCACGGTCCTGGCCGGCTTCGAACCCTTGGCTGGCTCGACCTCCACCACTTCCTCGGCCTTCAGCACGATCTCGCGGAAGCGCTCGACGTCGGCCTTGATCTGTTCGATCTTCTTGGCCTTCTCGGCCTCGTCGGCAATGTTGGCGGTCTCCTGCTGGATCCGCATCTCGAGCGAGCCGCCGAGCTTGATGTCGGTACCGCGGCCGGCCATGTTGGTCGCGATCGTGATCGCGCCGGGCACGCCGGCTTCGGCGACGATATAGGCTTCCTGTTCGTGGAAGCGCGCGTTCAGCACTGCGAACAGTTTTGCGGGCTTGCCGGCCCGCGCCGCGGCATAGAGCTTCTCCATGCCGGATTCGCCGCCGAAATCGATCTGCTTGTAGCCGTTCTTTTTCAGATAATCGGCCAGCACTTCCGACTTTTCGATCGAGGCGGTGCCGACCAGCACCGGCTGCAGCCGCGCATTGGCGCGCTGGATCTCCGCCAGGATCGCGGCGTATTTCTCGTTCTGGGTGCGGTAGACCTCGTCATCCTCGTCGAGACGCGCCACCGGCACATTGGTCGGGATTTCCACGACCTCGAGCTTGTAGATGTCGAACAGTTCGTCGGCTTCGGTCGCGGCCGTACCGGTCATGCCCGACAGCTTTTCGTACATGCGGAAATAGTTCTGGAAGGTGATCGAGGCCAGCGTCTGGTTTTCCGGCTGGACCTGGACGTGCTCCTTGGCTTCCAGCGCCTGGTGCAGGCCTTCGGAATAGCGCCGTCCGGGCATCATGCGTCCCGTGAACTCGTCGATGATCACGACTTCGCCGTCGCGGACGATGTAGTCCTTGTCGCGGGTGAACAGCGAGTGGGCACGCAGCGCCTGGTTGACGTGGTGCACGACCGAGACGTTCTCGACGTCGTAGAGCGACTCGCCCTTGAGCTGGCCGGCGTCGCGCAACAGCGTCTCGATCTTCTCCATGCCGCCTTCGGTCAGCGTCACCGTGCGCTGCTTCTCGTCGACCTCGTAGTCGGTCTTCTTCTCCAGCCTCGGCATAAAGGTGTCGATGGTGTTGTAGAAGTCCGAACGGTCGTCAAGCGGGCCGGAGATGATCAGCGGCGTGCGCGCCTCGTCGATCAGGATCGAGTCGACTTCGTCGACGATCGCGTAATAGTGCCCGCGCTGGACCATGTCCTCCAGACGGTACTTCATGTTGTCGCGCAGATAGTCGAAACCATATTCGTTGTTGGTGCCGTAGGTGATGTCGCGCGAATAGGCGTCCTTGCGCTCGGCGTCATCGAGGCCGTGCACGATCACGCCGACCGTGAGCCCGAGGAAATTGTAGATCTGGCCCATCCATTCGCTATCGCGGCGGGCGAGGTAATCGTTGACGGTGACGACGTGGACGCCGCGGCCGGCGAGCGCGTTCAGATAGACCGCTAGCGTCGCCACCAGCGTCTTGCCTTCGCCGGTCTTCATCTCGGCGATGTCGCCCTCGTGCAGCACCATGCCGCCGATCAACTGGACGTCGAAATGGCGCTGGCCGAGGGTGCGCTTGGCGGCCTCGCGAACGGTGGCGAAGGCCGGAACCAGGATGTCGTCGAGCGTCTTGCCCTCGGCGAGTTGCTGGCGGAATTCGGCGGTACGGGCTTTGAGCGCCTCGTCCGATAGTTTCGAGACCTCGGGCTCAAGCGCGTTGATGGCGTTGACTCGGGACTGGTACCCCTTAACCCGCCGGTCGTTGGCGGAGCCGAAAAACTTGCGGGCGAGCGCGCCGATCATGCCAATCCTGCCTTTGCCGTTACTTGCGTTGCGCCGTGACGTGGTCCACCAAGTTGCCTATCAACTCACCGTGACGCATCGCGGCAAACACCCCGTTCCCGGGGGCCATCCGCCTAATGAGTGGGAATTAAGCAATCCAAGGTTCAACGGCAAAAAACGCAGCAAAATAAGCGCTATCGCCGCTGGAGGTTCCGGCACAGATATGGCTGGGTTGGGGCCTTGTCAACGTGGGTCCATCTGTCAGGGAATTCATCATTTTGACAGACTTTTCGCGTTGCCAAGGCCGCATGATTGGGCGAGTGTCCCGCCGCCTTTGCCGCCCCCTTCTTCAAGACAAGGATTTTCCATGACCACCTCGTTCCCGGAAACGAAAACCGGCCTGCGCTTCGGCACGGCCACCTTGGCCGCAACGGCCTGCCTGGCTGCGATTCTGGCCGCCAGCCTGCCGGTTCGTGCCCAGGACAACCCCGTTCTCGCCAAGGTTAACGGCGTGGAGATCCGCCAGAGCGACGTCGCGCTCGCGGAGGAGGAACTCGGCCCCAGCCTCGCGCAGATGGACCCGGCGACCAAGAAGGACAATGTGCTGGCCTTCCTGATCGACCTGAAGATCGTCGCCAAGGCCGCCGAGGACAAGAAGGTTGAGAATTCCGAAGACTTCAAGAAGCGCCTGGCCTTCACCCGCAGCCGCCTGCTGATGGACAGCCTGCTCGCCACCGAGGGCAAGGCTGCGACCACCGATGAGGCCATGAAGAAGGTCTATGAGGAGGCCGCCAAGCAGATCACTGGCGAAATGGAAGTCCACGCCCGGCACATCCTGGTCGAGACCGAGGACGAGGCCAAGGCGATCGCGGAAGAGTTGAAGAAGGGCGGCGATTTCGCCGAGCTGGCGAAGAAGAAGTCCAAGGATCCGGGCGCCTCCGATGGCGGCGATCTCGGCTTCTTCACCAAGGAACAGATGGTGCCGGAATTCTCCGCCGTCGCCTTCACGCTCGAGCCCGGCAAGATCTCCGACCCCGTGAAGTCGCAATTCGGCTGGCACCTCATCAAGGTCGAGGAAAAGCGCGCCCGCAAGGCGCCCGACTTCGAGCAGGTCAAGGCGCAGATCGAGACCTATGTAACGCGCAAGGCACAGGCCGAATACGTCGCCAAACTGCGCGAAGCCGCCAAGGTCGAGCGCATGGACAAGCCGGCGGAAGCCGCCAAGACCGACGCCAAGCCGGATGCCGCGAAGCCCGCGGATTCCAAGATGGCGCCGGCGAAGAAGTAAAAAATCGCTGTCACTTCTTCGAGACCGATAGTATTTACCGTTGTCATGGCCGGGCCGAAGCGCCCGGCCGTTTCATGTCTGGGGACGAGTTGACAGCCCCGGCTACGGTTGACCTGGTCGAACAAGGTGCTCGCATGTCCGCTTCCGTCTCTCCCCTCGCCCCGACCGATGTCCCCGACATGCCCGCAATTTCGGGCGTGAAGCTTGCGACCGCCGCCGCCGGCATCCGCTACAAGAACCGTACCGACGTGCTGCTCGCGGTCATGGACAAGGGCACCACGGTCGCCGGCGTCTTCACCAAATCGAAATGCCCCTCCGCGCCGGTGGAGTGGTGCCGCGCCAAGCTCGGCCGCGGACAGGCTCGCGCGCTGGTGGTGAACTCCGGCAATGCCAATGCATTCACCGGCAAGACCGGCAAGCAGTCGACGGCGCTGACCGCGCAAACCGCAGCAAAGGCAGTCGGCTGCTCGACCTCCGACGTGTTCCTCGCCTCCACCGGCGTGATAGGCGAGCCGCTGGACGCCACCAAATTCGACGGCGTGCTGGGGACACTGGCTGACACTGCCACACCCGACCACTGGATGGACGCCGCGAAGGCGATCATGACCACCGATACCTTCCCGAAGGTCGCAACCGCCACGGTGAAGCTCGGCAAGACCAAGGTCACCATCAACGGCATGGCCAAGGGCGCCGGCATGATTGCTCCCGATATGGCCACTATGCTGTCCTTTGTCTTCACCGACGCGCCACTGTCGTCCGCCGTGCTGCAGTCGCTGCTCAAGAGCGGCGTCGAGGACACCTTCAACGCCATCACCATCGACAGCGACACCTCGACATCGGATACGCTCTTGGCCTTCGCCACCGGCGCGGCTGCGGCCGACGGGGCGCCGAAGATCAGCCGCGCCAGCGATCCGCGCCTGAAGGCTTTCGCGAAAGCCTTCCACGAGGTGCTGGCGAATTTGGCCGAACAGGTCGCCCGTGACGGCGAAGGCGCGCGCAAGCTGGTCGAGGTGGTCGTCGAAGGCGCGACCACCAAGACCTCGGCGCGCAAGATCGCGATGTCGATCGCGAACTCACCGCTGGTGAAGACCGCGATCGCCGGCGAGGACGCCAATTGGGGACGCGTGGTGATGGCGGTCGGCAAGGCCGGCGAGCCCGCCAACCGCGACAAGCTTTCGATCTCGTTCAACGGCATTCGCGTCGCCAGGAGCGGCGCGCGCGATCCGTCCTACAACGAGGCTGAGGTCTCCGAGGTGATGAAGAACCCGAAGATCCAGATCAAGGTCGCGCTTGGCCTCGGCAAGGGCCGCGACCGCGTGCTGACCTGCGACCTCACCAAGGAATATGTCGCGATCAACGGCGACTACCGGTCCTAAGCGAGACAGCGGCGCATGGCAGACATCAAGCTTACCCTCGTCGTCGCCTGCGCCCTCGTCGATACCGACAAGCGCGTGCTGATCGCGCAGCGCCCGCAAGGCAAGGCGCTCGCTGGCCTCTGGGAATTCCCCGGCGGCAAGGTCGAGCCCGGCGAGCGGCCGGAGCAGACCCTGATCCGCGAACTGCATGAAGAGATTGGCATCGACGTCAGCGAGCCGTGCCTCGCGCCGCTGACCTTTACCAGCTACGCCTATGACAGCTTCCATCTGTTGATGCCGCTCTATATCTGCCGGCGCTGGGAAGGCACGGTAATCGCCCGCGAGGGCCAGCAACTGGCCTGGGTCCGCGCCAACAAGTTGCGCGACTATCCAATGCCGCCCGCGGATATTCCGCTGATCCCGCATCTGATTGATTTGTTGATGTGAAGCCTGTGGTCGGCGGCTCCTGGAGCACCCAGGGCCGGCACAAAAAAATCGAAAACAACCCCATGCAAAGTAGAACGCCGCCACGCCCGCGGGCATTCCGCTGGTCTCGTGCCTGATCGATTTGTTGATGTGAGAGACGGCGTTCCCCGGATGCTGCGCAGCGCGTTCAACCGCTCTCAGGGCGGCCGGCAACGCAGCGCGCTCGGCCTCCCCTTGCATGCCGCCAATCCATGCGTTATATACTGAACCACATGGTTCAGTTTTCAAGAGCCCGCCTCGATGCCTCGTTCGCCGCGCTCTCGGACACCACCCGACGCGGCGTTCTCGAGCAGCTCGGGCGTGCAGACGCCTCGATCACGGACCTTGCCGAGAGGTTCGACATGACACTCACGGGCATGAAGAAGCACGTCGGCGTCCTGGAGCAGGCCGGGCTCGTCACCACGGAGAAGGTCGGGCGCGTGCGGACCTGCAAGCTCGGCCCGCGCCGACTGGAGGAAGAGGCGGCATGGATCGAGAGGTACCGCCAGCTCTGGGCCTCACGCTTCGACGAACTGGACAAGGTCATCGAAGAACAGAAACAGAGGGAGATGGTCGATGGACGCAAGAAGAGAGAGTGAACCCGCCACCATGAAGAACCGCACGACAACGGAACGGAAGTCCGACCGCGAGCTGGTCGTCACGCGCACCTTCAACGCTCCGGCGCGCATCGTGTTCGAGGCGTGGACCAAGCCCGAGCTGTTCAAGCGATGGTGGGTGCCGAAGTCGATGGGCATGTCCCTGCTCACCTGCGAGATGGATGTTCGTGTCGGGGGCAAGTACCGCCTCGTGTTCGGCGTCGGTGGCTCGGAGGTGATGGAGGTCTTCGGCAAGTACATCGAAGTGACCCCCCACTCGCGCCTCGTCTGGACCAATGAGGAGGGTGATGAGGGGGGAGCCATCACCACGTTGACGTTCGAGGAAAAGGGCGGCCAGACCTTGCTGGTCAAGCATGACCTCTATCCCTCGAAGGAAGCTCTCGACGGTGAACTCGCTTCCGGGGCGGCGGATGGGTTGCCCGAGCAGCTCGAGCAACTGGACGAGCTCCTCGTCACCTTGGGCGCGAGCGTGGGACGGTCATAAAGTCGTCGATCTCGCGGTCGGCCCTCGGTCCGCATCAGGCCGATCATCTCGCTCCGGCGGCAGCCAGTCAGCGCGATCTGACGGATGATCTGGACCGTCGTCGCGTATTTCCCCTCTACTCGGAGGCTTTCAGCATCTCACCGAGCGTTCGGTATTCTGCCTCAGTGATACAAACGAATGTTTGGTGACAATCCTGGCCAACGCTTCCTGAACGAAACAACGTCAGTGAAGGGTCAAGAACGGAGTACGGTCGCCACATAATTCGCGTCTCAAGTGCCTCTGAAAGCTGACGGAGTCGTTGCAAGCGCAGGGGAGGTTCGACGGCGGCCTGTCGCGGTTTGCGCCTAGGTTATGCCGCCAAAGGATGTGGACGGCCCCCTCCCGTTGGTCGGGTCACCCTTTCCTGCGCCCGGGGCGCAGCCGAGCCGCCCTGCGTCTCGGCCCTTCGGGTGTCAATCGTTGCCGCGGAGCCCATTGAATGGTAGGCGGCCACCAATAAGGGGCGGCGTGTGCGGCGGTGCCCTTGACACGACCACCCGCCATCAAAGAACGATCACTCCCGCTTCACCTGCTTCACCGCTGCCTCCAGACTCGCTTTCGCCGAGCCCGGACGCAACGGCTTCGGCTGGCTCTCATGCGGCGCCCAGCCGGACAGCCAGACAAGATCGAAAGTCGCGCGGATGCGGCCGTCAGCATCCGCAAAACGCTCACCGTAAATCTGCGCCATCTTCAACATGGTGGCGCGACGGGTCGGCGCACGCCGCCGCTCGATCAAAATGTTGGTCGCACCCATCCGCCTGATATCAGCCATAAGCGCAAACGCGCTGTCGTAGCGCACCACGACGCGATCGACGTCGGTAACCGGCAGTGCAAGACCTGCGCGCTGCAAGAGGCCGCCGATATCGCGCAAATCCGCAAATGGCGCGACGCGCGGCGATACCCCGCCCTCGCATTCGGCCTCTGCCGCGGCAAAAGATTGCCGCAGTTCGGTGAGCGTATCGCCGCCGAGCATCGCGGCGAGCAACAATCCATCCGGCTTCAACGCGCGGCGGATCTGCGCCAGTACGCCCGGCAGGTCGTTGACGAACTGGAATGCGAGCGCCGAGACGGCGAGGTCGAGAGACTGCGGCGGCAAGGACAGCATTTCCGATGGATAGGGATCAATGCGGGTGATCGACCGGAAACGATCCGCAACAGGTTTTCGCAGCAATTCGCCCGGCGTCCAGATATCGGCGACATCGGCAAAATTCCGCATCACCGCCTGCAACCGCTCCTCCATGTCCTCCCTGACGCGATCAAGCAGGAATGTCACCGGCCCGCCGCGCCGCGCGCGTTCCAACCGCGCGCGCAACAACGCGCGGTCGAACAGGATGGGCGCGGCGATCGGGTTCGAAGCCATGCCGGTTGGTACGACGGTCAGCGATCCATCTCAATCCCTCTTCATGACGAGCGTGGCCTTCGCAAGCCTCGAATCACGGGGTAAGCATCTCTTGCGAAGTTCAGGCGTGACTTGCGGCCAAGCTATTGATGAGCGCCAGGTTCGTGGCGCGATGGAGCATCATACGATGATCACTTGTTACCTGCGATACGAAGTCAATCCGGACAAACTCGCCGAATTCGAAGCTTACGGCAGGATGTGGCTGGAACTGCTGCCAAGATTCGGCGGCATCCACCACGGGTACTTCCTGCCATCGGAAGGGGCGAGCGACGTTGCCCTTGGGATGTTCAGCTTCCCGAGCTTCGCGGCATACGAACAATATCGGAAAGACAGCGCCGGAGACCCGGACGTTCAGAAAGCGCTCGCCTTCGCAAAGCAAACTCGCTGCTTCATCCGCTATGAACGATCCTTCTTCCGACCCGTGCTTCCGAAAGCGCCATAAGCTGGGGGCAGATAACAATAGTCTATCGACTTGAGCGTGGCGCTGGACGGCGCTAGCCTCGCGCCATGGACGCCGAGGCATCACCATCACGCTCCATCTCCAGTCATTTCCGCAGCGCGCTCGGCGCCTGCCGCGACATGTTTGCACACATCCCGCGGCTGGCGCTCGACATCGCGCTGCCGACGCAGTGCGTTTCCTGTCGCGAACCGGTGGATGGCGAAGGCGTTTGCGCGGCGTGCTGGGCGAAACTGTCGTTCATCGCGCCGCCGTTCTGTCCGCGGCTCGGCATTCCCTTTGTCTATGATCCCGGCTCCGAATTGCTGTCGATGGAGGCGATCGCCAATCCGCCGGCCTATCAGCGCGCCCGCGCCGCGGTGCGCTATGACGATGTCGCTCGCACCCTGGTGCATGCGCTAAAGTACCAGGACCGCACTGATCTCGCGCCCGCGATGGGCCGCTGGATGGCCCGGGCGGGGAAGGAATTGCTTGATCAAGCCGATGTGCTGGTGCCGGTACCACTGCACTGGCGGCGCGGCTGGAGCCGCCGCTACAACCAGTCCGGCGCGCTGGCGCGGGTGATTTCGCAGCAAACCGGCGTCAAACTGACCGCTGAGGCGCTTCGCCGCATTCGCGCGACCGAGCAGCAGATCGGTCTGTCGCGGCCACAGCGCGCCAGCAATGTGCAGGGCGCCTTCAAGGTCGCCGCCGATCGCATGGCTGATATCCAGGGTCGCCGCGTTATCCTGATCGACGACGTGCTGACGTCAGGCGCCACCACCGACGCCTGTGCCCGCGCGCTGCTCCGCGCCCAGGCCGCGCAGGTCGACGTGCTGGTATTCGCGCGGGTTGTGGACAGCCACCGGGCTCCCATATAATTCAAACACTTGCCAAACCAGGGCGCGCCATGACTGCCATTGAAATCTATACTCGTCCGGGCTGCGGCTACTGCACCGCCGCCAAATCGCTGCTGACGCGCAAGAATGCCGCGTTCACGGAGCTGAATGTGGCCACCGACCCGGCCTATCGCGAAGAGATGTACGACCGCGCGGGCCACGGTTCGACCTTTCCGCAGATCTTCATCGGCACAACCCATGTCGGCGGTTGCGACGAGCTGTATGCGCTGGACCGCGCGGGCAAGCTCGACTCACTGCTGGCGGGAGAGAAGGCCTCCTCATGAGCGCTGGTTCCACCTTCACCGCCGCCATGGTGCAGATGCGCACCGGGCTGTTGCCTGAGCCGAGCCTCGAGCAGGGCACTAGGCTGATCCGCGAGGCCGCGGCCCAGGGTGCGGACTATGTGCTCACGCCCGAAGTAAGCAACATGATGCAACTGAACCGCAAGGCGCTGTTCGAGCATCTCGCCTCGGAAGAAGACGATCTCTCTCTGAAAGCCTATCGCGCGCTGGCCGCGGAACTGAAGATTCATCTCCATATCGGCTCGCTGGCGCTGCGCTATTCGCCGGAGCGCGCCGTCAACCGCTCGTTCCTGATCGGGCCCGACGGCAATCTGCTCGCCAGCTACGACAAGATCCACATGTTCGATATCGATCTGCCCGGCGGCGAGAGCTATCGCGAGTCAGCCAATTACCAGCCGGGCGAAACCGCGGTGATCTCCGATCTGCCGTGGGGCCGCATCGGACTGACGATCTGCTACGACGTGCGCTTTCCCGCGCTCTACCGGGCGCTGGCCGAAGCCGGCGCATCGTTCCTCACCGTCCCTTCCGCGTTCACGAGGAAGACCGGCGAGGCGCATTGGCACACGCTGCTCCGCGCCCGCGCCATCGAGAACGGCTGCTTCGTATTCGCCGCCGCGCAGGCCGGCATGCACGAGAACAAGCGCGAGACCTACGGGCATTCGCTGATCATCGCGCCCTGGGGTGAAATTCTCGCCGAGGGCGGCGTCGAACCCGGCGTGTTCCTCGCCAAGATCGACACATCCAAGGTGGAGACAGCGCGGAAGGCCGTGCCGTCGCTGCAGCATGGCAGGCGCTTCGGCATCGCCGACCCCAAGGCCGGCCCGGAGCATCTGCATCTGGTCCGGGGTTCGGCATGATCCGCTACAACCTTCGCTGCGAGAAGGGCCATGCTTTCGAAAGCTGGTTTCAAAGCTCCGCGGCGTATGAAAGCCAGGAAAAGCGCAGGCTGGTGAGCTGCCCGAATTGCGGCTCCGTGAAGGTCGAGCGCGCCATCATGGCTCCGCAGATCGTCAGCAAGAAGGGCCGCGAGCAAGCCGCGCCCGCGCCGGCCGCCCCTGCGGACGCAACGGCATCCGATTCGACGCCGCTGTTGATGGCGCAGGAGCGCGAGCTGCGCGCCAAGCTGAAGGAATTGCGCGATCACATCGTCAAGAATGCCGACAATGTCGGCGAGCGCTTTCCCAACGAGGCGCGCAAGATGCATTACGGCGATATCGAGCATCGCCCGATCTATGGCGAGGCTTCACCCGACGAGGCCCGCGCGCTGATCGATGAAGGCGTCGAGGTCTCCCCGCTACCGGTGCTGCCGGACGACAGGAATTGACGCTCCCGTCCTCCCGTCATTGCGAGCGAAGCGAAGCAATCCATCTTCGTGCTTGTTGAGCTATGGATTGCTTCGCTTCGCTCGCAACGACGGCCGGGGCCGCTTGAATCACGCCGCCACCAATAGCGCCACGCCGATCACTATCAGCACGATCCCCGACAACTCGCGTGCCGAAATGGGCTGCTTGAACGAGTAATATGCAACGCCCTGCGCGAACAGCACCTCGACCAGCGCCAGCGTGCGCACGTTCGCAGCCGCCGTCAGCGCAAATGCCAGAAACCAGAATTGCGAGGCGAACGCGCCCATGAAGCCCGCCAGCATCGAGGGCCGCCAGAGTCCGAAAATCTTCATCAGCACATCGGGGGCGCGGGCGAGCAGATAGATCGTCAACACCAGTGTCTGCACGAACAGGCCGAACACCAGCGTGTAGGACGCCGCGGTGACGAAGGAGACGCCGGGCACGGTGATGATCGCGCCGCGGAAGCCGATTGCCGACAACGCGAAGCAGCCGGCGGCGACGAGACCGACGATCGTCGGCTTCAACTCCGCAAAGCCTTTTTCGCCGCCCGGCCGCAGCGCGGTGATGACCACGCCAATGGTCGCGATCAGGATAGCGACCACCTTCAGGAACGTCAGATGATCGCTGAGAAAGATGAAGCCGAAGATCGCGGTTTGGATTGCCTCCGTCTTCAGATAGGCCGTCGTCACCACGAACGAACGATCGTTCATCGCCAGCAGCATCAGGCCAGTGGCGACGATCTGGCTCAGCGCACCAAGTAACAGCCACGGCCAGAACACCGCTGTCGGCCACGGCACGGGGTCGTCGGTCACCGCCACGACGACCGCAAAGAAAATAACCGAGAACGGAAAACCGAACAGAAAGCGGATATTGGTCGCGCCCCAGGTCCCAAGCGGCCCTGTCAACGACCGCTGCATCGCATTGCGGGCGACCTGGCCGAGCGCAGCGATGAGGGTGAAGGGAATCCAGAGCGAGGCGATGGTGAGCATCGGGAATACCGGCGGGGAGTTGCCGCACCGTGCCGGGCGGCATGGGTCAGGTCAACCGAAGCGGCGTCATGACTGGATTGCGCGCCGCAAAATCGGTGTCGTCCCTGCGAACGCAGGGACTCATAACCACTGAAGTCCATGATGAATGAAGGCCAATAGCCACGCGCCCTCCAACAAAAGCCGCGGCGTATGGGTCCCTGCTTTCGCAGGGACGACGACAGTCGGAGCTGACTACACCCCCTCCGCCACCACCATGTAGTTCACGTCCATGTCGGAGGAGATGCTCCATCGGTCGGCAAGCGGGTTATAGACCACGCCGGCCTGCTCGGTGATGGTGAGGCGGTTGTTGGCGAGATGCTGGGCAAGCTCGTCCGGCGTGACGAACTTGTCCCATTGATGGGTACCGCGCGGCAGCCAGCGCAGCACATATTCCGCGCCGACGATCGCAAGCGCAAAGCTCTTCCAGTTCCGGTTCAGCGTCGAGACCACCATCAACCCGCCCGGCTTGACCATGGCCGCACAGCGGGTGAGGAACGCGCCGACATCGGTGACATGCTCGATCACTTCCATCGCCAGCACGATGTCGAAGCGCTCGCGGTGGTCCATCTGCTCGACGGTGGTGCAGCGATAGTCGATCGACAGATGGCCCTTGTCGGCATGCAGCCTGGCGGCGGCAATGTTGGTCGCCGACGGATCAATCCCGATCACCTGCGCACCCAGCCGCGTCAAAGGCTCGCACAACAGGCCCGCGCCGCAGCCGATATCGAGGATCCGCAGGCCCGACAGGCAGCTCAGACTCCGGGCATTTCGCTCGAACTTGCGGCATGCGGCATCGCGGATATAGCCGAGCCGCAGCGGATTGATCTTGTGCAGCGGGGCCATCTTGCCCCTGGGGTCCCACCACTCGTCGGACAGTTTTGAGAATTTCGCGACCTCGGCCGGGTCCACGGTCGAGCCGGTGGCGGAACGGCCGGCGGAAGAATTTTGCTGCATGGCCATGATTTACGTGCCGGCCGGTCGCGCCGTGATGGCATTGCGAAATGCCAGCGGCGAAGCAATGGTGTCGAGGGTCTTGCCACCCTCGCCGACCCCCAAGACGGTTACGTCGCCGTAGTTGAGGATGCGGCCGAGGATGCTCTGGTTGACGTCGACGCTCTCGACCTTGTCCACACTCATCTCGAACGTCTGCCGCTGAACAAAGCCGGTCTTGTGGACGACACGGAAATTGGTGACGTCGGTCTCGGTGGTCCATCGATGGAACCAGGCGGTGACGGTTTTGTACAACGCAGCGATGGCTGATATTCCCGCCAGCGACAGACAGATCAGGACGGACGGGCCCGCTGGCACCACACCCGAGAGCACCAGGAATACGCCCGCCACAATCCAGCCGATGATCGCCGGCAAGAAAAATATCCAGTGCGCATTGGTCGAATACAGCACCTTCTCGCCGGGTTGCAGGATTTCGTCGATATACCGGCCCATACGCTCGCCCTGAATAACCCGCTACCACAGCAATTTGCGCCATTTTGGGTCGAAAACGGAACCGGGGGTGCTTGCCCCCGACCGCGCCGCTATGTATACGCCGCTTTCGACCCGGGCGCTCCACTTTCCGTGCGGGTCACCTAACTTATCCTCACAGGGAATGCACGCGTCGTCATGGGCCGCCTCGTGATGAAATTCGGCGGCACGTCCGTCGCCAATATCGACCGAATCCGCAACGTCGCACGTCACGTCAAGCGCGAAGTCGACGCCGGACATGATGTTGCCGTCGTCGTCTCGGCCATGGCCGGCAAGACCAACGAACTGGTCGAATGGTGCCGCGATGCCTCGCCGATGCATGATGCGCGCGAATATGACGCCGTGGTGGCATCCGGCGAACAGGTGACCTCGGGCCTGCTCGCGATCGTGCTGCAGGGCATGGGCATCCAGGCCCGCTCCTGGCAGGGCTGGCAGATCGCGGTCAAGACCTCCGATGCCCACGCCTCGGCGCGTATTCTCGATATCGACGGTACGGAAATCATCAACCGGTTCGGCGATCGCAAGGAAGTCGCCGTCATCGCCGGCTTCCAGGGCATCAATCCGCAAACCAACCGAATCACCACGCTGGGGCGCGGCGGTTCTGATACCTCGGCGGTGGCGATTGCCGCCGCGATCCGGGCCGACCGCTGCGACATCTATACCGACGTGGACGGCGTCTACACCACCGATCCGCGGGTGGTTCCCAAGGCGCGGCGGCTCGACAAGATCGCCTTCGAGGACATGCTGGAACTCGCCTCGCTGGGCGCCAAGGTCCTGCAGGTGCGCTCGGTGGAACTCGGCATGGTGCACAACATGCCCGTGTTCGTCCGTTCCAGCTTCGACAAGCCCGAGGATATCGACCCGCACGGCACGCCGCCGGGCACGCTGATCTGCAGCGAGGAGGAAATCATGGAAAGCCACGTCGTCACCGGCATCGCCTTCTCCAAGGACGAAGCCCAGATTTCGCTCCGCCAGATCGAGGACAAGCCGGGCGTCGCCGCCGCGATCTTCGGCCCGCTGGCGGATGCCAATATCAATGTCGACATGATCGTGCAGAACGTGTCCGAGGACGGCAAGACCACCGACCTCACCTTCACCGTTCCGGCCTCCGACTATAACCGCGCCCGCGACACCATCACCTCGTCCAAGGGCAAGATCGGCTATGCCCGGCTCGACAGCGCCACCGACGTGTCGAAAGTCTCGGTGATCGGCAGCGGCATGCGCAGCCATGCCGGCGTCGCGGCGAAGGCGTTCAAGGCCCTGTCCGAGCGCAACATCAACATCCGCGCCATCACCACCTCGGAGATCAAGTTTTCGGTGCTGATCGATGCCGCCTACACTGAACTCGCGGTGCGCACGCTGCACACGCTCTACGGGCTGGATCAGACCTAGCACGATTTTCTCTCAAATTTAGCGCATCATGGATCGCCAAACCGGCCTGGATTGGCGGATCTCCGCTTCGCGGGCGCAGCATCGGCCCTGACACACACGTTATTGCTTCTGGCAGGCGTTTTGCTTGGCAAAGCAAGCCTCGATTGGCTATACGGCCTGTGAGGTGGGTTGCCGCAAACTGCACCAAGGTTTTGGCGATCCCGATTCGGCGGGGATCACGTGCCTGCGGCAGCGCCGAATGAATAAAATTGTAGTATTTCGTGTGTTTCACGCCAGCTACCGGCCACCCGGCGGGCTGGCCTCGCGGGGGAGGATACCAGCATATGCGGAGCACGTCGGGAGGTCCCCGCGTCTTGTTGAGACGGCTCCGCGAAACCATGGCGGAGAAGGTCTCGGCCCAGGAGCGCCTGGACAAGATCGTGGTGCTGATCGCGGCCAACATGGTGGCCGAGGTCTGCTCTTGTTACGTGCTGCGCATCGATAACACGCTCGAACTTTATGCCACCGAGGGTTTGAACCGCGACGCAGTGCACCGCACCGTGCTGAACGCGCATGAGGGCCTCGTCGGCCTGGTTGCGAGCGAGGCGAGCCCGCTCAATCTCTCCGACGCGCAAAGCCATCCGGCGTTCTCGTTCCGCCCGGAGACCGGCGAAGAAATCTACCATTCGTTCCTCGGCGTGCCGATCCTGCGCGCCGGCAACACGCTCGGCGTGCTTGTCGTGCAGAACCGCGCCAAGCGCACCTATGTCGAGGAAGAGGTCGAGGCGCTGCAGACCACCGCCATGGTGCTGGCGGAGATGATCGCCTCCGGCGAACTGGCGGCGCTGGCGCAACCCGGCGCGGAACCGGCGGCGCGGCATTCCCTGCACAAAACGGGTGCGATCCTCTCCGACGGCATTGCGCTCGGCCATGTCGTCCTGCACGAGCCGCGCGTCGTCATCACCAATTACATTGCCGAAGACCTGCCGAAGGAAATCAAGAAGCTGGATGCGGCGCTGGCCAAGCTGCGGGCCGATCTCGACCGCATGCTGGAGCGCGGCGACGTTGCCGAGGGCGGCGAGCACCGCGAGGTGCTGGAAGCCTACCGCATGTTCGCCAACGACCATGGCTGGTCGCACAAGCTGCACGAGGCGGTCGCCACCGGCCTCACCGCGGAAGCCGCCGTCGAACGCGTGCAGTCCGATACCCGCGCCCGCATGCTGCGCTCGACCGATCCTTATTTGCGCGACCGCCTGCACGACCTGGAAGACCTCGGCCATCGCCTGATGCGGCAACTGGTCGGACAGGATCATGCGCCCTCGCGCGAACAGCTTCCCGAAAACGCCATCCTGATCGCGCGCGCGATGGGCCCGGCGGCGCTGCTCGACTACGACCGCAAGCGGCTGCGTGGACTGGTGCTGGAGGAAGGCACCGCCAACTCGCACGTCTCGATCGTGGCGCGTGCGCTCGGCATTCCCGCCGTCGGCGAGGTGCCGAACGCGCCCGGCATTGCCGATCCGGGCGACCCCATCATTGTCGACGGCACGTCGGGCTCGATCTATATCCGCCCCTCGGCCGAGATCGAATCGGCCTATGCCGAGCGGGTGCGGTTCCGCGCCCGCCGCCAGGCGCAATATGCCGCGCTGCGCGACCTGCCCTGCGTGACCAAGGACGGCCAGAAGGTCGAACTGATGATCAATGCGGGTCTCGTCATCGACCTGCCGCATATCGACGACACCGGCAGCGCCGGCATCGGTCTGTTCCGCACCGAGTTGCAGTTCATGGTCGGCCAGAGCCTGCCGCGCTCCTCTGACCAACTCGCGCTTTATCGCACCGTGCTCGACGCCGCCGGCACCAAGCCGGTCACGTTCCGCACCCTCGATATCGGCGGCGACAAGGCGCTGCCCTATATGGAGGCCGTGACCGAGGAAAATCCCGCGCTCGGCTGGCGCGCCATTCGGCTCGGGCTCGACCGGCCGGGATTGCTGCGCGGCCAGATTCGCGCGCTGCTGCGGGCCGGCGGCGGCCGCGCGCTGAAGATCATGTTTCCGATGATTTCCGATGTCGCCGAATTCGACCAGGCCAAGGCCATCGTCGAGCGCGAGTTGACCTATCTGCGCCAGCACGGTCATGCGCTGCCGGAACGCATCGACGTCGGCACCATGGTGGAAGTGCCGGCGCTACTTTACCAGCTCGACGAACTCTTGAAGAAGGTCGACTTCGTTTCGGTCGGGTCGAACGACCTGTTCCAGTTCATGTTCGCGGTAGACCGCGGCAACGCAAAAGTTTCCGATCGATTCGACACCATGTCGGCGCCGATCTTGCGGGCGCTGCGCGACATTGTGCGCAAGGCGCAGGCGGCGAACAAGATGGCGTCGCTGTGCGGCGAGATGGCTTCAAAGCCGCTCGGCGCGCTGGCGCTGATTGCGCTGGGTTACCGCTCCCTGTCGCTGTCGGCAACCGGCCATGGCCCGGTGAAGGCGATGATTCTCGACCTCGACGCCAAGAAGGCCGAGGCGGTCATGATGCCGCTGCTCGACGCACCGGCCGGTAGCGTCTCGATCCGGCAGAAGCTGACGGAATTCGCGGAAGCCGAGGGGCTGTCGTTGTAGCGAGGCTCTGTCCCGTCAACGCTGCCGTTCCGCATTCGCCGCCTGAGAACAACGCCATGCTACCCGAAGCCAAACTCGATATCCTGCTCGCCCACCACGCTTCGCTCGAGGCCGAGCTGCTGGGCCAGGTGAACTCCGAAAAATATGTCCAGATCACGCGCGAGCTCGCCGAACTCAATCCGCTGATCGACGCCGTAAAGGCCTATCGCGCGGCGCGGGCCGAGATCGCGGGCGCTGAATCGCTGCTGGCTGATGTTGGCACCGATCCCGAAATGCGCAGCATGGCCGAAGCCGAGCTGGAGACGCTGCAGGCGCGCATAGCCGAGCTGGAGCAGAAGATCCGCGTGGCGCTGTTGCCCAAGGACGCCATGGACGACCGCAACGTGATGCTGGAAATCCGCGCCGGCACCGGCGGCGACGAGGCCTCGCTGTTCGCCGGCGACCTGTTCCGGATGTATGAGCGGTTTGCCGCCTTGCAGGGCTGGAAGGTCGAGGTGATCTCGGCCTCGGAAGGCACCGTCGGCGGCTTCAAGGAAATCATCGCCGAGGTGCAGGGCCGCGGCGCCTTCGCCAAGCTGAAATTCGAATCCGGCGTGCACCGCGTGCAGCGCGTGCCCGATACCGAAACGCAGGGGCGCATCCACACATCGGCGGCAACGGTAGCGGTGCTGCCCGAGGTCGAGGATGTCGATGTCGACATCAAGAACGAGGATTTGCGGATCGAGACCATGCGCGCGCAAGGCGCCGGCGGCCAGCACGTCAACAAGACCGAATCGGCGATCCGCATCACGCATATTCCGACCGGCATCGTGGTCATGATGCAGGACAGCCGCTCACAACATAAGAACCGCGCTTCCGCGATGAATATCCTGCGCTCGCGCATCTATGACGCCGAACGCCAGCGCGTCGATGCGGCGCGCTCCGCCGATCGCAAGGAGAAGGTCGGCTCCGGCGACCGAAGCGAGCGCATCCGCACTTATAATTTCCCGCAGGGCCGCGTCACCGACCATCGCATCAACCTGACGCTCTACAAATTGCCGCAGGTTATTGCAGGCGAATCGCTGGGCGACTTGATCGACGCGCTGACGACCGAGCACCAGGCCGCGCAACTCGCGGCGCAAGGCGCGGCGGCGTGAGCAACAAACTCACTGTCGAAACCGCACGGCGCGCCCTCGCCGCGCAACTCAAAACCGCCGCCATCGAATCCGCCGAACTCGACGCACGGCTCTTGACCGGTCACACGCTCGGACTCGACCTGACCGGCATCATCACGTCTGCACAGCGTCAGCTCACGCCGGAGGAATCGGCGCGCCTCGAGCGCTTCGCCCGCCGCCGTCTCGCAGGCGAGCCGGTCGCCCGCATTATCGGCCAGAGGGAGTTCTGGGGTCTGCCGCTGCAACTCTCGGCCGCGACGCTGGTGCCGCGGCCCGATACCGAGACGGTGGTCGAACTGGCGCTGGAACTGCTGCGCGCCGGCGGAAACCTCCAGCGTCCGTTGCGCATCGCCGACCTCGGCACCGGCTCCGGCGCGATCCTGCTCGCGCTGTTGTCCGAATTGCCGGCAGCGCATGGATTCGGCACCGACATTTCGGAGGCCGCCTTGCAGACCGCCGCCGCCAACGCGGCGCGGACAGAACTATCGGAGCGCGCGACGTTCGTCGCCTGCGACTATGCGAGCGGATTATCCGGCCCGTTCGATCTGATCGTTTCGAATCCGCCCTATATCCGCACGGCGGAAATCGCCCATCTGGACCAAGAGGTCAGGAAGCACGATCCCCTGACCGCACTCGATGGCGGTGCCGACGGGCTGGATGCCTACCGCGCGCTGATTCCCCAAGCGGGGGTGCTTCTGGCCCCAGGCGCCGTCCTGGTTGTGGAGGCCGGAGAGGGCCAAAGCGGCCCCATCCAGGCGCTTATGGTGGCTGCGGGGTTAATGTGCACAACCAGCCCCAAGGCCGACCTGGCGGGCATTCCGCGGGCGGTCGCGGGCCACAAAATGGCCCGATAAAGTCCCTCTGGAACGCAAAAAAACCCCTTGGAATATTCCCCGGGAGCGACTACGTTCCGGCCACAACATCGGTCCAGGGTCGCTGGCCCCGTAGATCATGCGGGTGAGGCCAGAGTTCTCGAAACGAGAGCCCTCCGGGTGAAAGGTTCCAAACACAGGTCGAATCGAGCGCAATAGCTGGAGCTGTGCTGCTCTCGACCGTAAAGCGAACGAAAGCCTGATATTGCGCTTGAAGACTTACGCAACAGCCACTCTCGCGAAGCCGTCACGCAAGACGATTAGGCTGGTTTTGGCAGGCTGAATGATTTGGTCCGGCGGGCAAAGGTACGCCGCCGGTTGGGGAACGCGTCTTTGCTGAACGCGATGGTTGGCGAAATCGACGACATGAAACTGAACGGCATCGTGATTCGGTGCGCATGAGCGCGCGCCGGATCGGATCAGGCTAGGACGGCAACTGCATAACTTTCAGGGCTGGAATTAAAGGCGAGACATGAGAAACGGTCAGAACAACAAGCGGATGCGTAACCGGAATAACAACAATAACAACAATAATAACCGGCGTGGTCAAAACCCGATGACCCGGGTGTTCGAATCGAACGGACCCGATATCAAGATCCGCGGTACCGCCTCGCACGTCGCCGAAAAATACGTTCAGCTGGCGCGCGACGCGCGCTCTTCCGGCGACCCGGTCGCGGCCGAGAACTACTACCAGCACGCCGAGCACTACTTCCGCCTGATCGCCGCCGCCCAGGAGCAGTTCCGGCAGAACCAGCCGCAACCGCGCGTCGACACCGAAGTACAGCCGACGGAAGACGGCGACGACGAGGGCGAGAGCTTCTCGCATTTCGGCCAGGAGCCGGGCTTCGTGCCGCAGCAGCCGCAGCCCTATATCCGCGACAATAATCAGCGTGAGCAGCGCGGCGACAACCAGCCCTATCAGCGCGATCAGCAGCCGCGCGAGCATCATCGCGATCGCGAGCATCGTCAGCAACCGCAATATCAGCCGCAACAGCCTCAGCCGCAGCCGGTGGTTGCCGATACCGGCGGCGTCGATCGCCTGCCCTCCTTCATCACCGGCCCGCAGCCACAGGTGAATGGCGCGCCCGGCGGGTATGAAGAGGGCCGCGGCGAGCGTTTCCCGCGCCGTCGTCGCCGGCCGCATGGCCCGCGTCCCGACAGCATGGCCGCACCTGCCGCGCCGAGCGAAGATTTCAATCCGGGGAACGAGTAAGCACTCGTCTTCGCAGGGTGGGCAACGCGCAAGCGTGCCCACCAAACCTTCCGCAAAATCCGAGATGAATTGGTGGGCACGGCGCAAACGCGCCTTTGCCCACCCTTCTGTAACGGGCCTCGATTAGTCAATCCCTTTGCGTTGTCCGCCCGCCGGGGTCTTGCTTCTGTACGGGGTCGGCGCAGGGCCGCCACCTGATGGGGTTGGAAGAGGATAGGTC